>DATJBS010000053.1:0-1530 GCA_035515235.1 Chitinophagales bacterium
AGCTGTTGTAGGATACCAAGATGTTTCATAGTTGGTAAGCAAATGAATGTTGTGTTCTTTTGCAAGTTGAACCATTCTTTTTGCATGCTCCATATTTACAGCAAGAGGTTTTTCTACCATCACATGAATTCCGCGTGGAGCACACGCTTCAACTACTGCTAGATGGTCGAATATGGATCCAAAAGCCACTACAGCTTCTGGTTTTATTTCATCCAGCATTTTTGTCAAATCTGAATATATGATTTCAGGTTGCAATTGGAACTGCTCCACTCGTAACTTCACTAATTCTTTGTCTGATTCGCAAATTCCAACCACTTCAAAATCTTTCTTATCAGTCTTGTTAAGATTAAATTTATCAGCTCTATTAAGAATAAATGAAATATGTCCGTGCGACATGCCGGCTACTGCCAATCTAATTGGTTTTTGTACTTGCAAGACCGCATGAATTGGTAAAATTGATGACAAAACTATTAAAGAAACTATAGGTATAGGCGCTTAGAGCGCACTTGTTAATTTACTGTATTAGTTCTCATTAGCTTATATTCAACCATCCTTTTCAATAGGGTGTCAAACAATACCTCTGGGTGATTTCGTCTATTGAAGCGAAAATGGTACTCATCAAGATACCCCTGCAGCCACTCTTTGGAGCAGTGATGGTGTATTCCACGTAGCCATCCTTTTATATTCATTATGTGCAGATGAATATCAGGAGCACTCTTTCCTTCGTTAGATTTCGTCTGTTCTATATTTTTATAATCATTTCTCAAAGGCAGATATCCTGTCCATTTATCTGTAATTATTTTTGCGCTCTTGCAAATGTGTTCATCAAAGAATGGTTTGAATGAAGACGATGATGCGTCGGGAATTACCCTTGCATAACCTCTTCCTACCCCTGCTTCTACAATCTCAAGTGCAATTACAACTAATCTCTTCTTTCCCTTTCTTCTACTGATTACTCCTCCTTCTTCTCCTCCAACGTAAAATTCATCAACTTGTATAGTGCCGTTAATTGGGTATTTGCCAGAGCTTTTCATTACAATCTGAATCTTTCTTTTGAATTCCCAACAGGTCTTCTGTCTCAGCTCAAACTCATGAGATAACTCTAATGAAGACATCCCTTTCTTTTTCGTAGAAATCTTGAATGCTATATGGAATGCAAGATGAATCGAAAACTTGAGTTTGTCAAACATGGTTCCAGCTGTACTGCTTTCATCGTATTTGCATCGAGTGCATCTTCTTGAATAAGGCTATCGCCCTTTGCAATAATGTTCATTACCACACTTTTTGCATACATATCCTTTTTCCCATTTTATCTCAGATAGGTAAGCATAGCAAGAGTCTTCATCGGGAAACCTGTGGTGAAACTTGATAGAATTGACTCCCATAAATCGATCTCTTGTTATCATGCTACAAAGGTAGCAATTATAGTTTATTAGTGCGCTTTAAACGCCTATACCTATAAAAAATTTCTTGACTCTGTTTTGATTCACTTGTAATGATCAGATGCAAAACTACGTGCTTTGCTTAATT
>DATJBS010000054.1:0-130984 GCA_035515235.1 Chitinophagales bacterium
CCCACTCCTGCTCCACCAAACAAACCAATTTTACCACCTTTTGCGTATGGCTCAATCAAGTCGATGACTTTAATACCTGTAAGAAGTATCTCAGTAGAAGTTGCTAAATCTTCGTATCTCGGTGGTTTTCTATGGATAGGCGCACCACCTACTTTACTCACTGGACCAATACCATCGATAGTGTCTCCGATGACATTGAACAAACGACCTTTGACTTCATCAGAAGCTGGCATACGAATTTGGTCGCCAGTATCTACAACAAGCATACCTCTAGTAAGACCTTCGGTAGCATCCATAGCAATAGCACGAACGCTATCTTCTCCTAAGTGTCTTTGACACTCAAGCACTACTTCTGAACCATCCTCACGTGTAATTACTAAGGCATTTAGAATCTCCGGTAGTTTAACGTCTTCTCCTGAAAACGCAACATCCACAACAGGACCAATGATTTGGGTGATTTTGCCGACGTTAGACATTATATTAAAGATTTGAATTTATAATTTGGGGCAAAAATAACCGATATTTACCTTATTTCAAAAAAAGAATCAAAAACTTCTGCACATCCTCAGAGATATCGAAACAATTTAATATTGAGGTAATGTTTAGAATTAAACAAGTATCACTTATTTACCATTCATACGTACTGATTTCATCGCTTAAAAATCTACTCTTCTTAAGATTTGCTATTTAACACACTCCTTTTATATCTTTGCAGACACCATGAGTAAAATAAAGAAAATTCAAAAAATAGACATCGTCAATAAAAAGGCTAGGTTCAATTATGAATTTCTCCAAACCTATACTGCGGGTATTCAACTGCATGGTACAGAAATTAAAGCCATTCGAGAAGGTAAAATAAATATTACTGACGGGTTTTGTTACTTCAAAAACGATGAGCTATGGGTAAAAAATATCCATATCAGTCTTTATAATATGGGTTCTTATAACAATCATGAACCTCTCAGAATTCGTAAATTATTGCTCCAAAGGCGAGAATTGACTAAACTTCAAAACTCTGTCAAAGAAAAAGGCTTAACTATTGTCCCTTACAAAGTATTTCTAAGTGATCGAAATTTTATCAAAATGGAAATCGCATTGGTAAAAGGTAAAAAATCTTACGATAAAAGAGAATCGATCAAAGAGCAAGATTCTAAACGTACTATAGCTGCTACGTTAAAAAATAGTCGGAGATATTAATTAGAAGGACGAAGTAAAATATACGAATTGGACCATTGTTATCAAACAATAGTTCGTCGAGCTCAGTAACCGCAAACCACTTTGTTAGACAATAGACCGAAGACAGTAGACCAAATCACTGTTGTCATCCTGAAAGTAACGTTAGTGGATTGAAGGATCTCTTAATTACAATGCTTTTGATGCTCCGAGTTCCTCATTCCCAGAGATTCTTCACTTCGACGTTGCTTAGTGACCACCTTCGTCAGAATGACCTTTCCTACTAACTTAACGACATTGAACAGTAGACAGTTATCAAAGAATAAAAACGTAATTGCGAGGAATAAAGCAATCTGATTTAATCCACAGTCGTCAGACCACTTTGTTAGACAATAGACCAATGTCATTAAGCTAAGCATTGTTGTCATCCTGAAAGTAACTTTAGTGGATTGAAGGATCTCTTAATTACAATGCTTTTGATGCTCCGAGTTCCACACTATCAGAGATTCTTCACTTCGACGAGCTCAGTGACCACTGACCACCGTAATTACAATATTCAGAGGAATGCAAAAAATAAAACAATAAAAATTTAAGAAGTAATAGCACAAATTACTCAAAACTCATCTCTCATAATTCATCACTTAATCTAGTCATTGCGAGGAACGAAGTAATCTAAAATGACAAGTACAAAGGTAGAAGTACGATTTACGAATCTTAAATTCTAATTTCTTATTTTGTCCTTCGTACTTGGTAATTTACTTTTTAGGATAAAAGGAAGCCTCTTCTGTCGTAAAAACTGACTCGCCAGATTTGATATATTTTCTTTTAAGCTTTAATTCTTCTTTAGCTAAACGAACAATATCCCACAAGTAGCCCATTTTAGTTTCTTCTTGATAGATAAATACTTGTTCGCGGCTAGAAGTATTTCCTACTCCGCCTGAAAAGTTCCAAATACCAGTATTTGCATCAATATATGTATCTGTGTTATCATAATTAAAAAGATCACATTTCTCGCCACCACCAGTTGTAGATGAAACGATACGAGTTGTGGTATTATAATTATCAGAATACGTTCCACCTTTTGAGAAGATCATTACTACTTTCATTTCATTGTGAGTCTTCACTGTTTGCACTCCACATCCCTCGACGTTAATCGTTTCTGAAATATCTTCATTTAATTTTTCAACTCCATTGATACGATAAGAATAAGCTTCCCAAGATTGAGATATTCTATTTTTTCTAGTAGTCAATGACAACAAAGGATCTTCTGGACCTTTTCTACAAGCTACTAATGAAGAAGAAATCAATATGGATATCAAAAGGATTTTCAAGAATTTCATATAAGGGTATTGAATTGAAATATTAATTTAAAAATTGTTCTGCAAACCTAAGTAAAAACTACGGAAATAGTTATTCATTTTTTCCTCTTAACATAGGCACAAAACTAAAAGTATCTAAGGTTTCTTGATCGAATTCATTCTCTGTGATTCTAGTGATTTTAAGCATTTGTTGTTTTTCCCCTTCTCCATAAGGAATGATTAAGATTCCACCAACTTTTAATTGCTTCAAAATTGCATTAGGAATCTCTGGAGCTGCTGCAGTAATGATGATTTTATCAAACGGTGCTAAATCTGGAATTCCTTTATACCCATCTCCATAAAAACACCTTATTTTTCTGTATCCAAGACCTTTCAAGATTGGTCGGGTATGATGATAGAGCTTTTTTACTCTTTCAATACTATAAACCTCTGCTCCCATTTCTGCCAATACCGCTGCTTGGTATCCTGAACCTGTTCCAATTTCCAGTATTTTATCCCCTGGTTGTATATCTAATAATTGGGTTTGATATGCTACAGTGTAAGGGTGCGAAATCGTCTGCCCCTCACCTATTGGGAATGCTCTGTCTTCATATGCAATTTCCACAAAAGCTTTATCCAAAAAGACATGCCTATACACTCTGCCCATGGCATCTAAAACCTTTTGATCATCAATTCCTTTAGTTTTAATGATAGAAATCATCTTTTTTCTAAGTCCTTGGTGTCTATGAGAATCAATCATAAAACAAAATTCATCAAAGCTAAATTCAATTTTCTTAAATTTTATCCACAGATTTGTAAGTTCGTAAATATAAATAGACAATTCATTCCGAATAAAAGATATCAAAATGCAAATAAAATTTGGCACAGATGGCTGGAGAGCGATCATAGGTAAAGATTTCACTACAGATAATGTAGCACGTGTAGCAAAAGCTACTGCTCAATGGATTAAAAATAATCAGGCAAATATGACAGTAGTCATTGGTCACGATGCAAGATTTGGAGGACAATTATTTACCGAAACAGCTGCCAAGGTTTTAGTAGGAGAAGGCATTAAAGTATTTATGGCAGATAGAATGATATCTACCCCTATGCTATCTCTTGCATGTCATCAATTACAAGCAGGCATAGGTATCGTAATTACGGCAAGTCACAATCCTCCTACTTACAATGGTTACAAATTAAAATCTAATTACGGAGGACCGACTAGTCCGAAAGAAATCACCGCAGTAGAAAAATTGATTGAAGATAAAGTGGACACTCCGTCATTTAATATAGATGATTTAATTCAAGACGGAAGAGTAGAATTGATCAATATGGAAGAAATGTATTACACCCATGTGATGAAAAACTTCGATATGAATCGTATTCAAAACTCAGGGCTTGTATTTGCTTATGATGCCATGTATGGTTCAGGTCAAGTAATTGTTCCAAGACTATTACCTGATATTATTGCTATTCATTGCGATGATAATCCTGGTTTTAAAGGAACAGCACCTGAACCTCTACACAAGAACCTATTAGAGTTTTCAAAGTTAATTTCAGAATCATCAGATATTCAGTTTGGCTTTGCAAATGATGGAGACGCAGACAGAATCGGTGCTTACGATAGTCAAGGACGATTTGTAGACTCTCATCATATTTTATTATTGCTGATTCAATATCTACACAAATACAAAGGGATGAATGGTAAAGTCGTCGTATCCTTTACTGTATCGAATAGAGTGAAGAAATTATGCGAGCAATACAATTTGCCATATGAAGTGACGCCAGTAGGTTTTAAATATATCTGTGACATTATGGTCGCTGAAGATGTATTAGTCGGTGGTGAAGAATCTGGAGGCATCGCAGTCAAAGGTCATATTCCAGAAAGAGATGGCGTGTGGAATGCTTTACTTTTGATGGAATTCATGGCAGTAACGGGTAAATCTATTGACGAGTTGATTCAAGAAATCTATGGACAAGTTGGAAGCTTTGCTTTTGAAAGATACGACCTCCACATCACTGAAGAACTTAAGCAAAGAATAGTACAGAAATGTAAATCTGGTGAGTTTAAATCATTTGGTGCTTATGAAATTCAGGAAACAGAAGATATCGATGGCTGGAAATATCATTTTGATGAAAATAGCTGGGTGATGATTCGCGCTTCAGGTACAGAACCTGTTTTGAGAGTCTATTCAGAAAGCAATACGCAAGAAGAAGTGATCAATATTTTAGAAACAGTAAAAGAAATTTTATTGCAACAATGAGAAAGCTCTTTCTCTATTTGATTTTCATTTTTATATCTCATACTCTTTGGGCAGAAGAAACAGATTCCACAACTGTCATTCAAAATAGAGATGTTGTATTAGAAGAAATCAATAGCGAAGACATTTCAGATACTATTGCATTTCAAAATCCAGATTTCAATAGACGAAGACATGCTAAAGATTTAGGTATAAAATTTATTCATCCTTACAAGTTTTTCGAAAACTCAAAAGAATTCAATCTTCCTCGGACACTTACTGTAAGCGTAGGTATTGGAGTGATGTACGCCGCTGCTAACGCTTGGTGGAGCGCCGCTTGGTATTCGAAATACGAACGTGGAAAATTTGGCTTCTTCAATGATAATGCTGAATGGCTTCAGATGGATAAGGCTGCCCATACTTTCAACGCTTATTTTTTATCTAGATGGAGTCATAATACCTATCGATGGAGCGGAGTTGAGGAAAAGCACAATATTTGGATTGGAATGTTAATCGCTAATATGTGGCAACTCTCTATAGAAGTCAATGATGGGTTCTCCTCAAAATGGGGTTTTTCTTGGGGTGACATGGGTGCTAATCTTACCGGCTCACTTATTTATGGGGTACAGCAATATTTATGGAAAGATCAAAAGTTTAATCTTAAAATATCCGCGACTCCTGAAAGATATCCTGCCGAATTAAGACCTCGTACAGACCATCTCTATGGAACATCTTTAGGAGAATTAATCTTGAAAGATTATAACGCTATGACTTTTTGGTTGAATGCAAGCCCTGGAGCATTCATCAAAAATCCTGAAAGTAAATTCCCAAAATGGATTAGCGTATCAGTAGGATATGGAGCTACAGGAATGTATGGCGGATTTGAAAACAAATGGTGTGCAAATAAAGATAGCGAGTTTGGCGATTGTCCACCAGAATACATCATCGACAGAAGTGATATCCCACGGATTAGACAATACTATGTTTCTTGGGACATCGACTTCACAAAAATTCCTACTAACAAGCCTGCTTTAAAAACTTTCTTTGAGTTGATCAATATTATAAAAGTTCCTTTTCCTGCATTAGAATTTAGATCTGATGGGAAAGTGAAATGGAATTGGTATCAGTTTTAGGTTTAGTCGACAGACGACAGACCGCTGACCACCGATTTTGTTGGAATCAAGGTTATAGAAAAATTTAAAACCATTAAGTATTTAAGAGAAAGTGTCAATGAGATAATGAGAAAAATTCAAAAACGTATTTAAGAAGCAAACTCGGTATTTTTCACTAATTAATAGTCTGCGGAAATCTGCGATATCTGCGGGACAAAAATAAAGATTACTAATATTGAAACATTAAGTATTTAAGATCAATTGAGATTAAAGTTTTTTTTTCGTAGATCGAACCTCGTATCATTCATATCATCATCCTGAAACGATTTCTGAGTGATTCTTATTTAACTAAGTTATCATTTTCATTATTCTTCCGAACTCTGCCTTGTCGAGGCATTTCCATTTTTCAACAACTTTTATGAATGTTTTACCTCTACGAGGCAATGTTATTTTGGGGAATATCAATTTCCCTAAAAAGCTTTAGCACCTACGGCGCATTGTAATATTTTTTTAAGCCTCGTAAATTGTACTTCGTACTTTAAACTTTCCTCGCTACTTGCACATAGTAGTCAAAAATATTTCCTGGAGTTTTTAAGATAGTTTTCTCGATAACAAAACCTCTATCTGTCAAAAACTGTTCATATTCTTTCAAGTCATATTGATGTGGATGAAGTACATCACCTGGTAGAGCTTTAAAGATGCTTTTTAAAATAGAAGAACGGTGAGCATCTATGGACACAACTAAATATCCATTTTCTTTCACTGCTAGAACTAGTTGATTGTAAGCCAAATGAATATCCGAAACGTGATTGATAGCATTCAAGCAAAAAACAATATCAAACTGTTCTGATTTAGAGAGAGATTCTATTGCATTAGTTTCAAAACGTACATTCGGGAACTTTTCTGGTTGAAAATGGGGTAATGATTTGTACGAATCCAATAATGGATCAACAGCTTTTACCTTACAATTTTCTAAAGCAATAAAAACTCCAGCGGGTCCGGATCCAGCATCTAAAACTGTTGCACCTTTTTTTAAAGGAAGAGAGTCAGATAATTCTGCTAAAAGCTGTTTCCAATAATCAATTTTCCATGTAAGATATTCTTCAGGATTTTTATCCGACAAATAGCGATTCCACCATTTGACTTCTAAGTATTGTGCTAATTTCCAACGAAAAGATTTTTTCACCTGCGAAAGATAAATAGAAATTGATACAAGTATGAATTTATTAGTAATTTTATGCTGTAAGCTGTATCGTCGCTTATTCATTTAGGATGAGAGGAAAGTCCGGGCAGCATAGGGCAACTCGCCACCTAACAGGTGGGCAGCATTTGGCGACAAATGTGGACGGAAAGTGCAACAGAGAATACCAAGGTGAAAATCCCTAGTGGAACTGTATATAGTAATATATATAGATGTAAAACCCCGAGTGCTGAAAGATCAAATAAACCCTATGAATGACTTTGTCCGAGTCACTCTTCGGAGCATAGGGAGGGTAGATCGATGGAGCTGATTTGCGAAAGTCAGCCAAGATAAATGACGGTAGTTGTATGTAAATACAAAACAGAACCCGGCTTATAGGCTTACAAAATTATTTTAGGGGCTATAACTTTGTTGTAGCCCCTAAATTTTATTGTCTTTGTACAGAATTGTATTTGAAGCAATAAATCACCTCATCAACAAATCGACTATCTTATTTTAATAACTATGCGTTAGTAGAATCGTCAAGTTCTTTACCTGCTTTGAATTTCACTTGCTTTTTTGCAGCAATTTGAATTTCCATACCTGTAGCTGGGTTTCTTCCAGTACGTGCAGCTCTTTCTGAAACTGAGAAAGTTCCAAAACCTACTAATGTTACTTTTTCACCTGAAGCTAATGCTCCTGAGATACTTCCTACAACAGCATTCAATGCATCAGTAGCTTGAGCTTTAGTAATTCCTGATTGATCAGAAATTGCTTTTATCAAATCTCCTTTGTTCATAATTTGAAAATTTATAGATTAATTTAATATTAAGAAATATTATAACAAAATTATACGCTTAATCGTAAAATACAAGTATTCTTTGATTTTTTTATTGAAAAAATTCAAAAAAACGTCGTTTTTATTGGTTTTTAGGCAGAAAACGATGATCCACACCCACAAGTGGATTCCGCATTAGGATTATTGAAGACAAAACCTCTGTTTTCTAATCCTTGACTAAAGTCTAAAATTGTACCCAATAAGTACATTTCTTGAGATTTATCTATGATTACTCGGACCTCTCCAATAGTGTATACGTTGTCAGAATCTTTAGCTTGATCAAAATCTAATAAATAACTAAAGCCTGAACAACCTCCACCTTTTACTCCTAATCTAAGACCATGAGCATCTGAAAGATTCTTTTCTTTCAATAAATGTTTCACTTCTTTGACCGCCCCTTCTGTTAATTGTATCGGTAATGTTTCTACAGTAGACATTGTTTCACTTTTTGTAATGAACAACAAAGAAAATGAAAAGTTCTTAAGCATACTAATCTATAGATATTTACCTTTGCATACCATGGGTTTAAATTTAAATGAAATCGTACAATACACTCTACCTAGTTTAATCATTTTAATAGGTGTATATTTTTTAGTTAATAGATTTTTGATGGAAGAAAGCAATCGATTGGAGATACTACTTCATCATTCTATTCTAAAAGAGAATCAAAAAATCTCTTTGCCACTCAGATATCAAGCCTACGAAAGGTTGGTTTTACTTTTAGAAAGAATACATCCAGAACAATTGATTTCTAGAAATTCTCCAAGCCACATTTCTGCTATTCAATATAAAGATCAACTCATCATAGATATGCAAACAGAATATCAATACAATCAAACACAGCAAATCTATGTTTCTCAAGATATTTGGAAAGTCATATTGCAAATCAAAGATCAAATCAAAGTATTACTAACTGAAATTGCTGATGCCTTGCCACCTAATGCAAGCGATCAAGATTTTATATTAGCAGTGTATCAATATCTTCAAGAAGTTCCATCTGAAAAAATTCCTGTTAATGTTGGTTTAAAATATATTAAAAATGAAGTTTCTCAAATTCATTAGTCTACTAAGTGTCTTATTGCTTACAGCTTGCCATCCGTTACAAGTAGCACAAGTAGATATTACACAAGTTGACATTTCTAATCAATCAGGAATAGACTCTAACCTCTATTATATGGTAGAGAAGTATAAGATTCAACTAGACGATCAAATGAATATTTTTCTCACTCATACACCTGTGGATATGGTAAAAGCACAACCGTGTTCAAATTTGGGAAATATGATGGCAGATATTCTTTACAACTATTACAATAAAAATGAAAAAGTCGTTGATTTTGCGATTTCGAATCATGGTGGAATAAGAGTGAGCTCTTTTACTAAAGGCCCCCTGACTATGGGAGATGCTTATCAATTGATGCCTTTTGACAATGAAATCGTTTACATTAAAATATCGGGCGAAAAAGTACGTCAATTATTGCAGCACGTATGCAATTTAGGCGGATGGCCCATCTCGCATGCTGAAGTAGTTATGGATAGCTCTAGAACTATTCAAAAAATCAGTATCGATGGAAATGAACTTATAGAAGACAAAATCTATACAGTAGCTATGAATGACTATGTAGCCAATGGAGGCGACCAATGCTCCTTTTTGATAGGATCTCCAACAGTAGAGTCAGGAAAGCTTTTTAGAGATGCTATTATTGAAACTTGGACCCATCAAAAAGATGAGCTTCAAGTGAATCCAGAAATGAGATTGCGCTATGAAAACTAGAAGAAAATTTATTCAAACAGTGGGAATCGGATCTGCAATAGCTTTGACAGGGTCTTTTCCAGAAATAGCTTCTGCAGCTCAAGAAAAAACTTTAGTTATACTTCATACCAATGATACGCATAGCCATCTTGAACCTTTTCCTGATAACCATAAGCAATATCCTGGATTAGGAGGAGTAGCTGCAAGAAAAAAACTTATCGATGATATTAAATCTGAAGGCCATCCAACTCTAGTTCTAGATGCAGGAGACATCTTTCAAGGGACTCCATACTTTAATTTTTTCTTAGGAGAACCTGAATTGAAATCTATGAGTCAAATGGGATACGATGCGACCACTTTAGGCAATCATGATTTCGATGGTGGACTAGATAACATTCACAAACAACTCTTTCATTGTAACTTTCCTTTCATCAATTCCAACTACGACTTTACTAACACTTTACTGAGTGGAAAAATCAAAACTCACGAGGTTTTTGTTAAAAAAGGAATCCGCATCGGAGTCTTTGGTTTAGGTATTGAACTGAACGGATTAGTACCCAATGATTTATACAAAGGAGTAGTTTATAACGACCCTTTAGTAGCAGCTAATGAGACGGCAGACTTCCTCAAAAACAAAAAGAAATGTGATATAGTAATTGCACTTTCTCATCTAGGCTACAAATATAAAAGTAACAAAATCTGTGATATACATATAGCTGAAAAATCTAGATATATAGATCTAATTATAGGTGGGCACACTCATACCTTTATGGACCAGCCGGATGTCAGAAGGAATCTTGACAACGAAGAAGTATCCATTCACCAAGTAGGTTGGGCAGGAGTAAAATTGGGTAGAATAAATGTTAAATTTTTGGGAAAAAGAAAAAAAATGAGCTCATCCACACTAACTGTAATTGTGGATAAATAACAAACAGCTTTTCCATTTTTTTTACAAATAAATTTTATACATCTTTACGATATAGCATTTAATTAACCCAAAATTGTAATACGAATATGAATAACAAGTGTGAGCTTGTGTGGGGTAATTGTCTGACAATTATCAAGGACAATATTAGTTTAAACAGTTTCAAAACATGGTTTGAACCAATAAAACCTGTAAAGCTGGAGAACAATGTTCTAACAATACAAGTACCTAGTCAATTTTTCTACGAATGGCTAGAAGAGCACTATGTTACTCTATTGAGAAAGACAATAAAAAGAGAGCTAGGAGATGACGCAAAATTAGAATACCGCATCGTTATTGACAACGGTATGGCTAATAAACAGAACCCTGGTACCATTAATTTACCAAATAATCGCGAAAGCTCTTATGGAGTAAATGAAATGCAGTTCCCTAATATGTATCCTGGCCCAATGGTGAAAAATCCATTCGTGATTCCTGGATTAAAAAAGATACACGTAGACTCTCAACTGAATCCTTCATATACCTTTGACTCTTATGTAGAAGGAGATTGTAATAGATTGGCTCGATCTGCAGGTATGGCTATTGCAAAATCACCAGGATCTACAGCATTTAACCCATTAGTGATTTGGGGAAATGTAGGAATTGGAAAAACACATTTAGCTCAAGCAATTGGTAATTACACGAAGACATTAAATCCTAACAAGACAGTTCTTTATGTAGGATCTGAAAAGTTTGCTAACCAATTTATCGACGCTGTTCAAAACAAGAATATCAATGATTTTGTACACTTCTATCAAATGATAGATGTCCTTATCATAGATGACATCCAATTCTTTTCAAACAAAACAAAAACTCAAGATATCTTCTTCCACATTTTCAATCATTTGCACCAAACTGGCAAACAATTGATTTTAACTACTGACAAGCCACCTAAAGACTTGGAAGGAATAGAAGAAAGATTGCTTTCTCGATTTAAATGGGGACTGAGTGCAGATATCCAAGAACCAAATTTTGAAACAAGAATATCTATCCTACAAAGCAGACTTCACAGAGACGGTATCGAGATGCCATTTGAAGTAATAGAGTTTGTAGCATATAATATTAAAACTGTAAGAGACCTTGAAGGTGCTACTACTACAATCTTAGCTGAATCTACTCTCAACAAAAAAGAAATCACTTTAGAAGTGGCCAAAAAAGTGGTCATGCTTTATATCAAAAACGTTTCCAAAGAAATATCAATGGAGACTATACAAAAGACTATCTGTAGTTATTTTGATGTACCGCTAGAGAAACTTAAGGGAAGCACTAGAAAGCGCCCTATTGTGCAAGCAAGACAGTTATCTATGTATTTTGCCAAGCAATACACTAATAACTCATTAAAATCTATTGGCGCTCATTTTGGAGGAAGGGACCATAGTACGGTGATTCATTCTTGCCAAGCAGTAAGAGACCAAATAGATACAGATAGTGATTATAGAGAGTCTGTAGAAGAGTTAAGAAAAAGAATTGAATTAAGCTTATAAATATTTGTAGCGAAGTATTGTTTTTAACAATATACTTGCTATTTTTGTGCGCTCAATGAAACGACATTGAGCAATGTTCTTGAAAAATGAGGTGAGATGGGTGAGCGGCTTAAACCAACAGTTTGCTAAACTGTCGTACTGGTAACGGTACCGAGGGTTCGAATCCCTCTCTCACCGCTGTAAAAGTGTTTCGGGGTGTAGCGCAGTCCGGTTAGCGTACCTGGTTTGGGACCAGGGGGTCGCAGGTTCGAATCCTGCCACCCCGACAATATTTTTACTTTCATTCATCGCATTCAAATTTTTCAGACATTCCTCGGGGTGTAGCGCAGTCCGGTTAGCGTACCTGGTTTGGGACCAGGGGGTCGCAGGTTCGAATCCTGCCACCCCGACATCAAAGATTTAAAAAGAGGTTTTTATAAACCTCTTTTTTTATTTCATCTATTCTATTACAATTATTCTAAAATAAGTATTTTAAGCGCATAGTCTTAGAAGCAATTACATTGAAATAATATTTTATATTTACAATATTGCGAATCATATCCTTGCTATTTTATGCTAATAACTCCTTCTATAATAAATGATATCAAACTCATTATAAATCAAACGAAAGACAATTCTATTCGTGCAGTTGATCACCAGAGAACATTAATGTACTGGTATATTGGTCAAAGAGTTTTCGAAGAAGAACAAGAAGGGAAAGACCGAGCAGATTATGGAAAATATCTTATTAAATATCTTTCAGAACAATTACAACCAGAATTTGGAAGTGGCTTTTCAAAAAGACAGATAAACTTATATAGGCAATTCTATCGTACTTTTCCAATTGTGCATACGCTGTATGCACAATTAAGCTGGAGTCAGTATAAACTTTTATTAAGTCTCGATACAGAAGATCAACGGGTCTTTTATATTGCTGAATCCATTAAAAACAATTGGACAGTTCGTCAACTAGAAAGACAAATTTATAGCAACTTGTATGAAAGACTTTTACTGAGTAATGACAAAGAAAGCGTACTTGCAGTTGCTAAAAAAGAAAAACTTCCATCTGACGCTAAAGAAATTATTAAAGATCCAATATTTTTAGAGTTTCTGGGATTGAAAAAAGAAGCTACTTATTATGAAAAGGATTTAGAGAGTGCCATTATTACACATCTTCAAGATTTTTTATTAGAATTAGGCAATGGATTTTCATTCGTATCTAGACAGAAAAGAATTCATATTGAAAGAGATGATTTTTTTATAGATTTAGTATTCTACAATAGAATATTACAATGCTTTGTAATAATTGAAATTAAAACAAAAAAACTCAATCATCAAGATATTGGACAGCTACAGATGTATGTAAACTATTATGATAGAATGGAAAAACTACCACATGAAAACCATACTATAGGCATTTTACTTTGTGCAAATAAAAATGATAGTGTAGTAAAGTTCACACTGCCAGAGGGTCAAAAACAAATTATAGCTAGTCAATACAAACTCTACCTCCCTAGTGCAAAACAATTATTAGATGAGGTAAATAAAGAGCTAGAAAATTATGAAGAAAAGATATAACTAAAATTTATGCCTAATAAGTAAAAATTTACTTTGCTTTAAAAATATGTTTTTTTAAACCTCTTTTTTTATTTCAACAATTCTCTAAGATTCTATTATTTATTTCTACCGGATTACAATCGAATAACTATACTAGTTTTAGATAAAATTGTGGATAGTAAATCATCATTTTAAGAATTTACAATCTTTCTTATTCTACTCAAATAATCAAATAACGTCCTCAATATCATCTACTTTTCATTGAATTAAAATCAATGTTTACTTTAAATCAATACACTTAAGACTTATTCAAATTTATAATTAAAAATAAAATTTTGATGAATTGACTTAACTATGGCTTTGAACAAAAAAAAACAGCAAAGACTTTTATAAAGTTATAGCTGATATATAAACATCTCATATTCAAAAACTAATACCATAACAATCATAGGTTAAAAAAATATTTCTAGAAGGTTAATGTAACACTTCACAAAATTGCATCGTTATATATCTCGTAACATAAAAGTTGTTCTTTCAAAAAAGACATCAATTTATTACATGTTTTTAAACCAGTATTGATCAAATAAAAAGAAATTATTATGGCAGAGATTAAAATTGAAAAAAAGAAACAGATTTGGCCTTGGATACTTACAGGCTTGGTTGTAGCTGCGCTAGTCGTATACTTTGTAGGCTTTCGAGACAACAATGAAAACAAGGCAGTTATAGCAGATGCTGACAATACCACTGAAACAAATGACTCGGATTTGATAGCAGTAAATGAAAACAACAGTACAGTTGCTGAGTATGTAAATTTTATAAGAAACAGCAATGAAAACATGACACTAGATCATGAGTTCACTAATGAAGCATTATTAAAACTAAATGATGCTACAAGTGCAATGGCTGATGAAGTGAATTATGATATCAAAGCAGATATGGATAAAGTACGAAATTTAGCGAATGAAATTACAGAAGATCCTTATGAAACTTCACATGCAGACAAAATCAAAAAGTCAAGTGAGATCATCACTAACGTGTTACAGAATATTCAAAATGCTCATTATCCTAGTTTAGCAAATGATGTATCTGATCTAAAATCTGCTTCACAATCCATTAAAACTGACGTACTTACTCTTGATCAAAAATCTGAAGTAAAAGCTTTTCTTAATAAAGCTGCAGACGTTCTTGAAAAAATGAATTAATTAATCTTTAAAAACAACAATGATGAGTTCAGAAAATAAAAATCTTTTTAACCTAGATGAATTATCAGACTATAAAGTAGCCAGCGATTACAGCGATGTAAGAGGTTGGGAAGTAAAAGATAAAAATAATATTACCATAGGAAAAGTAGACCATTTGCTAGTCAATAAAAAAGCAGAACGTGTCGTATATCTTGATGTTGAAGTGGACGCCTCTTTAATCGCAGAGGGTCACGAAGCCTATCAAAATCGCACAGGAGATGGAGTGCATGAGTTTTTAAATAAGGATGGCGAAAATCACGTAATTATTCCTATTGGAATGGCTTTTATTGACGAAGCGAATAAATATGTAACTACAAATCAAATCGATAGTGCAACTTTTGCTAGAGCTAAAAGATATAGACAAGGTGACAATATAGATTTCGATTATGAATTAAATTCAGTACGTCATTATTTAGGAGATAATACCATTCACGGTTCAAATACTCCCGATAAATTTTATGATAGAAGTGAGTTTGATTATAGAAAATAAGTCTTTTCTATATCATTCAAAATTAAATTATTAAAGGAAGGATTTGAAACAGTCCTTCCTTTCAATATCTAACCAACTATAGCGTAAAAATAATTGATCACTAAATAAAATATAAATGCAAATACAAATCAACACAGACAATAACGTCAGCTTTGGCGAAAAACAAATGGACTATTCTATTTCTATAATTACTAAAGAATTACAAAGATTTGCTCAACATATTACTCGCATAGAAGTTCATCTTACCGATGAGAATGGAAGCAAAGATGGACCAAATGATAAACGTTGTGTTATGGAAGCAAGACCTGAAGGTTTGAAACCAATCGCTGTTACTGAACAATCAGATACCCTAGAAAAAGCTATTACAGGCGCAATAGATAAACTTAAAAGCTCTTTAGACTCTACTTTAGGACGATTAAAAGAGCATTAAGCATAAATTATAATAGGAGTACAAAATATCATTAACTCCAAGAATTTCTTACAATAGCACAACTTTTAAAGAGGTTATTAAATAACCTCTTTTTCTATTTTATAAACCGAAAGTTCTATTTTAATTTATCCTTAAATAGTTTTTCTAACTTTTTAATTTTCGGCGCGATAACTATCGAACAGTATGGTTGATTTCCATTTAGATTATAATAGTTCTGATGATAATCCTCTGCGGGATAAAAAGTACTTATAGGACTTACTTCAGTCACAACTTTATTTGGAAACACATCCGCTTTATCAATATCTTTTATTATTTGTTGAGCAGATGCTTTTTGATTTTCATTTTCATAATAAATCACAGAACGATATTGAGTACCAATATCTGCTCCTTGCCTATTTAAAGTTGTAGGATCATGAGTGGTGAAAAACACTTCGAAGATTTCTGATAAAGCAATTTTATCGGGATTATAATATACCTGAATGACCTCTGCATGACCTGTCTGTCCAGACGACACCTGATTATATGTAGGGTTCTTAACACGTCCACCCATATATCCCGAAACAACAGTATCTACACCCTCTAATCTTTGAAAGAGTGCCTCTGTACACCAAAAGCAACCTCCACCTAATGTGATAATTTGTCCTTTATAATTTTCTATATCTTTCTTTACTGCTGGTTTTTGTGCATTTGAACAACTTACCAAACTAAAAAAAATGATTCCTAATATAAATCTCATTCACTTATAACATAAAAAGTTTTATTTAGTTGAGAACGGATAAAGAATCTTGATTGGAATTTAAACTATTTATGAATTGAATCGCATCATGCACACTTTGAACAGCGACTTCATCTTGAGGAGTATGACCTACACCAGGATATACAATTGCTTGCATATTTTTCATTCCTCTAAAACCTTCTAATTGCTCAATCAATAAAAGAGCATCATCTTTTCCCCACAGTATTAATGTAGGCACTTCTACTTGTTCGGGCTGTAAAACAGGATCTTTATCTAGTTGTTGCATTCTTCTTACAAAAGCTTTTCTATTACCATCTCTCATAGTTAAATCATAATACATTTGAACTTTTTCAGGAGTAATTAATTCATCATTTTCATAAGCTTGCTTAAGTGTTTGCTCTATAGTAAATTTTGGGTCAATATCAGAAAGCAAACTAGAGATTACTGGAATTCTAGCTAAATTAAATGCAGAGAAAAAAGGCATATCATACTTTTGAATTGGTGAACCTGCAGGATTCAACAACAACAAGCCTTTCACATTTTCGGGATGATAATAAGCGTATTTCCAAGCGATTTCTCCTCCTAATGAATTCCCTCCCAAAATAAAGTCCTTGAGTTCTAGTTTTTGAGTAAAATCTTGAATAAATTTCACATAACTTTCTAAAGAATAATCATTTTCAGTATTCGGACCTGTTAAACCAAATGCAGGAATATCCATACGAATCACTCTATAGTATTGCTTGAGCGTATCTGTCCATTGATCAAAAGTCTGCAATGCCGCTCCAGTTCCATGAACTAAAACAATCGGCTGACCTACACCTTCATCTCTATAATGTACAGACAAGCCATTAATATCAATAAATTTTGATTGCTCATTGGTGTATTTAGACTTTAATACCTCTAATGGTATTGGGTCTTTCATCATGAAGAATATACCTACTCCTAGTAAAATGACTATAAAGAGTAAAAATTTAAAGAGCTTTTTCATTGTTTTCTACTTTGTAAATGGTAATATATAAAATTAAAGTTCAAATATACATCGCTCATTTTTAACAGACTACTTAAATAACATTTGTCATAAAATATAAAAGATAGCGATTGAGAGCAAAGTCAACTTCTTGCTTAAATATTACTTGCAATCTTTAGTTAAAAACTCTAACACTTTACAACAATCGGGGTCGTCATTGATACATACTTTGATATAATCGTACTCTTTACCGCTTTCTTTAAAGTTTTGAATGGTTAATGGCAAATCACTCAATTTATAATAACCGATAGATACGCCATTCCTTACATAAACATCAAAGTATGCATTGTCTGGATTTTCTGCCTTAAAATTAATGGCCAATGCATAAGTACTGTCAGAAGTACACGCTCCTTGTTCGACTTTCAAATTGCTGATACTACATTCTTGAGTGGTGCAAGTAGGCGGTAAGAATTCATATTCTTTACAACTATTTGGATATCCATCTATACAGATTTTAATAAAATCTTCAGTATTTCCACTTAATTGAAAATTAGAAAGTACCAATGGTAAACCTTTCACAGAGTAAGTACCTATTTTTTTATTATTTCTGACATAAAGATTAAAATTAGCATTAGCGGGTAAATTGCTATGGTCAAAGTCAATAGTGAGTCGATAGGTACTATCTGAAGTACATTCCCCTAATTTGGTTCTGATTACTTTAATTTCTACCTCTTCAATTTCACAAGTAGGTGGTAAAAACTCTTCTACCAAACAACAATCAGGACGATCATTGATACAAATTTTAATGAGGTCGTAATCTTTACCACTTCTTTTAAAATCCTTCAAAAGGATAGGTAAAGAATCTATCGAAAAATATCCAATCTGCTCATTATTTCTAACAAAAACATCAAAGTTCTGACCTTCCATCCCATCGTGATTAAAATCAATTTTTACAGAATAATTGGAATCTGAAGTGCATTCAATGGGTGTTATAGTCAAACTTTCAATGCTACACTCATCGACTCTTGCGTTTTCTTTTTTGCATGCAATCATAGAAAGAACAGCAAATGCATAGAACAGATATTTTGACATGATACTTTAATTTATAGTACAAGTTAAGAAAAATACACAAGAGCATATAATTTCATTTGCCATACAATAGTATCTATTAAAGAATAAACTAAACATATAAAAATCCATTATTAATAATATAAACTACAATAGCTTATAAATTAATACTGCTTAATCTTTAGAAACATTATCATTTGAATTTTATTCAATTTTGTTTGATACTAAACAACAAAAGTGTTTGATAGTATCAAACAAAAAACCTCTTAT
Organism: Chitinophagales bacterium; assembly: GCA_035515235.1. Classification (GTDB taxonomy): domain Bacteria; phylum Bacteroidota; class Bacteroidia; order Chitinophagales; family JADIYW01; genus JAMLHH01. The sequence goes on from DATJBS010000054.1 coordinate 18,781, forward strand.
AGCCAGCCATAAGAGGTTCGTACTCATCAAAATGCTTGCAACTATTTAGAGTAATCTTTTGCGTTAGGATTAAATTCAGCCCAGCCTGAAGTCCAATTTTCTGTACCGAAAGCTCCACGATAAGCGACAGTTGTCAGTCCAGTCAGACCAGTAAAGTTTGCATCGTTCAATAATAAAGAACCCGCAGTTGGTAATACATTCGGACTTCCTACTTCAAAGATAGATGCACTGATTCCAGCATCTTCCCATTTAGGTAAAAATGTATTATTGGCCTCTACCCAAGTTTTTAAGTCAAAAGCAGAAGAAGTTCCTACTCTATATGGCACCCCTCTTGGTACTGTTGGGTGTTGTTTTCCTTCGCCAGTTTCACCATCTATTCCTACAATATTATTGACATAAAGTGATCCTGCTCCTCCAAATCCATTACCACCCCAGTTTTCTACTGCAGCTATGATATTATTTTTAAAGATTAAGTCACCATTTGTAGCATTTGATTCTGTAGAAGATCCATCTATATAGATTCCCCAAGGATATCCTGTAAAGAATGAATTGTAAATTTTGATTTTATTGTTTCTTCTCAAATGTAAAGCATGTTGAAAATTGGTAGAAATGGTAGTTTCTCTATTTGCTTTTGGTCCTATTAATGTCACATTAGAAAATGTAGGTGCTGTAAATGGTTGATCCCCGCTTCCTGATCCATTATTATCTACTTCAAAACCATTAGAACCAGACTGATCTGCATAATTAGCATCTCTAATTCCTAATGCAAACTGTACATTACCTCTATATCCCAAATCCACATCGAAGTCATCATCTAATCCTCTGTAAGCGACTAAGTTAGTACAGTTCACTGTTCCACCAAACCACTCAAAAGCATCATCCAATCCGTAAGAAGCTTGAACATGGCTAATTATTGTACCACGACCTACAGAACCCATAGTCAAACTATTGACTTCTTCATTAGGATTGATTGCAATACCTGCATATTCTATACGTACATATTTAAAAATTCCAGAATTATCATCATCGTCATTACCACCATGAAATGCCCCATAAGCTCCTTCTAATTGAGCTGTTCCGCCTGGGATATTATTTTTTGCACGACCACAAATCACTACTCCACCCCAATCTCCTGGTTGTTTCAAACCTACACCTCTTTCGGATGTAAAAACAATAGGATTGTTCGCTTCACCTTGTGCAAAAATTTGACTTCCTCTTTGGATAATCAATGTACCTTTGGTTTCTCTATCGCCAAAAATTAGTGTGCCTGGTTCTATGGTTAATTTTCCTGTAGCAAGAATTGTTGTACCATCATCTTGACCTACTTTGACAAATCCTTTTAAGAGATATACTGTATCTGCATAAAATTTTACTTCTCCTGTTAAAGTCCCAGATATTTCTTTCATGGGTTTACCCGTTTCAGGCGGCTTAGTTTCTTTAATATCAGTATCATCTTTCGAACAGGCTGTAAATATTGCACCTGATATTAAAAGTCCTAAAGCAGCTTTTAAGAAAGCGTTTTTCATTGTTTTTTGAATGTTCATTTTTTGTTATTTAATTTGTTAATTGAAAATTGATTTATTTGAAATTGTATTTTATTCCTAAGTTGATAATAGAGCCTGACTGATATTCTTGAATCATTTGATCATTTTTTCTATCAAATTTTCCGTCGCCATTTCCATCTTGTAGCCATAGTGTTTTCGATTGAAGAATGTCAGAAATTCCTGCACTGATTTCTACATTTTTAGGGAATTGATAAGATACACTAAGGTCTAAAGTATGAGTAGGCATCTCATAGATATCGGGATAATCTTGTGCTCCTACAAACATGATTTTCTTGCCAGAGACATTGTACATCAAATTGATTTGGTAGTTTTTATCTGGATTATTATAGAATATACCTGAGTTAATCACATAAGGAGATTGACCTTGAAGTGGTCTATTATTGGATTGTCCTGCTATCTGATTGCCCAAAAATACATTACTAATTAAGTATGTTGCATTGAGCATCACTCCTGTATTCTTCAAAAAATTATTAGAATAATTGCTAAAAGATTTCTTCAATTCTATTTCCGCACCATAAAGATTGGCGTAATTAGCATTATTGAAAGTAAAAGATTTTGATCCTCCAGAACCTCCAGCTCCTTGTACAATTACGACCTCGATAGGATTAGTAAATCTTTTATAAAAAATAGAGAAATTGATGACATCAGAAGTTGAAGGATAATATTCCCATTTAACTTCTGCATGTTGAATCTTTGCAGAAACCAATTTTGGATTTCCCGCAAAAGTAAAGTTGTAATTGAAATCATAAAATCCGAAAGGTGCTATTTCTCTAAATTCTGGATGGTTGAGACTCATTCCATAAGCTAATCGAGCTTTCATTTTATTCTCCATGAAAGAGTAACTAACGTTCAATGAAGGCAATACAAAATGTTGTGTTCTATTGACATTCACTAAGTCATTGGTCAAAGTTGCTGAATTTAATTTTTGTTGGAAGAACTCATATCTCACTCCAGCAACTACTTTAAATTTTTGCAGCGGCAATTCTATTTTACCATAAACAGCTCCCAATAAATTATTAGCAGAATAGGAATCACTCGGATTACTTTGTTCATCCAATACTACACCTGTAGTTGTATTGATATTTTTTTCTTGAAAAAGCTCCGTAATAGTTGAATTCAAATTTCGGATATCGAATTGTGGTGAACGAATGAAACCAATATTTCTAGATCCAAAAGTTCTGTCTTTGTATTCTACATTAATTCCTGTATAAACTGTTGAAATGAATTTTTTAGATTTTTTGTACCCAATTTTATACGAATAATTGACTTGAGCATTGGTCAATAATTCTTTCATATTAGAATAAAATCTCCCTAAGAAAAATGGTTGTGCATTTCCAATAGGAACATATAAAGTAGAATTTCCAGAAGAAGTATCTAAATCAGAACGGTATCTTTTATAGTCAGGCTGATTTCTATAAGTATAGCCCATTCCAACTAACCAATCTAAACGAGCAGCACCTTCTGAAAGCTCATGATTTCCTATCACTTGCCCAGAGTAGATTCCTTTAAACACTTGATCAAAGGAATAATTATTTGGAAAATAGGAGAACTCATAATGTTCGCCACCTCTTTGAATATATTGCGTAGAAGAACTAAAATTGGCTAAGTTTTTAAATTCGATGGTGCTTCCACTTTTAAATCTAAAAGACCAATTGTGTATCAATCCTAATTTAACATTGGTATTATATTGACTATCCTTAAAGTCATAAATCACTGAAGATTCCTTTCTTTCTGTATTATAAACATTGTAGTCAGACCTTTTGACATTAAAAATGCTTCTTGAATTGCTATAATTTATAGCAGTAATTTCTCCGATTAATACTTTTTTTGCAATGATTCTATGACCCATCGTAAAAGCAATTCTCTGATCTGGAATAGCTTTTGATTTTTGAGCAGTCCAGTTGTTACTCATCGACCTTCCTGCTTTTATCAATTCGTCAGCCGTAGATTTTCTTAAATCTTTAGGAAAATTAGACGGCAAAGCATTTTTATTATCAAATCCTAAATGAAATAATGCATTTTGTTCGCTTTGATAGAAATCTTTAAAAGTCGTTCCTAAACGCATTTGAGTACTATACTGAATCGTATAGAAATTTTCATTAGGAATAGATTTTGTAAAAACTTTCACTACACCTCCTGCAAAATCTCCTGGAAGCTCAGCGGATGGGCTTTTCATGATGAGTAAGCGATCTATTTGACCACTCGGAATCATATCGAAAGAGAAAGATTTGATGTCTGTTTCTAAACTTGGAACAGTAGCATTGTGTAGCAAAACCGAGTTATATCTAGGATTTAGACCTCTTATATTGATAAAGTTACCCATCAAAGTCACACCAGGAACTCTTTTGACTACTTGAGCAGCATCTCTATCCATAGATTTGCCGATTTGCTGGGCCGAAATCCCACTCGACATCAAGTCTGTATTTTTGATTTCCATGAGCATAGCAGATTCTGTATGCGTTCTTTTGAAGGCTACCACCTCAACCACCTCTAACTCTCCGACTGTTTCGCTCATCGCTACATTCAAAGTTGTTTTTTGGCCAGAAAGAACGACTACATCCTCTATAATTCTAGTATCATATCCTAAGTAACTTATCTTAATACTGTATGTCCCTGTAGATATATTTGAAATAGTAAAATTTCCATCATAATCGGAAGAAGCTCCCATACTTGAATTTTCGATCATAATCGCAGCTCCAATAAGAGGCTCTTGATATTCTTTATCAATAATTTGACCTTCGATCGTACCCGTCTGGGCAAAAGAGGTCTTCACAGCTCCTAAAAGAATTACAAAAAGTAAGACGATTGGAAGCTGAGTTTTTGGTTGAATTTTAATTAATTTGTTCATCTGTAATAGTTGCATTGATTACGCCACAAGATTACGATGTTAAGATTGGCTGGATTTTACCTAAGAAAGGATTCCGAAAGGTGTTTTAATAGGTTTTTACTGTCTTTTGCATGTAACATTGATGTAGTAAATGTATTTACTGTGAACGTTTAGAGAAGTATGAAGATTTTTTATTGATTTTCAATTATTTACAAAAATAAATTTAACATAAGTGTCAGAAAAAAGTATTCCTTTCCTTCAATGGGTAGCAAATAAAATCAGCGAAAATCCATATCAAAACTGGATGAAAACTGCCATTATTCTACCATCGAGAAGATCTTGTGTGGTATTGCAAGAATATTTAGCAAAAAATCTAACAAAAACTGAAAAGGCTTTTATACTTCCAGATATACTTCCGATTCAAGAATTTTGGACGCAACTGAGTGGATATGCGATTCCCGATAAAGATATTCTGCTCTTAGAACTATTTGAAGTATATCAGCAATATTGGCCTGATGAGCTTACTATAGAAGACTTTTTGCCATGGGGAAGGATGATGCTGAGTGATTTTGATGAAATAGATAAGTATAACGTTTCTGCGAAAAAGCTTTTTACAATTATTCGTGATGAGAAGGAAATTGATGCACATTTTTCAATAGATGACGAACTCCGTGCAATCATGAGTCAATTTTGGAATATCGTGCAATCTGAAAAAACTTATGAAAAGTCCTTTATTAAAACATGGGAAATCATGGGTACTGTTTATCAAAAGTTCAAGGACACTCTGCAAGAAAAATCTATCGCTTATGAAGGTATGGCATATAGGAATTACTACGAGCGCATTAAAGATAAAAATTCAAATATCCCGTATCAAAACATTCATATTGTAGGATTCAATGCCTTTACAGTCATAGATGAAAAATTAATTAAAGCAATATCGGACCACAGCCATGTATCTATGTATTGGGATGTAGATAATTATTTCATGAATCATCCTGACCACGAAGCAGGACATTTTTTACGATTATACAAAACACTATTTACAGGAATTGAGCACTTTTGGAACTCCGGAGATCAATTATCTACTGAAAGAAAGTATTTTCTGCATGGTGCACCTATGCATGAAGGTCAAGTCAAGGTGGTAGCAGAAATTCTTCAAGATGAGCAATTCAAACCGATAGCAAAAGAACTCCAAGTAGAAGGTTATAAAGCACCAAAAACAGGAGTTGTGCTCTGTGAAGAACATATTATTGAATCCGTTTTATACGAGATTCAAGATGCGGAACAAGTCAATATCACCATGAATTTTCCAGTAGGTAGTTCAGCTATTACAGAATGGCTAGAAATTCTTTTTAAAATCAATCAAGAGGAAAGTATTCATAAAAGTATTTTAAATCAATTATTCAAACACTATTATTTTAAAGTTCACTATAGCGAGGAACAAGTCTATGCTTTCCGAAAAAAAATATTAGACGCATCTAGTTTTTATTTCAGCAAGAATATCTTGAAAAATTACATTCCAGATTTATTAATTATTGAAGATAAAAAACTGCAAAGTTTAGATGGCTTATGTCATTTTTGGATCAATCGATTAAATCAATTATCAGAATATTTCACAAAACCTGAAGATGAGCTAAAGACTATCTTGCCCTACTTTATTCAAGCGATTCAAACCAAACAAATTCAACTTCAAAAATTTGAATCTAAGATTTCTTTCAAGGCTATTTATCAATTTATGTTGACACATATTAAAGGGCTTTCTGTACCTTTTCTATCCGAGAAATCTAGACCAACTCAAATAATGGGTTTTTTAGAAACTCGTCTTATGGATTTTGATCGAGTAATTATTGTAGGAGCCAATGAAGAAATTTTACCTCAGCCTAAAAGAGGGAATTCATATATTCCGTATAGTCTTAGGAAACCTTTTGGTTTGCCTACATTGAAAGAATATGATGGTGTGTACGCTTATCATTTTTACAGATTACTTCAAAGATGTAAAGAAGCGCACTTGATATATAATAATGCTCCTGGCGATTTGCCTTTTGAAAAAAGTCGTTTTCTTGGACAGATTGAACTAGAGCTCAATACTCCAGAAAATGAAATCACTCCAGTAAATTGGTCCTATCCGCTTCAGATTGAGAGCAAAGAAGAACACATCATTAATAGTATTGCTAAGACTGCCGAACATATTGAAAAGTTAAAAAACAGAGAGTTTTCTCAAAGTGCTCTGATTCTATATTTAAGATGTCCGATGCAGTTTTATTTGCACTATGTTGCAGAAATTAGAGAGCCCAATGAATTAGAAGAAGTCATGGATGCAGGATCGTTTGGTAACGTATTGCATAAAGCGATAGAAATATTATATACGGACTTGACTCAACAAATCATTACCGCCGAAACTCTTCGTGCAAAACTTCCTCTCTTAAAATCAGCATTAAACGAAGCTTTCAAAGAAGAATATCAATCTTACGAAGAGCTTAAAGGTCAAAACCTGCTCGCTTATGATATGATGCTACAATCTTTGTATAAAATTATTCTCTTAGATATTTCTCTGGCAGAGAACGAAACCTTTCAAATATTACATTTAGAAGGAGATTTAAAGAGAAAGATTACATTAAATACTGGAGTAGAAATTACCCTTCAAGGAAAAATTGACAGAGTCGATCAGATAGGAGATATTGCTAGAATTATTGATTATAAAACGGGAAAAGTTGATTTGATAAAAGGAAAGAAATTTGAAGCTGAAAAGATTTCGAATATTTTTGAAAGAGGCAATCTCAAAACAAAACCTCAAACTTTCCAAGGTTTATTTTATCAGTATTTGATGAATGAAAGTAATGCACAAGTAGGTTTTTATAGCATCAGAGATTTGAAGAATGGCATTCAATACTTAAATGATGGCTTACTCATACCTTCTGATATCCAAGAAGAATTTGAAAATGAATTGAAAGGTTTGCTAGAAGAAATTTTAGATCCTAATATTCCTTTTGTGCAAAATGAAAATACAGATGCTTATCAATATTCACCTTATCAATTTATGATTTGAGGAAGATTATTAAAATCCTTCTGTTATAATTGAAGAAAGTATCTTTTGAGCAATTTTCTTACGGTATAATTGAAGAAAATGTATTTAAGATTTAAATCCAAATTTTAGGGATAAGCACTGAACTGTTAATTTTGTCTATAAGAACTTTATAAAAAATGATGCTGTAATAATTTCATCTAATTTCGCACTGAATTACATTTGATGAAAACTTGGAAAACTAGCTATCAAACTTATGCAAGTCTTACAATCGCCGCATGGGGTTTAGCTTTTGTATTTAGTCGAATTGCTTTACAAAGCATACCTGATACAACTCTAGGTTTATTACGAAATCTAATTGCATCTATAGCTTTAACATTTGCCATCTATTTATTTAAAATTCCAGTTTTTGAAAGAAAAGATATCTTCAAGTTTATACTTTCTGGAGGAACAGGGTTTTTCTTATTCATGTTTACTTTTAATAAAGGCGCGCAATCTGTCACTGCCGCAACAAGTAGCGTAGTCTTAGCTACTGCTCCGATATTTACAGCTCTAATAGCTAGATTATTCTACAAAGAGAAATTAAGATGGTTTCAATGGTTAGCGATTCTAATAGGTTTTGGAGGCATCCTTTTATTAGCCAAAGGCCAAGGGAATATTAGTGCTAATCATGGTGTAATTTGGTTACTATTGGCTTCTCTAAGTTTGAGCATTTATAATATTGTACAAAGAGGATTGAATAAAAAATACACTTCTCTTCAAGTTTCTATATACAGTATTTTAGTAGGCACTATTCCATTTTTAATCTTTTTGCCTCCATCCATTCCTGTAGTTAAAACATTCTCTCTACCATTAATTGGAATTGTATTGACACTAGGTCTACTCTGCACTGCTGCTGCTTATATCTCTTGGTCAAAAGCATTTTCATTAGCAGAAAACACTTCTCAAGTCAGCAATTATATGTTCATTACTCCTATACTTGCAACAGTATTTGGAATTTTAATCATCAAGGAAATTCCTGATCAAAATTTCTTGCTTAGTGCTGCTGTAGTTTTGTTTGCATTACTAATGTTTAATAAAGGACACTTGGTGTTTGGGAAATAAGTCCACAGACAATTGACCTCAGACAAGAGTTTTTGCAGAATTCAATGTAATGCAAAATTTTAAAACATTAAGAAGTTAAGAAAGTGCACATTTCGAGTACAGTTAGACAGGCTCTCTGTGTACCTCAGATCTTAAGGTTATTGCGTTGGTTGAGGTTCTAGAAACAACTAAGATTCTATGCTAAAAACCTAATTTTTTGCAATGTTAATCAATTGCACCGTAGGTGCTTAAGCTTTATAGTAATTCGTTGCCCATAAATTTAATGCCTCGTAGGGGCTAAACAAATTTATCAATTAATGTTTATGATTTTGAGGTGGTGTACCTACGGCACACAATTCTATTTCTGTAAGTTTTTGTTACAAAGCTTATACACCTACGGTGCAAGCAAGATACTTTATGAGAAACGGAAAATTATTGTTTATCATCATTGCGAGAAAGGAAACTTATCTTTTCAGTTCTCGGTCGACACTTCGTGAGCCTCAGAGTCCGAGCGGTTTGGTCGCTGAGGCTCTCGAAGCGCAAAGCTCATCTCACATAATTCATCACAAAAAAAAGCACCTTTGCTAAAGAATAACAAAGATGCTTTCACACCAAAAAAATATAACTAATGATGGACTAAGCGTTCATCTGTTTTTCTAATTCGATAGCTTTTGGGAAAAGAATATTGTTTTCCAAATGAATATGCATTTGTAAATCATCTTCAAACTCTTTCAACAATCCAAAAGTCACGATATAAGTATTACATGCATCTGACGGAGGTGTATAATTGTTGGTTAACTCAGCTATTTTTCTAAATCTTTCTCCTTCTGTATCGTGCTCAGACATCATCATTTGAATAGGATTCTGTACTGTACCGAAATGTGCAGTCACCTTAGTATTTGATTGTTGAGCTTGTACTAATTTTGCAACGTAAGGGAATAGCACTAATTCTTCTTTTTTCATGTGTTGAGCTAATTCTCCAGCTGAAGCATTAAATAAAGCTTCTACTTCTAAAAGTTCTGGGTGCGCTCCACCGTGCACTTTCACTATTTTATTCAAATACGGTTGAATTTCTAGTGTTTTTTGCTCTACGTAACGGTGATGTTTTTTTGTAATATAATCAGCTAGTAAATCTAAAGGCCATGAATTATAGTCTGTGATAGAGTTATTGACTACATCTAATTTTTGAAGTTGTTGTAAAATGTCTGTTGCTTCAATTCCTTTTTGCTCACAAGCTTGTTCGATGGTACGGTTTCCGTTACAACAAAAATCGATACCTACATTTTTGAAAACTTTCGCGTATTTGTAATTAGCAGTTACGACATCTCCAATGATACTTTCTTTTGAAACTTGCATAATATTGTAATTTAAATTTGTGTTTTTAAGTGGTTTATAGTTTTTTGAGAATTTGTTTTTATCAAAATGACATTAAGAATTATAATAAAGGCTTAGCGTCACTTTGTTTATAATATTGAATTTTCATGTGAAACATTTCGGCCATTCTTTCTCCTTGCCATTTTGCTTTTCTAGCTTTATCGCCTGTGAAAAGTTCATCTACAGTGCCGTAAAAAAGTTCTATCCATCTATTAAAATGTTCTTTTTCTACTGGCAATTGTGCGTGAGGAACAAATGGACTTCCATAATAAGTATGTTCATCCAACAATACCGTTTGCCAAAATCTGTACATTTTCTCTAAATGTTCTGGCCATCGATCTTGAATTTTATTGTTGAAAATATCTTTCAATTGTTCGTCTTCTCTTACTTTTCCGTAAAATGTATCTACCAACAATTTGATATCTTCAATATTTTCGATTTCTTTTATCATAGAACTTTATTATCTCATTAAAATAGTTTCTCCAGCTTTATATTTAGTCGCTAAATCATAAACCGTTGTAGTCTCCAACATGCTTTTAAGATCGTCCCTGATTTTCAAGAAGTTCTCATGCAGTGGACAAGGTTGACTATGATCGCATTCGCTCAATCCTAAAGCACATCCATTGTATATATTATCTCCATCAATAGCAAATACGATTTGGCTGATTTTTGTCTGCTTCATCATTTGCTGATCCATTATAAAACCTCCACTTGGTCCTGTCAGAGATTGTACGATTTTATGCTTAGTCAACAGAGACAAAATCTTGCTGGTATATGCTTCTGGCGTTCCAGTTTTTTCAGCTAAATCGCAAATTTTCACTCTTTTCCCATCTATGGATTGAGTTGCAACATATATCATGGCTTTTATTCCGTGCTCGCAGGCTTTTGAAAACATAATCTCTTTTAAACAGTATAAAGATACACCTTTTTTTATTCAAGACCTTTTTGTCGTAAATAAATTTAAATAACTTCATACTATGTTTACATAGTAGTTTTTGATGAAAAATATAGTGTAGTTGAAAACTTAAATTACTCTTTGATTATTGATCTTCAAGTTGGTAGTTATTGACTAATACAGAAGCTGATATTTAAAGTGTGTGTTCCAATTCTCTTATCATATCTACAGTTAATTTTTTCTTTCTATTTAATACTTCTGATACACGGCTTTTTCCACCAATTATTCCGACCAAGTCCTTTTGGCGCATATTTAGTTCTTCCATTCGAATTTTTATGGCTTCGATAGGATATGGCGCTTCAATAGGAAAATGCTCATTTTCGTAATTTTCTATCATCATGGAGAGGATTTCAGCTTCATCTCCTTCTGTTGTGTCGATAGGTGCATCAAAAATTAATTCCAAACGCTCCAATCCACTTCTGTAATCTTTATCAGATTTAATAGGTTTTAATTCCATAATGTTTGAATTGTCGTTTAGAAAAAAATATCAATATCGTTAAGTTAATGGAAATTATAAAAAAGTGTCATTTCGACAAAGGAGAAATCTCTTTACATTACAATGCAAAGATTCTTCACTTCGACAGGCTCTGTGACCACAATCCGCTTCCGCTACTTTCAGAATGACAGAATTGATAAAGTTACGAATTACAATAAAATCAACCCTTCAGAAATCACCCAACCTCTTTTGTTTTTTTCCGTTTTGACTTCTGACCAACCATCTTTCTGTTGAAGTATTTCTAATTTTTGACCATTAAAGACATCGTACACTTCTTGAGACAAGACTGCAGGATGCTTATACAATAGCAATTCTTCTTGAGCAATCGCAAATTTTTTAAGATGTCGATATTGATAAACTGTCGCACTTTGAAATAGGAAGAATAAAGTAAAAGCTATAGATAAAATAGAAACTGAAAGGTAAATTTTGCTCTTCTTAAATTTAGGATAAAGAAAAAACACCAATACCATCAAAATAGAAACCCATACCAGCACCACTGTAATAGCATATAGATACATTTCTTCCATTTGCTTAAAAAGAAAACTTTTTGTGTTGTCAGTCAAATTCAATTGTTGTCTTACATATTTGAGATTATTTTGAATCTCTTGGTCTTTTGGATGAATTTGAAGTGCTTTTTCATAATATGCTAATGCTTTTTCAGGTTGATCGACTTGCATACAGGCATTTGCAAAGTTGTACCAAAGACTGGGTTCTTGAAATCCTTCTCGAACTAATCCGTCATAAATCTGATAAGCTTTTTCATAATTCTTTTGAAAGTAAAAATTATTACCGACTGTAAACAAAGAGTCTTTTTCTTGTGCAGATACACTTATCATTGAAAAGCAAAAAACTGTAATTACCGTCCAAAATAACTTCATGAAGATAAATTTTGTTGTTTCTCAATTCTATTCAAGCTTTCTTCTGCTAATGTTTTTAACTCATCAATAGAGGTAGCGTGCAAAGGCGAATATGCTACACGATCACACGATAATAATACAAATCCAATTTTCTGTTGAACAGATGCATCTTCTATCAATTCTAAAACCTCGTGATCTGAATTTTTATCCGTCTTCAAAATTTTTTTTAAACGATTACGCAAAGCTTGTGCTAATGCTGAGTATTGATTTCCTGCAGGTATTTCATTGAGATTTGGCCATTGAAATTTCTTTGGTGCATTTCTTTCTTCTTCTTCTCGCTTTTTAGTTCTCCATACGAATAATCCGAGGAATGCTAAAAATGGGATTCCAGATACTACCGCTATCTTTAGTGGAAGTGAAGAAGAACGGGTTTCTACAAAAGTGTTTTTAAGCTGATCTTGGAATTGATTACCTGTAGATGGAATATCAGAATTATAAATTTTAGGACTTACATTCAAAATAATTTCGGGTAGTTCTTTCGAGATATACGTTTTTTGCTCTGGATCAAAATAGACAAACTCACCTTTAGGAATGGCTATTTTACCTGTTGAATGAGGTACGATTGCATAATTATACTTGCGAATTCCACCAAAAACTTCTCTGTTCTTTTTAGGTTGATCTTCTATTTCTGGTTCGAATACTTCAATAGATTTATTCGAAATCAACTTTGGAGCTGACATAGCTTTCAAATTTCCCCAGCCAGCCACTTCCAGACTTATTGTAGCAGACTGATCTTGAGCAATAGAAGTAGAATTGATAGTTCTCTGAACTTGAAATTGACCTACAGCTCCAGAAAAGTTACTTGGTGCATTTGTAGGTAGAGGAAGAACATTTATTTTCAAGGAATTAGAAGCTATAAAAACAAGTTTAGGTTGTGTATTCGAAAAGAAAGTTGTTCCAAAAAACGGGTCTATTTCTGGAATTAAAATCACTCCTTTAGCAGTAAGTGGATCAATGGTTTGCATGCCGGATTGAGTAGGAAATAAAGCTACTTTTCTAAACGCTTGATAATAATATCTTTGACCTTTATACTCCATAATTCCTTCAGAAACTTGGTCGGGAATTTCCATTTCTTCGGATAGGAATCCTTTAAAGACAGGCAGTTTGTCTACTTCCATATTCTGATAATCCAACCTTCTCAATAATTTGTAAGTGACCGTAACTTGCTCCCCTACATAAGCTTGCGTTTTATCTAATTGTGCTAATAAAAAAATATTCTCTTTCCAATTTTCAGATGGTGCGTCTATTCTTTGATTAGAATTTGGAGCAGCGGGACTTCTCTGTTGATTTTGATGGGCTCTTGGATCTTTAGAGCTATTAGATACTTCAATAGAAAATGGTGGAGACGCTACTTTTTTACCGTTAATGATAGCATTTGCTGGACCTACTTCAAAATTTCCAACATTGAGTGGTCTGACAGTTATATTAAAGGTTACACTTTTAGAAACTTTTCCATTGACGATGCTGACATTAGTAGATTTGCCTGATTCGTATACTTCAAATCCTTTAAAATCTGGAAGCTTAAAGTCATCCACACTCCCATCCATAGTATATGCTACCAAAAATGGTTCGCCTACTTGAACTTTATCTGCACTCACTTGAACGGTAATACTTTGAGCTAACAAGGTATTTCCAAAGATTAAAAATGCTATAAATAATATCGTGTTATAAGCTTTCATTACCAATCTTTTTCAATAAACTTCTGATTAGATTCTTCTCCTTTTTGTTGGGTCATAATTTTCTTTTGAACAGATTTTTCTTGTTGTTCTAAAGCTTGATATAATCTTTCTACATCTTGAGGAGACAGTTTGCCTTTTTCATTAGCGTCTTGTGGTTCTTTATTGTCTTCTTTACCTTTATCTTTTTGGTCAGACTTATCTTTCTGTTCGTCTTTCTCTTTCTGATCTTGATCTTTTTTATCCTGATCTTTTTGTTCGTCAGATTTATTGTCTTTGTCCTTTTTATCCTGATCCTGATCTTTTTTGTCTTGGTCCTTATTATCTTCTTGGTCTTGATGATCTTGATCTTTTTGTTGATCTTGATCTTGTGGAGGCAAATGCGCCAATGCCAAGCTCAAATTATATTGAGCACGATAATTTCCAGGAAGATATCTTAAAACATTTTTAAAACCATCAGCAGCTTGTTGAAAATCTGATTGTAGGAATAATACACAAGCTTTATTAAACAATGCTTGAGCAGCAATCAAAGTATCAGGTTTATTTTGAAGACTTTGATCGAAAAACGACATTGCAGTATCTAATTGTTGATGTGCAAATAAATTAGCTCCTATATTATAATACGATTTTGCTGAACTATCTTTTGCTAATATTTTTTGATACAGGTTTTGAGCCTCTTCAAATTGATGGTTTTGAAATAAATCAAAAGCTTTCGTCTCAGTATTAGAAGATTTGCAAGAAGTTAAAAATATCAATCCTAAAATTCCGACCAAAAGAGTCAACGTTTTTTTGCTTTTCTTAAAACTCAAAATATGAACCCCTGCCAATTCTAGCATCAAAAGTAGAATCGCTGGAAATAAAAACCATTGAAAATAATTCTTGTACTTAGTATATGTTCTCTCTTCACCAGAAATGCCTGTACTTGCCCATTTTATACTTCTTTGGATTTCTTTGAGTGCTTGATTTTGGTTAGAAATATTAAAATACTTCCCTCCTCCGGCTTGAGCGATTTCTTTGAGCATATCCTCATTCAACTGAGAGATGACCTGATTTCCAGATTGATCTTTTTTATAGCTCATTCCACCTGCTCTTCCTGTTTCAGGAATAGGTGCTCCTTGAGTAGTCCCGACACCTATGGTATGGATGATCATGTTTTTAGAAGCAGCTATTTTAGCCATACTCAAAGCTTTCGTGTCATGATCTTCTCCATCGGAAAGTAAAATCAATACTTTTTGCTCTTGCTCTGTACTGCCTTGCATAGATTCTGCTGTTTGGATAGCTTCTCCTAGAGCAGTGCCTTGCGTAGGCATCATGTCAGTATTAATAGATTTTAACTGCATTTCAAATGCACCATAATCTGTAGTGAAAGGCATTTGTATATACGCTTTTCCTGCGAATACTATAAAAGCAATTTTATCTCCACTCAGCTTGCCTGCTAAGTTTGACAAGAATTTCTTACTCCTTTCTAATCGATCTGGAGCAATATCTCGAGCATTCATACTGTTCGACAAGTCCAATGCCACAATAACATTTGCTCCTTTATTGGTGACAGACTCTTCCTCCTCTCCTGATTGCAAATTAGACATCGCTAAAATGATGAGTGCGATTGCCGTCCACCAAATCGATCTTTTGAAAATAATTTGTTGAGGATTCTCTGAAATAATTAAAGCACGTATTTTCTGAACATTCCCTAATAATTGAAGTTTCTGATTTCTTTTATTATGCAAATAATATAGAATCATAATGGCTATTGGAATCAAAAGCCACCACCATAAAGCAGTACTATGTTCTAAACGCCACATATCAAATATCTTGTTTTAAATAAAAAGCTTTAACCATCCATTCCAACATCAATAGCAATAAGCCTATCAATATGAAAGGGAAATACAATTCTTTTTTGGGAGTATAAGCACTCACTTTGATTTTAGATTTTTCTAAGCGATCTATAGATTGATAAATGTCTTTCAGTTCTTGATTATTCTGCGCTCTAAAACATTCTCCTTGTGTCTCATCAGCAATATTTTGAAGAAGTTCTTCATCAATTTGCACTTCCATCTCTTTATACACGGTACGACCAGAAAACGGGTCTGTATACGGAAAAGGTGCAGATCCACTCTTACCGATACCTACTGTATACACCCTTATGCTTTCAGAAACTGCCATTTTCATCGCCGTTTGAGGATCTATGTATCCAGTGTTATTGACTCCATCTGTCATTAATACAATCACTTTAGATTTAGCTTCACTATCTTTTAATCGATGTACTGCTGTGGCTAATCCCATCCCTATCGCGGTACCGGATTCTAAATAATTGACTTGAATATTATCTAAAAAAACGTTTAATATTCTATGATCTGTAGTCAATGGACATTGGGTAAAACTCTCTCCTGCAAAAATGACCAACCCAATTCTATCATTAGGTCTTTTGTCAATAAAACTCTTCGCTTCTTTTATTGCAGCTTGCAATCTATCTGGTTTAAAATCTTGAGCTAGCATACTCTCTGAAATATCTAAAGACAGCATGATATCTATACCGTCGATACTTAATGGGGAACTCCCTAAAGGTTGTTGAGGTCTAGCTAAGGCAACAATTAAAATGACTAATGCTAAAATTCTGAGCACCACGGGTAAAAGTCTCAATTTGACTCTGCCACTTTTCGGAGGAAGAGAAGAATGTCCGATAGATGGAACTCTAAGTTTTCTTACAATTTTATCTTCTACCTTTTTGTAATGAATCCAGATAAATGGCAATAATAGCAAAAGCAACAAAAGCCATGGATGTGCAAAAGAAACATCACTCATTTCCCACCTCCTTTTCTATAATACTATCTGATACAGGTTCAAATTGTATGATTTCTCTAGCTATATTAATTGCTGATCTCTCCTCTGTTTCAGTGGTGCTTTTTCTAGCAAATTTTACTTCATCACAAATATTCAATACTTCTGATACTGGTTCGATTTGAGTGTTCAAGTTTTCATGATGAGTCAATGCGCCTAAAATTTCACCAGTAGATAAATACGGAGCTAAAATCTTCCATTCTTTCTCCATATATAATCTCAAAACATCCGATAAGTGGCTCCAAGATTTTTTTGAATTTGCAAAAGGTATATCATTTTCTATTTCTGCTAATTGTTGAAGTGCCCAAACTCTTGGATCAATATTATCTGGAATAGATAAAACTTGTTTTCTTTTCTTCCACTGAAGGACTCCAAACGCAATCGCTAAAACTGCTAAGGATAATAAAAAAGCAAAAAATAATTTCCAGTTTTTGACTTCTTTAGGTTGAATAGGTCCATAAGCTGCTCTTAAAGTATCAGTGGTATCTACTGCTATTCTCAATACATTAAACGCTCCACCTTCTAACTTTAAAACAGAAGAAGTTTCTTTGTCTGAATAATTGACTAAAACAGTTCCAATATTTCCTGAAACACTATCAAAAGCGATATAGGGATATCTTATTTTATAGATGGTTGTTTTGGAATCTTCTTGTATAGGCGAAGACATAATCGGAGTTTTATACGATTCTAGTCCTTTAATTTCAGGTGCCTGCTCTGGCAATTGAACTTTTAAGTGAGCTGCTGCTTTTACTTCTAATTCCAAATAAATGGGTTGACCTAAAAACATTTCTTGTTCGTAAAATCCAATTTTCCCTTGAATAGAATCTTGAGCAGTTACTAAAAAAGGAAGACACATCCACAGAAAAATCCAACATTTTCTCATCTTATTTTCTTTTAATTCTTTGATAAAAAAATGCTTGTAATTTTCGGATATAATCATCTTGATCGGAAAGCAAAATGGTATCTGCTCGAGCTTCTGCAAAAATCTTCTTGAAATAGCTGTTTCTATATTTAGATTGCTGTTGATACCAATTTTGATAATCTGAAGACGAAGTGTCTACCCATTCCACTTGATTGGTTTCTGCATCATACACTTGAACAAGTCCAGTATCTGGCAACATGTCATCCAAAGGATCTTTTACGGCAATACCGATTAAATCGTTTTTAGTAGAAAGTATTTTTACTGGATTTTTATAATCATCGAATAAGAAATCTGAAAATAAAAATACTACAGCATGCCTTGGATGTACTTTTTTGTAATAATTGACAGCATTTTCCAAATTAGCAGCACTATTAGGAATAGACTCGGTAGCCATAATCGCTCTAATCATTTGCAAAATTTGTTGATAGCCTTTTGCAGGCGGCATATATTTTCTTACTTCTGCATCAAAAATTAAAAGTCCAATATTATCCTGACTTCTATTTGCTGAAAATGCCAAAGTTGCAACCAATTCCGCTATTAATTCTCTCCTATCTGTATTTCCAATGGAAGTCAAAACGGAAGCACTAATGTCCACTAAAAACATCACTGTTTGCTCTCTTTCTTCTTCGAATAACTTTACAAAAGGTGATTGCATTCTAGCGGAAACATTCCAATCGATATGTCTTATATCATCTCCATATGAGTATTCTCGCACTTCGCTGAATTGCATTCCTCTGCCTTTAAAAGCAGTATGATAAGCTCCCGCAAATTGCTGATTAGAAAGCAGTTTGGACCTGATTTCTATCTTTTTTACTTTCTGGACAATGGTTTTAATATCCATTATGGAACATCAATTCTTTGAATGATTTTATCAATGATCAACTCTGGAGAAATCTGCTCGGCTTCAGCTTCAAATGTCAAACCGATACGATGTCTTAAAACATCTGTAACCACAGCTTTTATATCATCTGGAATCACGTAAGCTCTGTGTTGTAAAAATGCATAAGCTCTTGAGGCCATCGCTAAACTAATAGACGCTCTTGGAGATCCTCCGTATGAGATATAACTTTTAATTTCTGATAAATTATATTTTTCTGGTTCACGAGTAGCGAAAACAATGTCTAAAATATACTGTTCAATTTTCTCGTCCATGTAAATACTTTTTACGGTATTTCTAGCTTTCATGATTTCATCACTAGTTACACAAGGTTGAATCTTAGGCCATTCGCCAGTAGTATTCAGACGCATGATCATTCTTTCTTCCTCATATTTAGGATAAGAAATCACGACTTTCAACATAAATCTATCTACTTGAGCTTCTGGTAAAGGGTAAGTTCCTTCTTGCTCGATAGGATTCTGAGTCGCCATCACTAAGAAAGGTTCAGGAAGAGGATAGGTCGTTTCTCCGATAGTCACGATACGCTCTTGCATCGCTTGAAGTAAAGCTGATTGAACTTTTGCTGGAGCTCTATTGATTTCATCTGCTAAAACAAAATTGGAAAAGATAGGTCCTTTTTTGACTTCAAAAGTTCCTTTATGTTGCTGAAAAATCATAGTCCCTACAATATCCGCAGGTAAAAGATCTGGCGTAAATTGAATTCTACTAAAATCCACTGCAACTGCTTCGGAAAGTGATTTGATGGCTAAAGTTTTTGCCAATCCTGGAACTCCTTCTAAAAGAATATGTCCGTTGGTCAATAGTGCTAATAATAACCTATCGAGCATATATTGTTGACCAATAATAGATTTTGATAATTCCTTTCTTAGCACATCCACAAACTGACTTTGTTCTTGAACGACTTGTTGTAGCTCTGTCAGTTCTGTAGCATTTAAAATTTTCGATTCCATGAATATGATCTTATTCTTTATTTCTTCATTTCAAAAATAACTAATACAAATTCAGTTGTCCGACATCACGGGTTAAAATATGTTAGTAAAATGTGAGTACTGTAATAACTTGCGTT
Organism: Chitinophagales bacterium; assembly: GCA_035515235.1. GTDB lineage: Bacteria > Bacteroidota > Bacteroidia > Chitinophagales > JADIYW01 > JAMLHH01. Next base: position 38,420 of record DATJBS010000054.1, read on the forward strand.
AAAACATCTAATTCTTTGTTGAATAAGCGCTTATCCCTTATTGGCTAGCTGTCCGCAAGCTGCATCAATATCTTTACCTCTACTTTTTCTGATGCTGGCTGTTACTCCTTTCTTTTCTAAAAAGGCTACAAAAGCATCTCTTCTTTGAGCATCAGTACGAGTAAAATCTGCTCCTTCTACTTTGTTATATTCTAGAATATTGACTTTGGCTGGCACTCTTTGACAAAGTGCTACAATCTCTTTGGCGTCTTGAATGGTATCATTAACACCGTTGAGTAAAATATATTCAAAAGTGATTTTATTGCCGGTTTTATCGTAAAAATAATTTAAAGCTTCTACGAGTGCTTCCAAGCTATTTTGCTCGTTAATAGGCATGATTGTATCTCTCTTTTCATCATTTGCTGCGTGTAAAGAAAGCGCGAGATTAAATCTGACTTGATCGTCGCCTAATTTTTTTATCATCTTAGCAATACCGGCAGTAGAGAGTGTAATTCGCTTTGGAGACATACCCAAACCTTCTGGAGATGTAATTTTCTCTATGGCATTCAATACATTGCTATAATTCAAAAGAGGTTCACCCATCCCCATGAATACAATATTTGTCAAAGGTCTTTCCAGAGATTTTTCTGCTTGTTTACGAATCAAAACTACTTGATCATAAATTTCGGCAGCATCTAAATTTCTTTCTCTCTTTAAAAAACCAGTCGCACAAAATTTACAAGTCAAACTACATCCTACCTGAGAAGAAACACACGCTGTCGCTCTATCATCGACAGGAATCATTACGCCTTCTATAATATGGTGATCATGTAATTTGAATGCAGATTTGATGGTTCCATCATTAGAAAACTGCTCTTTATATATTGAAACGGGACGAATAGAGAAATGAGTTTTTAATTTTTCTCTTAATGCTAAAGACAAATTCGTCATCTCATCAAAATCTATTGCTGATTTTTGCCACAACCAAGCGTATAATTGCTTAGCTCTAAAAGAAGGTTCTCCTTCTTCTTTAAACCAAGTGGTCAAATCGGGTAATGATAACTGACGAATATCCTTTAACATTTTGTAAAGATAAGGACACTTGAGCAATGATGAACTAAGAGTAACATTCCTTAATATTTAATTTCAATTTAAACAATGTACTCATTAGAAATAAAAACTTAAAGGACTGAGATAACTTATTGATTATCAATTGAATAATACAATACTTCTGAATAATAAAAAGTTGACAAGTTTGTCATTTCGACGTAGGTGGTTACTGAGCAATGTCGAAGTGAGAAATCTCTTTAAGCACTATATTACCGAGATTCTTCTCTACGCTACCGCTTCGATCAGAATGACAACATTGCTTTACTTAAAGACATTGAATAAACACTTATTCTTTAATACCCAAGTAAAATAAAACTTTTCTAATTTAAGATTATGAGTAAAAAACATTATTTTAATATTCTCTTGAAAATGATATGAAAAAAACTCCAATTGTAGCACTTGTCATACTGATATTATTGGTGGCTGGAACCACTTTTTTTATGACGAAAACCATGATGCAAATTGAAATTGACAAAGCCGTACAAATCCACATTAAAGATAAAGTACCGCTAGAAGTTCAAATTGACAGCACAATTATGATTGCATTATTGAACGATCTGCAAACAAAGATTACGGTCAATGATGAATTAAAAATAAGATTGGATGAAGAGTTTGAAGTACCTCTAAAAATGGAATTGATTGTTCCACTCAATACTGAAATATTTATGGATCAGATTTTGGATTTAGAATTTGATTTGCCTGTAGATATTTTATTGGATCAAACTGAAATGCCGTTGAAGAATTTAGTCATTCCTTTCAATCAAAAATTGATGATTAATGACTCGATGAATTTGGACTTTTCTATTCCATTAGATTCCAAAATCAGAACTAATTTTCAACGATTCTTTAATGTCAATCTGCCTGTAAAAGCAATGATTCCTGTCAAACAAAAAATTCCAATTCATCAAACGCTACAAGTAGAAGACACTTTGATTTTGAGCATGCAGGATTATGAAATTCCATTGAAAACAATCATTCCTGTAGTAGCGAAAGTGCCTGTCAGACAGAAGGTAAAAATTCAAGGGGAACTTACTGTTCCTGTCAATCAAAACATCACTATTCCATTATCTAAAGTAATTTCTACGCCTGTTTTACAACCATTTACTGCGAGCGTAACCACATTAAATGATATTAAAACTGCCTTCAAATCTAACTTAAAAGCGAATGCCTATTTCAGCCAACCTTTGAGAGTGGTCAAAATGGACTCGTTGACTATAGATCCTACTAAGATTCGGATAATTTATAAGAAGTAGATATTGGACGACGGTCGACGGACGATGGACCACCGTATTAATTAGACAAGAGACGAGAGACGAGAGATCTCCGTTTTATTAAAATTTTGATAGCAGACATATACCGTAGACCGTCGTGTTTGCAGAGGTTAGCGCGTCATTGCGAGGAACGAAGAAGTATTAGAATCGGCACTTCAAGAGCCTCAGTGTCCGAGAATGTTGGTCGCTGAGGCTCTCAAAGTGACAGAATAATTTGTTTTGTTTTCCAAAAATTGCTCAATAATCTTGTATTAAAACTTCGGTTGGAATATTTAATTGGGCGTTCAAATTTCTAATCATATCTAGTGTCAGTTTCCGTTTTTTATTCATTATTTCGCTCACACGACTTTTAAAGCCAATCATTTCTACCAAATCTTTTTGTTTTAATCCCATTTGTTCCATTCTGAAATTAATAGCTGAAATTGGATCAGGCATTCCAATCGGGAAATTTTCGTTTTCGTAATTGTCAATTACAATTGCAAGAATTTCCAATTCGTTTCCTTCGTCAGTCGCTTTTTTAGCATCAAAAATCACCTCTAAACGCTCCAATGCATTTAGGCAATCCGCTTCGTTTCTAATAGGTTTAATTTTCATATCAAATTTCGTTTGCGCTATAGAATGCTATCAGTTCTTCTTAGAGATGCTTCAAGAATGAAATAATTCTGCAAAAATACGGAAAGGCATAGAGATGCTTCCAGCATGACATTATTTTTAAATTCCACAACCAATCTAACTTGGGATATCGTATAAAAAAGATTGCTTCGTTCCTCGCAATGACGTGAGAACACCAACAATTACAGTCGTCTGTCGACTATGGTCTGTGGACTTCTCTTCTTACTCAAAAATCCTTGCATCGCATTCACCACACCTTCAAAATCCAAATCTAAAGGGAAATGGGCACCTTTAACTTCTACATAAGGTTCATCGGGAACTCTGACTACTCTATCTTCTTTAGAGTGAATCCTCAAAGGATGAGGTAAAACTGAAATAGGTTTTTCGTCAAAAGTAATGATCCAAGAAAGCTTGAATAAATCTTCATTAGAAAAATCACTAAAATGTTCCATCACTTCCATAGTAGGTTGTTCTATATCTCTACCTTTAATTTTTGATAGCATATATTTTTTACTAAACGATGATTTAATATACCCTGTCAAAGATAGTATTGGAGTAAAATAAGGGCTTGGCAAAAAATGAACAATCTTTTTCTTTGCATCGCTAAAACTGCTGATCATACAGATCTCATTTTGCTGAATTTCTCTAATCAAAAAAGCAAAATACCCTCCAGTAGAATGTCCTATTAATTTATCTTCTGGAAGTATACGATAGTGTTTTATGATTTTTTGGACTACATCCATTCCAGTCATCTGTGTCAAAGATATTTGAGGGAGAACCTGCCTATAATCTATATGTTTGACTTCAAATCCTTGGCTTTCCAAATAAGATGCTAATGGTTCATACATCACACTGTTGACCCCAAAACCCGGCAATATAAATATACGTGCTGCCATTATTTTTTAATCAATTTTTTTAAACCAAATTCAATTATTTTATTATAATTCAAAGGGAAAATTCTCGTCATTGCATCAAATACATAAGCTTCTTCTCCAATCAGAACTTTATAATTTTGTTTTTTTACTGCTGATAAAATTACATGAGCAGCTTTCTCAGGACTGTGCACCAACATTTTTTTGAAGTTGGTTACTTCTTTGAGTTTTTGTGGGTTACCTTGAGCTTCTTTTAAAGCATCTTCTGCAATATTGGTATTGATACCTCCAGGGTGAACACAATACACCTGCACGTTTGTATTCTCTAATTCTCCTCTCAAAGATTCAGAAAAACCTCTTACAGCAAATTTAGTCGTACAATAAGGTGTTTGTTCTGGAATACCTGCTAAACCAAATATGCTAGAAATATTAATGACTGCAGCTTCGGGTTGTTTTAGTAAATGTGGCAAAAATTCCTTTGTACCATATATCACTCCCCAAAGGTTTACACCCATAATTTTCTCCCATTCTTCATAGTTAGATTCCAATAAAGTCTTTTTCCCTAAAGCTATTCCTGCATTATTAAAAATTAAATCTACTCGACCATATTGGGTAATTACATTCTGAACAAAAGATTTGACTTCTTCTAATTTAGCTGCATTGCTTACTGTCGAAAACACTTTGGCTCCTACAGATTCGCATCTTTGTACGGTCTCTTTCAGTCCTTCAACATTCAAATCTGTAAGTGCTAGCGAAGCTCCTTCTGTAGCTAATTGAATGGCTAATGCTCTACCGATACCAGAGCCTGCTCCCGTGATAACGGCTACTTTGGTTTTAAAACTTTTCATATTTTTTGATTTAGTATATTTTTTATGGATTCAATCATCGTCATTTGCCAATCTCTTCTATCTATATGAAAAAGAGGCATTTGATCTGAAGTGACTTCTTGAAAATATTTTTCTGCTACGCTGAGTTGCTCATACCCTAACATCATGGACCAAATCGTGGCATAAATGAGTTTAGCATTGCTAAGGTTTTGAATGCTTTTGTCTTGTTGTCCTTTCTCTATGAGTTGAACTAAAGATGTGGTGGTTTTGAATTGTATGCTGAGAATTTGCTTAAAATAATCACTTTCTCTCATTCCTTTAGTCAATCCTGTTTCAAAACCCTCTTGTCGAGAAGGATGTGACATTCTAATATATTCAACGATAGGATTTTGAATTTCTGGTTGTTCTTCTATCATCCTAAAATAAAAATGCAGAAACACCAAGACTTGATCTTTTCCATTTTGATCGGCAACTGATGATAATAATTGCTCTTTATATTCATCAACTTTAAGAATGCAATAATGCACCAATGCCATGTATAGGTCTTCTTTATTCTGAAAATAGAAATATAAAACTCCTTTGCTGACGCTTGCTTCTTTTGCGACATGGCTCATTTTTGCTCCATGAAATCCTTGCACATAAAATACTTTAGCTGCTGCCATTAACAACAATTCTATCTTTTGAATGCGAAGGGGTTTATTCATAGGTTTATTGAAGTTAAATAAACTTGACTCAAAAGTCAATTGCTTTTTTAAAAAGTACAAATTTAGATGTACGAAGGACGAAAGCGTTTTGATAACATTTTGGAGTTAGATTCTTACAGAATGACATTATAGATTATTTGTAATAACACATCATGCAGTAAACTTCTCATTAGTATTTCGGAATTAGATCCTTACAGGATGAGAGCATAGGAAGAAAAAGCAATTTTGCCATGTTCTATAAAATCATAAAACTATTCTTCAAATAGATATGCAAAAAATATTGTTTAACTTAATCTAAAATAGGCTTTATGTTTTACGATAGAAACATACACCTCCACAAAATCCAATCTTTAGATCCAATAAAAGATTGCGAAGAAATCGTACAAATCAGTGTGATGTATGAGTTTCCTTGGGATTATAATCGTGCATTAGAACTCGCTTTATATAAGACTTATGCTGTACCAAGCATCTCTAAAATATTACATCTTTCTGGTGAATTTGAGCGAAATGTCACTAAAAGATATGACGATACAGATATTTTATTGAGTGAAATTATGGAGAATGGATTTTCTTCTAAAAAAGGTGAAGAATATATCGAATACATGAATTGGATCCACAGTCATTATCCCATTTCTAATGAAGATTATCTATATGTGCTTTCTACTTTTATTTACGAGTCTGAGCGATGGATCAATAGATTTGGTTATCGAAAACTTTGTAAAAATGAAGAGTTAGCTGGATATAATTATTGGATTGAAGTCGGTAAAAGAATGGGTATTCAAGATATTCCAAAAGATATCGACGCGTTTAGAAAATTCAATGAAGAATACGAAAACCAACATTTTGAATATTCTCCTAATAATACCAAAATAGCTACAGTCACTGAAAACTTGATGTTGAGTTGGTTCTTGCCAAAATTCTTATATTTCATCGGTCGTCCTTTTCTTCATTCTATCATGGAGCCTAATTTATTGGATGCTTTTCAGCATAAAAGACCGAATCCTATCATTAGATTTCTATCGATTAATACTTTAAAATTAAGAGGAAAGCTAGTTCAATTATTACCACCAAGAACTCAAGCCTTTAGAAGAACAGGCAAGGATTCTAAACATGATTATTATCCTAATGGTTATACCAAAAATGATATAGGTCCTGATATTTTAAAGAAAAAATCCTCTTGCCCTTATCGTTCTGTCAAAAAATACTTTGAGTCTAATGATTTAAGTGAATCGGTATAATTCAGCTTCATAAAACCAAAAAAGGCATCAATAAATTGACACCTTTTCTAATATTATTCCAATTGGCAAATTAACCTATTGCCATATTAATTTCTATCTACTATAATTCGGAGCTTCATGAGTAATCACGACATCATGTGGATGACTTTCTTTAATACCTGAAGCAGTAATTTTTACAAAACGAGCATTGTCTTGCAAAGATTGAATGTCTTTTGCACCACAATAACCCATACCAGCTTTCAAGCCACCAATGAATTGATACACTACTTCTGAAAGAAATCCTTTATAAGGTACACGACCTACGATTCCTTCAGGAACTAATTTTTTGATATCATCTTCTACATCTTGGAAATATCTGTCTTTTGATCCTTCTTGCATTGCTTCTACAGAGCCCATTCCACGATATACTTTGAATTTTCTTCCTTCGTAAATGATTGTTTTACCTGGAGATTCTTCTGTACCTGCAAATAAAGATCCTGCCATTACAGCGGATGCTCCTGCTGCAATTGCTTTCACAACGTCTCCAGTATATTTGATACCACCATCAGCAATCACTGGCACACCTGTTCCGTGAAGTGCTTTTGCTGTTTCGTATATTGCTGTTAACTGTGGAACTCCTACTCCTGCAACTACTCTAGTAGTACAAATAGAACCTGGTCCAACTCCTACTTTTACTCCGTCAGCTCCTGCTTCTACTAATGCTAAAGCAGCTTCGCCAGTAGCAACATTACCACCTACTATGTCTAAATCTGGGAAAGTTTTCTTAGCTAATCTTACTGCATCTAAAACTCCTTTAGAATGTCCATGTGCAGTATCGATACATACAAAATCGACTCCCACATTTACTAATGCTTGCATTCTCTCGATCATGTCAGCAGTCACTCCGACAGCAGCTGCTACTCTTAATCGACCAAATGCATCTTTACATGAATTAGGATAATTTTTTACTTTGAGGATATCTCTATAAGTAATCAAACCCACCAAATGATTGGTCTTGTCGACTACTGGAAGTTTTTCAATTTTATACTGATCTAATATTCCCTCAGCTTGTTGAAGCGTTGTTCCTTCTGGAGCAGTAATGAGATTTTCTACAGTCATGTATTCTTTAACAAGACCTGCACGATTTTTACAAAATCTTAAATCTCTATTCGTCAAAATTCCTATTAAAACATTGTGATCATCAATGATTGGAATACCACCTATTCTATGCTCGCCCATCAAATCGACAGCTTCTGCAATAGTTTGGTTGCCTTTTAGTGTGATAGGGTCAATGATTAATCCACTTTCAGATCTTTTTACTTTTCTGACTTCTTCAGCTTGACGTTGAATACTCATGTTTTTATGCAAAACACCAACTCCGCCTTCTCTTGCTATCGAAATAGCCATAGCTGCTTCTGTCACTGTATCCATTGCTGCAGTCAGAATAGGTACATTTATTTGAATGTTTCTAGTAACTTTTGATATTGTTGAAGTCTCTCTAGGCAATACCTCAGAGTATTGAGGTACTAATAAAACATCATCAAATGTAAGACCTTCGCCAAGAAAATGATTGGAAGTATTAAAAGATAGATTTCCCATGTGCAAATGTATGAAAAATGCTTGGGAAGATATAAATACTTAAAATGTTAAATTAGCTTATTTAGCTTGATTTGATATAAAATAATGTCAAATTGACCTTAAAATCTTATTGGTTGATTTCTTTCCACAAAATATCTTTAAGGACTGTCAAGTTATTTTGAGTAATAGAAGAGAAAAATACACAAGGTAAATCTTTTGGCAATTCAGCTTTGACCCATTCTTTCAATTCGTCATCTAACAAATCACTTTTACTAATTCCAAGCACCCTGTTTTTATGCATCATCTCTGGATTATATTGAGCTAATTCATTCAATAGAATTTCGTAGTCTCTTTTGATATCATCGCTATCGGCAGGAACTAAAAATAACAATACCGCATTTCGCTCAATATGTCTTAAAAATCGAATTCCTAATCCTCTTCCTTTGTGTGCATCTTCAATAATTCCAGGAATGTCAGCCATTACAAAAGATTGATTATCTCTATAATTGACCATGCCTAAATTAGGAACTAAAGTAGTAAACGCATAATCTGCTATCTCGGGTTTGGCTGCACTCACTACTGAAAGCAAGGTGCTTTTTCCTGAATTTGGAAAACCTACCAATCCTACATCTGCTAATATTTTCAATTCTAAGATGACCCACCCTTCTTTACCAGATTCTCCTGGTTGTGCATAGCGAGGAACTTGATTCGTTGAAGATTTAAAATTACTATTTCCTAAACCACCTCTACCTCCAGGCATTAAATTCAATTCTTGACCATCTTCTAAAAGTTCGCCAAGTTTTTCGCCTGTTTCTGCATCTTTAATGACGGTACCTAATGGAACTTGTAAAATGATATCTTTCCCTCTTGCTCCAGAACGATTACCACCTTCTCCTTTGTTACCATCGTCAGCGTGAATATGTTTTCTATATTTCAAGTGCAATAAAGTCCAAAGCTGTTTATTAGCTTTCAATATGATGCTTGCTCCTAATCCTCCATCTCCTCCATCAGGTCCACCAAATGCAACAAACTTTTCTCTCCAAAAAGACATTGCTCCAGGACCACCATTGCCAGAACGCATGAAAATCTTCACATAATCTACAAAATTGCCGCCTTCCATAATCACAAATTTATACAAATCAGAACAAATGATAACAAGTATCTTTCTGACTGCTATTTAAAATAAATAAAGGAGCTACCTTTCGGAAACTCCTTTAATCAATATATTATATTTTCAACTAAGATAAAGCGTCAATCGCCTTAGTTAGTGATTCAAAAACTTCTTCAATTGTGCCTTTCCCAGGTACAGATGTGAATTTGTCAAACTCTTTGTAATGATCTGCAACTGCAGTAGTTTCATTCAAATAGATACTGAATCTATTTTTGATAATTTCTTGGTTATTATCATCTGAACGTCCAGAAGTCAAACCTCTATTCAAGATACGAGCCACCACTTCTTCTTCAGGTACATCTAAGGCTAAAACTTGTGCGATAGAAGTATTCTTGAAGTCTAATAATTTATCCAAAGCCTCAGCTTGTGCTTTTGTTCTTGGAAAACCGTCAAAAATAAAACCTTTTACTTTACCGATATTTTGATCGAGTTGGCTGCTAATCATTCCAATGACTACTTCGTCAGGAACTAATTCACCTTTATCGATGTATCTTTTTGCCTCTAAACCTAATGGTGTAGATGCTTTCAACTCACTTCTTAGTAAATCTCCTGTAGAGATATGCAATAACTGGTATTTTTCTACTAAGTATTCTGCTTGGGTTCCTTTTCCACTTCCTGGAGGGCCAAACAATATTAAATTCAACATAATGTATTAAAAATGTTTTGACAAAAATAACATTTTCATGTCATTCAAGGGTTAACTATTTGATAAATATTAGATAAGTTTCTGCCTTTGTGATTAAAATCTAATCCGTAGCCGACTACAAACAAGGGATCAATGCTAAAGCCAAAGTAGTTCAAATTGATATCTGTCTTCAGACTTTTAGGCTTAAACAATAAAGATGCTATCTCTACAGATTTTGGTTGCCAAGCACTCAAATATTCAATAAAATACTCCATAGTGATACCAGAATCTATGATATCTTCTAAAATGATGACTCTTTTATTTTTGACGGTTTCTTCTGTAATACCGATACAGTTGATCACTTCACCAGAGCTTTCTGTACCTACATAAGAGATTAATTTTACAAACTCTATCTCACATGGAGAAGTATAAGTTTTGAAAAATTCTCCGGCAAACATAAATGCTCCATTCAGAATGATGATAAACACAGGTACTTCATCTTTATGCAAATCCTTAATTTCTAAAGCAATTTCTTTGATTCTTTGCTCTATTCGTTCTTGCGGTATGAAGATTTGAAACTCTTTTTCGTCAATGAAAATATTACTCATTGGTATATTATTGATAAATGATTAATTGTTGATTCAGCTGTACATTATTATCCAACATTCCATTCCATGATTTAATTTGCTCGATTTCTACACGATATTTTTTGGAAATATTGTACATGGTATCTCCTGTCTGAACTGAATGATAAATATAGTTTCCAGTTGGAGCAGGTGTGGTATTGTTTGCAAATGTAGAATTGGGTGCAAATGTAAATGGATGAAAATTTATACTTGAGGTTGAAGTAGAATTACTTACGGGTGTTTTATATACAGGAGCTGGCTTAGCCGGTAGAACCATAGGTTCTTTTTTAGCTACAGGCACTGAAATGTTAGCAGGTGCAGGTGATTTATCTGTTCTTAAAACTGGTTTTTTATCTGCTTTTTTATTTAAGTTTAAAGTAACTCCGGTAGCAGGTTCTTCTCCTTTCTTAAGATAATTTCGTTCTAATATTTTACCCATTTGTATACCATACATTTGAGAAATACTCCACACCGTTTCGTATGAAAGTACCAAGTGTTTTTTCTGTTTAGCTCTTTTCTTTTTGACAGATAGATACACTAATTGACCTTCTGTTAAATCTTGTTTATTACTCAAATCATTAAAACCTCTCAATTTACTTAAAGAAAGACTGTGTTTTCTGCTAATATCTAAAAGCGTTTCATCTTTTTGAACTCTAACTACTTTGACTTTATTATTATAGAATACTACACCTGTATGATTTGGAACTTTTGGTGCTTGATTAGCACGAGATAATAATACGCTCGCTTGATTAGATTCAATTTTAACGTTACGATTTTGAAGAGCGATTAAGGCTTCCTTTTCTTCATCCACTAATTGAATACGATATTTTTCCATTTCAGATTCCGACAAATCCATATCATAAACGTATAGCTGATGGCGCTCAATTACATCTATCAGCATATTGGCATATCTAGGATTCGTTGCATATCCTGCTGCTTTCAAACCTGTCGCCCAGCCTTTATAGTCATTGGATTTCAGTTTGAATAAATTCGAATATCTTGACCGAGTCAATAAAAACTGAGAGTGGTCTTTGTAAGATTCTCTAGGATCAGAATAGACTCTAAAACATTCATCTACTGCATCATCTGTATGCTTCATGGAAGGACCCGTCCAAACCGTATGGCATTTAATTCCAAAGTGATTATTTCCGTAAACAGCTAATTTGCTCGTTCCCATTCCACTTTCTAAAAGACCTTGAGCTAGTTTAATACTTGCAGGAATTCCAAACTTTTTCATTTCAAGAATAGCGATTCCTTTAAACTGCTGTATATATCCTTCTGCAGTAGCTTCTGTTGCTTCCGTATTTGCGTGAGCAGAAAAATTAGTAACACTAAAAAATATAGCGAAAAATAAAATCGACAATATTTTTGACATATATCTCTGTTATTATTTTTTGTAAATCAATGTGATTCCATCTCTAATCGATAAAATAACGTTTTCTACTCTGATATCTTGTTGTACTTTCTGATTAAATGCTAGAAGTGCCAAAGTATCTTTATCTTTTTTGTTTTCTACCACTTTCCCACTCCACAAAACATTGTCAGCAAGAATAATCCCTCCCGAGCGAACTTTGTCAATGACTAAATCAAAGTATAAGCTATAATTTATCTTATCAGCATCAATAAAAACGATATCAAAAATCTCCTCTATTTGAGGAATGACTTCTTCTGCAAGACCAATTTTACAAGTAATTTTATCATCAAAACCAGCTGCTTGAATGGCTTCTTGTACAAAATCCACTCTTTCTTCGTCGATATCGATAGTGATTAACATGCCGTCTTGCTTCAATCCTTCCGCCAAACAAATTGCAGAATAACCTGTAAAAGTTCCAATTTCTAAAATTCTATCTGCTTGCATCATTTTGCTAATAATAGAAAGAAATCTTCCTTGTACTTTTCCAGAAAGCATTCTTGGTTTCATTTCTGTCAAATGAGTATTCCTATCCAAATTCTTCAAAACCTCGCTTTCACTTGAAGTGTGATCTTCAATATATTGCTCTAGTTTATCATCAATTATAGTAAACATCATTATTCCATTTCAATCAACACTTGGCTTTTCTCAACAGCATCTTTTTCACGAATCAAAATATTCTTTACGATCCCGTTGCCCATGCATTTGATAATATTTTCCATTTTCATGGCTTCCAATATTATTAGAGAGTCTCCTTTTTTAACTTCTTGACCTGGCTGAACTAATATTTTCAATACTAATCCTGGCATAGGTGCATTGACTTTATCCACTTTATCAGATACCGTCTTAGACATTCCCATATCTCTCAACTGCTGATCTAATGCATCTTCTAAATTCAAATTAAACACCTGTTCGTTGACTTGAATTTTAAATGTCTTTTGCTCTAAATCTGCTTCTAAAACTTGAAGATTATAGGATTCATTGTTTTTAAGTACGTGAAATTTCTCTGAAGAAATATTGGCTAAATCAATATCTGCCAATTCACCGTTCAGAAATATCTTCTCTCCCTCTATGGTTACATCGACTGTTTGTTCTTTAGTATCGCTAACTTTGTACTTCATTAGAATTATCGTTATTCTTGAATTTAGGAGCAAGATAAACATAATTCAATGCCTATTAATAGCTTTTATACACCCAATTGTGAATAAAATGACCTTTCAAACGACCATTTTAAAGATTTTTATCTTTCTCAGTATTTTATACTGCATTCCTCTGCAAGCTCAAAACAAAAAAAAGAGACAACGGAAGGCTGATGTAATTACAGAAAATGTTTTCTTAGATACTCTTGATATATATCCGGTCAATAAAATTTTAGATTATAAAGGCACTAGCCCAAAATACTTTAACCTCATTCATACTCAACTTTATTTGACTCCTTCTTTCAAAGAAAAAAGTATTCATGGTACTGCTATTTTGAAACTAACACCGCATTTCTACGACCAATCCGAACTTGTTTTAGATGCAAAAGGGATGAGTTTTGATTCTATTTCCTTGAGTTTAGATAATTTTTCATCACTCGTAGACTATGCATATGATGGAATGAAATTAAGGATTCAACTTTCGCAAGCAATGACTAAAAAAGATACTTTTGAGGTCAAAATTCAATATACTACACATACTCATCAGCTCAATGACTTACAAAAATCTTTAGGTCAAGGTGCTTACTTTATTAATAACAACCAATACAATCCATATCGAAGTACCATTTTATGGACGCAAGGAGAAACAGAAGCGGCCGCATGTTGGTTTCCCACAATAGATGCTACTTATCAAAAAACCACACAAGAAATTTATGTCACTGTACCGGACTCTTTGACTACAATTTCTAATGGAACTCTTGTCTCACAAATGGCTATTGAAAATGGTTTACGAACAGATTATTGGAGACAGACTCAAGCACATGCTCCTTATTTATTTGCTTTAGTAGTTGGTCCATATATTAAAGTAGAAGATTCTTGGCGAGACCAACCTGTAGATTATTATACTTTAGCTCCTTATGACCAAGTGATTCGAGAGGTATTTGGAAGAACTCCAGAAATGATCGATTTTTTCTCTAAAAAATTTCAATACGACTTCCCTTGGGATAATTACAAGCAAGCGACAGTATATGACTTTGTAGCAGGCGCTATGGAGAACACTACTTTATCTATATTTCATGAAGGTCTTATGTGCAATCATGGAGATATTTTAGATAAGAACTTTGGCGAAGATGGTATTATTGCTCACGAATTAGTACATCAATGGTTCGGAGATTTGGTCACTTGTGAAAGCTGGTCTGAACTTACGTTGAATGAATCTTTTGCTTCTTATGGAGAATATTTGTGGGCGGAAAACTGGAAAGGCAAAGATGATGCAGCCTCGCTTTGGCGCAATAAATACTTAGCATATCTTAGAGAATACACTTACAAAAAAGCCGACCCTCTAGTTCAAAATTATTACGATACGCCTCAAGAAGTTTTCGATAGACATCGATATGATAAAGGAGCAATTGTTCTTCATCTTTTAAGACAATATATTGGAGACGAAGCTTTTTTTGATGGCATCGGAGAATATTTGAATAAAAATGCGTTTCAATCTACAGAAGTGGCTCAACTAAGATTAGCATTTGAAAAAATAACAGGGCTTGATTTAAATTGGTTTTTCAATCAATGGTATTTCGAACCGGGTCATCCTGTCGTAGATTTAAAATATCGTTACGATAGTGTTCATCAAGAAGTGGTGATAGATATTTATCAAAAACAAGATCAGCATCCGAATGTAGAAGTGCCGTATCATAAAATACTTTTCAATGTAGATTTGATATATTCAGATACTATTATACAGCAAAAAATCACGATCAATAATAAACAAGAAAGTATTCGATTTGCATCCACCACTCCACCATTAACGGTCAATTTTGATCCAGGAAAAATGCAAGTTTGGGAAGCTGATATGGATTATAAATCTGAAGATTTGGCGATGATTTATCATCGTTCAAATCAAGTTTTAGATAAAGTATTCGTCATTGACCAATTCAAAGAAAATCTAAATTTTGAACAAGCTGCTGAAATTCTATTACCTGATTTCGAAAATCAACATTGGTTGGTCCAAGAAAATATCTTAAAACTCGCCGCTCAATTCAATTTGGAAAACCAAAAGACTTTGACTGATAAGTGTAAAGATTTATTGCTTTCAGAAAGACCTTCTTCTAGAAGAAATGCTTTGGAAGCTCTGAAATTAATGAAGGACGCTCAAATAATAGAAATCGCTCAATCCATTTTGGAGAATGACAGTTCCAATATGCTTAAGAGTGTCGCTTTAGATATTTTGTTCCAACAATTAAAAGCTGATGCTTATCCATTTGCTATAAAGTTTTTGGACATCAAACATCCTCAACTAGAAGTAGTCATTGCAAAAATATTGGCTGCTCATCCACAAAAAGAAGATATAGATTATTTCAAAAAATCAATTTTCTCTATCATTCATTATCTAACGAAGCCTGTAATAGAATCTTTTGGGAAATACTTGATAGCGATGGATGATAACACTTTTGAACAAGGAATGGATGCGCTACAATTGGTCATAGAAAATGCATATGGAAACGGAAGAGTGACCAATGCTAAGAATCTCATTAGAGATTTCCAAAATTTAAAAGTCGGTAAAGATGGATGGACGGCGACTAAAAAAGAAATTGTCAATCAGTACGCTCATTTAATCAACTAATTTGTTGGGCTAAGACCATTTGCTGATATGAAACATGAGTTTTCATTAATTCTTCATGCGTACCATTTCCAGTAATTAGACCATTTTCTAGGAAATAAATTTGGTCATAATCTACAATAGAAGAGATTCTATGTGCAACACTGATGACTGTTTTTCCTTGACTGATTTGATATAGGGCATTTCTTACAGCTTGATCAGATACTCCGTCGAGTGCTGCCGTGACTTCATCTAAAATCAAAATCGGAGTATTCTTCAAATAAGCTCTTGCTAATGCTAATCTTTGTTGCTGACCACCACTTAGTGCCACACCTCTTTCCCCTATCGGAGTTTGTAAATATTGAGGTAAACTTCTAACAAATTCTAAGGCGTCTGAAAGCATTAATGCCTGAATCATTTCCTCCTGAGTAGCTTTTGGATTTGCAACCAATAAATTCTCTTCTACCGTTCCAAAAAACAAAATAGGTTCTTGGGTGACTATTGAAATCAAATCTTTATAATCCTGAATTAAAATATCATTAATACAAATTCCATCAATTAAAATCGCAGTATTCTCTATATCATAGATTCTTGCAATCAATTGCATTAAAGTAGTTTTCCCACTTCCAGATGGTCCTACAAATGCCACCTTTTGACCTTTAAGGATTTCTAAAGAGATATTTTTCAAAACAGAAGAAGAATCAAAAGAAAAATTCAAATTTTTTATTTCAATAGACTTCTCAAAAGATTGGACAGCAATACTTCCTTTTTGAATATCGTAAAAAGCTTTTTCTTCTAAAAGTGTTTGGATGCGTTGAAGAGAAACTACTCCTTTTTGGATAAAATACCATGCATTAGAAAATGCTTTTGCAGGAGAAATCATCTGAGAGAAAACTACAATATAGGTAATAAATACTTCAGGAGACAATGTACTTTGACCGCTCAAAATAGCATTTCCACCAATAAGCAAAATAGCTGAGACTACTATTATACCAAGAACTTCGGACAATGGAGAAGCTAATTCTTTTCTAAATAATAATTCAGAATGCAATGCTCTATATCGATGATTGACTTCTTGAAACTTGTCCTTTAAAACATCTTTATTATTAAAGGATTGAATAATTCTAATACCATGCATCAACTCATCCACCATCATTTGTAAAATGGATAATTGATATTGAGCTTTGAAAGAATCCTTTTTTAATTTTTTTCCAATACCTCCAATGATTAATGCTGAAAACGGTAATAACACGATGACCCAAATCGTTAAATATGGACTCATTATGATTAAACTAATCAAGGTAACAATTATAGTAACCGGTTCTTTGATACCCGTTTCTATAAAATTGATGATACCATATTCTACTTCTTGGACATCATTACCAAAATTGGTCAGAATTTCTCCTCTTCGTTTCCGTTGAAAAAAACTATAATCCAGCGATAATAATTTGTCATAAATTCCTGCTCTCAAATCTTTCATCACGCCTGTACGAACTGGTACAAGAAAATATGCTGCTAAATACTTTGTTCCATTTTTCAGAATAAATACAATGACTAAACTGATACATAAAACTATTAGCGCCATTTGTTGACCACTTTGCTCCATCAATTGCAGCCATTGATGATATAGAATATCTAGAAAAGGAATTTTGGGCAAGTTCTCCGACGTTTTTACAGCGTCTTCATGATAAAATAAAACTTGTAAAAAAGGAATGAGCATCAGCAGAGAGAAAACAGACAATCCTGCTGAAATAATATTAAAGAGAATATTTAAACCTACTTGAGGCAAATATCTTTTCAGCAATATCCAAAGTATTCGTATGTTATCCATGTACTCTCAACAAATATATTGATAGTTTTCTTACTTTTATGACAGAAAGAAAATCGGTATGGAATCTATTAGACAACAACAAGTCAACAAAATCATCCAAATAGCTTTGAGTGAGATATTTCAAAGAGAAGCTAGTGAAATCTTAGGGCGTGCTATGGTGACTATTGCATCTGTTAGAATTACGCCAGATTTATATCTCGCGAGAATTAACTTGAGCATTTATAATGTTACCAATCCTAATGAAGTACTAGATTCTATTACAGAAAGTAAAAAAGAAATTAGAGGTCTTCTCGGCAAAAAAATTAGAAATAAAGTTAGAGTAATTCCTGAATTAGAATTTTTCAGAGATGATACAATGGACGAAGTCATCAAATTAGACTCCCTTTTCAAAGAACTGAAAGAAAAAGATGACGCTATCGAAGAGATCAGAAAAAATAGTGATTTCGAAGACACCAATCCCTACAAAGAATAATTAACTGAATACGGCTTGAGATATCCATCCTTATCTATCGCCAAAAGATATCTATTCTCTCGTAAATCCACACGAGTCATTAATATTATATCTATGATTACAGCCTTTGCGATGGCTGTAGGTGCGGGCGCATTGATTGTAGTGATGTCCACTTTTAATGGCTTTGAAGACTTAGTTAAATCTCTTTACAAAGTTTTTTATACTGACTTGGTAATTCTACCTGCAGAAGGTAAATTCTTTGATACAGATGGAGATTTCCTACAAAAATTAGATAGTACCGAAGGAATCATCAGCTATAGTCAAGTATTAGAAGAAAATGTTTTAGCAGAATATCAAGGAAGACAGTCTATCGTGACCATGAAAGGCGTCGATGATAATTACTATAATGTAGTAGACGATCTAGATGATTATTTGTACAATGGAAGCTTAGATTTAAAATATGAAGATGCCCCTTTAGCGGTATTAGGTTCAGGAATAGCTTACCGCTTAGGTGTCAATCTTATGATGCCCAATACTGTATTGACGCTCTTTATGCCTCGAAGTGATAAAAGTGCTTTGAATGATGTAGCCAATGCTTTTAGATCCAATCAAATTTTTGCTCACGGAATTTTTGCAGTCCAACAAGATTTTGATGATAAATACATTTTAGTACCGATAGACTTTGCTAGAAATCTCATGGAAATGCCTGAGAACATCTCTTCTATTGAGATTAAATTAAAAGAAAATGTTCGCCCAGAGAAAATACAAGAACAACTTCAGAATAAACTCGGCAATCAATATCTTGTACAGACGAGGTATGAGCAGAATGCTACTTTGTACAAAGTCATGAAGACAGAGAAATGGGCTGTTTTTGCTATTTTAAGTTTTATAGTTTTAATAGCTGCTTTTAATATCATTGGTTCACTTTCTATGTTAGTCATTGAAAAAAAGCAAGACATAGCTACACTTAGAGCACTCGGCGCAGATAAGAGTACGATTCAAAATATCTTTTTAATAGAAGGACTTTTGATATCGTTTTTGGGAGCGTTTACAGGATTAGCATTAGGAACAATATTTTGTTTATTACAGATTCATGTAGGTTTAATTAAAATGCCCGGAAGTTCATTTATGGTTCAATATTATCCCGTAAAAATGCTTGCTGAAGATTTTATTTTAATTGCTGTTATCATTATTGTTATTAGTGTAATAATGGCGTGGTTGCCAGCACGCAGGGCTGTTCAACAAATCTCTCATCTCATTCCTGGGAAAAACTAAAGCCTCAAGAAATATAATACTAGTCTTTTAAAATGCTTTCGTTCTGATAAATTTTGGTAAAAAATTGGAATAATTTTGAAAATAAGTTCGTTAATATGTACTTTAATCAGAATTACAATAAAACATGCTCAAAAAAATCCAATCATTTTTTTCCATAGACATCGAAAAACTCAGAGCGACTCAGCAGGGACTTCCATTATTCATAGATATTTTGATGATTATATTAGTGATCATCAATTTAAATTTAATCTTCTTTGACTGGTCTTACTCTTTCTCATCTTTCCAAGCTTTAGTCGAATTCATCTCTCCGACATTCGATCACTTTTACGCTACTGAGATTCATCCTAACACTTCCTATTTAGATTTAATATTTGTCAGCATATTTATTACTGAATTGATCATTAGATGGTCAATAGCTATATATAGGAAGCGCTACAACAAATGGTTTTTTTATCCTTTTATACATTGGTATGACGTTTTAGGTTGTATTCCAATGAATGGCACTTTAAAACTATTCAGATTATTTAGAGTAGTAGGAATGACTATACGCTTAAATAACCTAGGTATTATCAATCTCAAGAGTACCTATGTTTATAGAAAAGCATCAAAATATATTGAAATTGTTGCTGAAGAAATCACAGATAAAGTAGTCAGCAATGTCATCAAAGGTGCTCAAGCAGAAGTTCAAAAAGATTCTCCTTTGGTTCAGAAAATTGCCTTAAAAGTATTTGAACCGAAAAAGGAACAAATCAATGAATGGCTCAATGCAAGTATTAGTCAAATGCTGACCGTGGTTTATTTCAAACATAGAAACGATTTAAACCAATATCTCAAAAGTATAGTCACTAAATCCGTGCAAGAGAATCTAGAAATTCAAAGAATCTCTATGATTCCAGGTATTGGCAAACAAATTAAAGAAGCACTAGACAGCTCCATCAGTAATATCACTTTCAATGTAATAGATAATTCTATAGAGGATATCGCAAAAACTAGAAATATTCCAGCTATTAATGATATTACGAATTATATTATTCAACAATTAGAAGTGGATCAATCTACCAATAAAGAGTTGAGTGAATTGATGAAAGGAATCATTGTTGACACTTTAGAAATGGTCAAAACTCATGTAGAAATTAAACTTTGGAAAATTAATGAATTGAGCCTGAAAAAAGTCAAACTATTGAAACGTTTAGAAAATGACCGAGGAAATACATCAGCTATTAAAGCTAAAATTGAAATCATAGAAAAAGAAATATTGGAACTTCAAAACCCTGAAAAAAATTAGGTCGAAGCTATGAACTTCGACCTATATAGAACCAATTAAACTTAATAGACTAGAAGCAATTAATATGCCAATTAATTATAACCAAAAAATTATTTTAGCATTTAACAATTTCAGAGGATTTCTTATTGATTTTGATACGGTTATTTACTTTTAAATAGATACAATGAAAGATTTACTATCTCCAGAAAGAGGATGGATACAAACAGCATCTAGAATTCAAGTGCCTTCATCTAAAGATCAAGGTTGGATGTTTAAAATGTCTTCTATAGCATCAAAATGGATGGGTAGAGATGAGGTTCCTGATATTTTCAAATTGCTGTCCATCAACTCTTCAGTTTTTTGGCCTTGGTTGCACTTCGCATCAAAGTTAATGCCTTATGGAAAACTGACTCACCGAATTTCAGAGCTGGTCATTTTAAGAGTAGCTTGGCTTTCAAGATGCAGGTATGAATGGGGACAACATATAGAAATCGGTCAAAGAAGAGCGCAACTAAGTGATCAAGATATTTACAATATCACAAAAGGCCACATCGCTTTTCAAGACGAAAAAGAAAAAAGTATTGTCCGAGCTTGTGATCAATTAGTTTTAAATCAAATGATTGAAGAAGAGAATTGGAATATCCTTCAAAAGCATCTCAATAAATCACAATTAATTGAACTTCAAATGCTGATCGGACACTATGCTATGCTCGCAGGCGTCATCAATAGCTCAGGCTTACAATTAGAATCCTCTATTGAAAAAAATCTCCAAGAATTCTATGTAAGAGTTCAGAGTATGATTTAATATTTATAAATGAATTTCTTATTGCCCTGTCAATGCTTTTTGGAATAAAACATTCATTTTTTGCATGATCCAATCATAAATGAAAGTGAACTTACGTTGACCCCAATGTCCAAATTTGATATCGGTAGAAGTAAAAATCAAATATTCTTTATTTTCGACTCCTTTTAAAATAGAAGCTGCTGCCTCATCAGGAGAGACTGCACGACCTTGAAATCTCTTTTTGAGCACACTAAACTGATCGTCCGTAATTTCCATTCCAGAAATCTTTATAGTATCGACCAATCCTGTGTCAACTGCACCTGGACAAACTAAATGGACTCTTATTTTATTTCTTTTCAAATCATGCCTAAGTACGTCTGACAATCCTCGTAGCCCAAATTTACTTGCACTATAAGCACCATGCCATGGCAATCCAAAAAGACCAGCTGCTGAAGATACATTCACCAAATTTCCACCATATCCATTTTTCATCATGGCAGGAATAAAACATTCAATGATATGAATTGGACCCATGAGATTGACATCTATAATTTTCTTCCAATCTTCATGTGGCATTTTTCCAACTTCACCCCAGATAGCTACTCCAGCAATATTCATCACCATGTCCATAGCTCCAAAACTGTTTTGAATTTCATCTGAAAAAATCTTCACTGCATCATAGTCTCGAATATCAAAAGCTTTTGAATAAGAGACTTTACCGTTTTGATTTATAATATCATTTTCAGTTTGCTGTAATTTAGCTTCATCTATATCAGTCAAAAATAGCTCAGCGCCATACTTCCCTAATAATAATGCTACAGAACGTCCTATACCACTAGCAGCACCAGTGACAAGACATTTTTTATTGAGATAAATCCCTAAGTTCATAGAGTGCTTCTTATTTAAATATTACGACGCAAATTAAATTAATATTTTGAATATTCATGTGGTGTTTATCACTATAATACCGTACAAAACTATAAGTAGAAGAAATTATAATATTTTATAATGGAGTATTTGATATTTTTGTAGAAACTATTCAATAAATATGCCTGTATCACCCATTATAATAGTAGGAATGCACCGATCTGGAACTACCATGATTACTAAAATGCTGGAAAACCTAGGCTTATTTGTAGGAGACCAAAAAGAAATTAATAATGAAGCACTATTCTTTTGGAACATCAATAATTGGATATTCGATATTACACTGAGTAGAGCAGATTTACCTTATAATTTTAAATACCTCAATCCAAGAACTAAAGAGATTTTGATTGAAGATTTGAGTCATTTCGTTCAAAGTTCAAAACGAAAACTTTTTCTTGGTGATAAAACATCTACCTACAAAAGCATTAAGGATTTAGATATTCCTTGGGGATGGAAAGATCCTAAAAACTCTTTTACTATTGACTTGTGGAAAGAGATTTTCCCTAATGCAAAAGTGCTTCATATATACAGAAACCCTATAGACTCTATCAGTAGCTTTATTGAAAGAGATTTAGAAATGAAGAATAGGTATTCACTCAACTGGAAGAAGAAATTAAAAAGACAATTTTTAGTGAGTCGCCAATATCATTCAAATTTCAGGCTGCACTCGATGAAAGAAGGCTATAATCTATGGGAAGAATACGTATCAAAATGTATGACCTTGGAGAAAGAATTCCCTGAAATGAAGCACGTGAAATACGAAGAATTTTTAGCGCATCCCAAAGAAATGCTGAAAGATATCGCACAGTTCTGTCAGCTTAATTTTACAGAAGAGGATATTTCAGAGCAAGTAAAGTCTGTTAAAAGTGATAGAAGTTTCGCATTTGTAAAAAATCCTGAAGCAATTGACGTATATTTAAAAATCAAGAATCAACCATTGATGCAGTTGCTTCAATACGACAAAATTATAACATCACCATGCCCGTAGAAGTTGACATAATATTAGCTACATACAATGGCGGAAAATATTTAGATGAACAATTAGAGTCTATCTTTGAGCAAGATTTTCATAATTATAGAATTTTGATCAGAGACGACGGTTCTACAGATGGCACTCTAGATATTCTATCTAAATGGAAAGGTTTAAATCCACAAAAAATTGAAATTATTGAAGATGGCTTAGGAAACCTAGGTCCAACAGGTAATTTTAATCAATTGATGAGTGTTTCTACTGCTCCGTATATCTGCTTTTGTGACCAAGATGATAAATGGCTTCCCAATAAATTAAGTAGTCAAATTACCTTTATACAATCGTTAGAAGAAAAACATCCGCATACAGGACTGATGATTTTCAGTGATTTAATCATGTGTGACGACGAGATGAATGTGATTTGTCCTTCTTTGATAGAAAAAGATAGACTGAATACAAAAGCTCTCGGTGCACATCAGCTTTTAATGCAAAATGTACCTTATGGCTGCACTACTTTAATCAACAGAAAATTATTAGCCATCGTATCTCCTATCGATTCGAGAGCTTTATTACACGATCATTGGATTGCTGTTGTCGCGTCATTATTAGGAGGACTGCACTATCAAGACGAAGTTTTAATCTATCATAGAATTCACGAAAACAACGCAAGTAGAGCAGAAAGCGAACATAGAAAAGAGTCTAAAAAAGATTTAAAAAGTATCATCAATAACGATAATTTTCACAATTACTTGACTAAGCAAGTATATCAAGCTGAAGCCATTTTAGAGAAATACGAGCAACATCTTACAGATTCTCAGCAAAATATGCTGAAAGATTTCATTCTACTAAAATCAACAAGTGGTTTTAAAAGAAAATGGATCATCGTCAAAAATAAATTTTTCAAAAATACCATCTATAACACCTTCAAATTAATCATCAGAGCATAATATGACGGCTAAAAATATTCTTATTACGGGCGGTGCGGGTTTTATAGGCACAAGGCTCGCTCTTCAACTCATCGACAAAGGACATCAAATCACAGTTTTAGACAATCTTTCTCCACAAATACACGGCTCAGCTGAAACATCTGTTTTGTATCAAGAGATTAAAGATAAAGTCAATTTTATTTTAGGAGATGTTCAAAATAAATCTGATTGGGAACTTGCGATAAAAGATCAGCAAATTATTGTGCATTTAGCTGCAGAAACGGGTACAGGACAATCTATGTATCAAATCGAAAGATATTCTAACGTCAATGTTTCAGGCACATCTATCTTGCTCGATCTACTTACTAATACTCCACATCAGATTGAAAAGGTCATTGTGGCATCGTCAAGGGCTATCTATGGAGAAGGTAAATATCTTTGTCCTTCACTTCAACAATCTGTGTATCCATTAGGAAGAAAGGAAGAAGATATGCTCAAAGGTGACTTTGAAGTTAAATGTCCGATTACTGGTGAGAACGCTATCATGGAGAAAACTGATGAAGCTTCAAGAATTCAACCTAATTCTATATATGGTTTGACTAAGTATTATCAAGAGCAATCGATTATGATTACCTGTCAAGCTTTAGGCATCCCTTCTGTAGCATTTCGCTATCAAAATGTATATGGGCCAGGTCAATCTCTAAATAATCCTTATACAGGTATATTATCCATATTTTCTACAAGAATTTTAGGTGGCAAAGACATCAATATTTTTGAAGATGGTACCGAAAGCAGAGACTTTGTATATATCGACGATGTGGTAGAAGCTACTATCTTAGGAATTGAAAATGACTCAGCAAATTTTGAATCATTCAATGTAGGAACTGGTATTCAAACTTCTGTCATTGAAGTGGCTGAAGAATTAATGAGCAATTACAAAAAAGAAGTTCCGATACATATTACCGGACAATTCCGAAAAGGAGATATTCGTCATAATGTGGCTGATATGCAAAAGACAGAAAAACTGTTAGGATTTCATGCTAAAGTAACTTTTAAAGAAGGCATGCGAAACTTCACAGATTGGGTAGAAAAACAGACCATCATGTCTGACCAATATGAAAGCTCTTTAGAAGAAATGAGATCTAAAGGATTACTAAAATAAGAAAAGGGGCTAAATTGATTAGCCCCTTATTTTTTTGGAGTTGGTTTATTGGATAATTAGTTTGGATTGATAATTCCCTTCATCTGTATGAAAATGTAAAAAATAAACTCCAGAAGAGATATTATCATCTATTTTTAAGTTCAACTGATTTGACATCGATGGAACTATTAATTCTTGAACAACCTGACCATTCAAGGAAATCAATTTTAAAGCTACTGACTTTTTATTGGCCCATTCTCCTTGCATCTGAATCGTAACATTTCTTTCTCCTATTAATGGATTAGGATAAATTGAAAATGAGAAAGAGGTATTGTTAAATAAACTTGTTATAGAAGATGTTAAAGTAAATTTTCTTGGAGTGAAAGATTTCAAACAAGGCTGAGAAAACTTAATAGGGTAAACTGTCCAATAAAATGATCTTCCTCTATCAGCAAATTTAAAATTATAATTATAAGAATTAACTCCGAAAACCATGGCTTGTTCTATAACTGAACCAGCACCAGTTGAGATATTAATTAGGTATGCTTCTGCATCTTCAACATTCTCCCATTCAAATGTTGTATTCTTTTCTACTTGAATTATTGAAGATTCTGCAGGAGATATAAGAGTTGCATTCTTAATTTGTGAAAAATAAGCAATTTGATTCTGCAGATAAACAATTCTTCCAGTATCTAATCGAATCACTGAATTCATATGAGCAATTTGTTGATCGGAGAATTTATTTTGACAAATATCTTTATGATAAGACATAATTAGGCTTACATCAGGATTATAGAAATCTCCTCTTAAATCTTTATGATCTCCTATATATGGACAAGAGAAATCTTGCACATCTGCAGGAGTATCACAAAAACCATCTCCAGCTGTTTTACAATTTCGAATTCCTTCTGTTCTTGTTACGTACTCACTATATCTAGAATCTTTAGAGTCCCAACCTTGATGAGGATGTAATAAGTCAAAATGATGACCTATCTCATGAGCTAAAGTTTTAGATCCAGGTCCTGAACATTGAAAGTTAGATTCCATCAATACGCCTGTTCTTCCTTCATATCTCTGTGACATAAATGGAAAAGGAGCCATACCACAAATACCAGTACCTAAAGTATAATAAACATTTAAAGCTCCATAATAGTAATGACTATACATCATATTGCCAAACATTCTTTCTCGTTCTGCATCTTCAAACTTCGCTCCTCCTGTTCTAATAAATCTATTATCCTTGATGTAGTTAATTTCGGGTAATAAATAAAAATAAAAACCTACTTGATTATATAATTCATTTAAATCACAAATCTGTCCAAACAAGGTCAAAAGATTCATTTTATTAATATTCCCAGAACTATCAGAGACAACATGAATCTTAACTGGTATTGTAATTAGCTCATCCGCAAGTCTAGAGTTTTGATTATAACTACCGATAGAGTTGAGTTGATTACGATAGTTAAAAGTACTTTTCACCTCATCGTTAGTCAGATTCATTCCGCAATCCTGACTTGCAGAAACTGAAAAATAAACAAATATTGTTAGTAAGAAAACAAGGCATTTCATAACGTTTACAATTATAATAAAAAAGAGTCATTCCATAACAGAATGACTCTTATAAAATAAACAGTCTTTAGAATTAATCTACTTTTTTCAAAGTAACATTATCCAAACCAAAATTAAAAGAAAGTGGAACGAATATATGATTTGCACTATAAGTAATTAGCTTTTCGCAAGAGTTAAAAGTTCCTTTGCCATCTCTTAAAATTACGTCTCCCATATTAGCACCATCATCATAATACCAAACTACTTGATTTGCTGGTATTGTAATGAAAATATTGTTTACATCTTCATCATTGAATACTAACTTCAAATTATTGCCAACGCCATCAGGCTGATAAGGATCTATAAAAATTATAGCTTTAGGATCTTCTGGATCAGCAATAGCTTCAATTAGATATTCATCTTCCCAAAAAACAGGAGACGAAAACAAATATGTTCCTACATAATCTTCTTGTACAAATGGACAGAACTGTTGAAGTTTAAGATTGTGCTCGAAAGAATAAGTAGCAGTATTATCACTAGATTCTATTTCTATAATTAAATTGCTAGGCTCGTCAGTATTCTCAAAAATAGCAACTACAGTAACTTTACCAAGAACTTCACCAGCTTTAATTACAATTTCAGAACTTTCAAAATTAAACTGCACTCCTTCTTCAGCGGTAGACTCTTCTCCTACTTTCACTTTTAATACAACATCCTTATCTGAGGCTTTAGTTAGTCCAATTGGAATATCTATAGTGAAGTTTTCAGGTTGTACATATAAAATGGAAGATGATGTCTGAAAATGACCTAATACCGGGCCATCGTATTCTAAACTTTCTTTTTTACAACTTACTATGGCCAGCGAGGCTAAAACCAAGGTAAATGCAATATTGAATATTTTTTTCATACTAATTATAATTTATTTGATTAGTAATTTGGTGATTGTGCAAAATTAGGATTCGCTTGTCTTTCTGCAGTTGGAATAGGCAAAGTGAATTTAAAGTCATTTGCAGGGATAATTTGTGCTGTAGAAGGAGCAGGAGTACCTGTACCATCAGCTAATTCACCTTCTGTTGCAGATCTTACGATAGGTAAGCCTAATCTTTTTAGATCATAAAATCTTTGACCTTCAAATGCCAATTCTAATCTTCTTTCTAATAAGATAGCATTTAATAGACTTTGACCTGTTTCCTCATCAGAAACAAAATTATCGTATCTTCTAGACCTTACTTCATCTAAAGCATCTAAAGCAGTAGTTTCATCACCACTTCTAAAAGCAGCTTCAGCTAATACTAGATAAACTTCAGCGCCTCTTAATACTTTAATATCTACAACGTTTGCAGAAGCACCTGGTCTACTAGAGTACTTGATGATATGGTTGTAAGTAAATCCTGAAAAATTTGAAGTAGAGAAATATGCTGATTTTCTAATATCAGTATCATCATACTTGCTATATAATTCAAATGTAGGAACATACTCTGATCTAGTACCACTAGAAGTTGTCTGACTGAATTCTGTTCCTGGCTGGATTCTATCTTGCTCAGCGATAACGATTTTGAATAATACACCAGCATTACCCGGGCTATTATCTTTCCAGATTCCAGTAAAGTTAGCTCTTGAACCTATAGCTAAATCAGCAGAACCAATTAAATCAGCAGTTTCTTGAGCAGCAGCTTTAGCAGCTGGATAGTCACCTTTGTATAAATAAGCTCTAGCTATTAAGCCACCTATTGCAGATTTGTTCAAAAAACCACTAGCAACGGAAGCTCTATCATTAGCAGCTAAATCTTTTGCAGATTTTAATTCACTTATGATAAAATTAAATGTCTCATTCAAAGTATTTCTTGCTGGTTTTGCAGAAGCATCTACATCATCTTTAATAGGAATACCTGAATTTGCAGCATCACCGTCCACAGCAGTGTAAGATGGCGCATAAGTCATTACTATATCTAAATGAGCCATTGCTCTCAATGCTTTAGCTTGAGCTAATACATCATTTTTAAAATCACCATCAGGCAAATTGTTGATATTACTGATGATTCTATTAGAACGATCTATTACACTATAACCATATAGCAATAAACCTCCCCAAGTAGAGTTAGCAGCTAATTTGAATTCATAGTATGACATCAATGACTTTCTACCTGTTTGGTTAATAATCAAGTTGTCAGATAATACGTCAGAAAGTATCATTTTACGTTGCATGTAAAATGAAGGATCTACACCTATAAGCCTAGAGTAAGTTCCTCTTAGCGCAGCTGTAAAGTCTTTGGTTGTTTTGAATGCCATTTCTTCATCCACTTTGTCGAAAGGAGTTAATTCTAACTCATCTTTACAAGAGAACATGAATGCTGACAAGCAAACAATCATTAATAATGTTATTTTTCTCATTGTTGTTATTTTATTTTATTAGAATCCTACGCTTACACCAAATGAAAATCCTCTAAACTGCGGGTAGCTAAATAAAGACGCTTCACCAGGTAAACCAATACCACCAGTTGCAGATTCTTCAGAACCCATACCTACTTCAGGATCACCTTCATAAGATGTCACAGTAAACAAGTTAGTACCTGTAAAGTATACTGACAAGTTAGAAACCTTAATTTTACTTAAGATAGAGCTTGGAAGGCTATAACCTACTCTTAAAGTTCTCAATCTTAAATAATCTCCTTTTCTTAAGAAACGATCTGTTGATCTAGAAGTATAACCTGCAGCAGCTGGATTTGGATTTACAGCTATATCACCTGGTTTTCTCCAATAATTAGCAGCATCTCTTCTTTGCATAATTTCAGGACTTTCTCCATCACTCATCAAAATTTGAGTATTGATATCATAAGTATAGTTTCCACCACTATAGTAGAAATCAGCATCTACGAAAATACCACGGTATTCAGCATTCAGACCAAACCCACCATAGAATTTAGGTAAAATTGATTTTCCTTCTAAAATAACGTTGTCATCTTCACTAAATACGTTGGTAACGTTACCATCTTTATCATAATAAAGTGGCTCTCCATTAGAAGCATCTACTCCAGCCCATCTAGTGATATAGAAAGTATAAGCTTCCACTCCTTCCTTCAACACTGTATATCCAAGTCCTCTACCTGTAGTAGGTAAAAACTCTTCATCAGTAGGAATAGAAAGGATTTTATTTTTGTTGTAAGAATAATTACCATAGAAAGATAAGATTCCGTTTTTCTTACGAACAGCATCTACTCTTAATTCTGCTTCTACACCTTTATTCACCATCTCACCAATGTTTTGTGTTTGAGAAGAGAAACCAGAAGTATAAGATAAAGCAACAGGGAATAATAAGTCAGAAGTTTTCTTGTTATAGTATTCTACTGAACCTGTTAATCTGTTATTGAAGAAACCGAAATCTAAACCTACGTTATAGTTAAAGTTAGACTCCCATTTCAAAGCAGGGTTAGCTGGAGTAGCAGGAAAACTAGAAGTCAAGTTACCATAGCTTCCTAATCTATAAGTAGATAAATATAAGAAATCTCCGATTCTATCATTACCTGAAGTACCGACAGATCCTCTTAATTTTAATTGGTCTACATTTTTAACTTTCATGAAAGATTCATTAGCTAAATTCCAACCTGCACTTGCTCCCCAGAATGTACCATATCTATTTTCTGGACCAAAAGCTGTAGAACCATCACGACGCGCTGAAGCACTTACGTAATATCTATTAGCAAAATTATACTTAGCCTCTCCAAATATGGAGAATAGAGCATATTTCAATTTAGTACCTGAAACACTTAGTGGATTTGCAGCAATACCT
The DNA here is from genome assembly GCA_035515235.1 of Chitinophagales bacterium. Classification (GTDB taxonomy): domain Bacteria; phylum Bacteroidota; class Bacteroidia; order Chitinophagales; family JADIYW01; genus JAMLHH01. The sequence continues at coordinate 69,065 of DATJBS010000054.1, forward strand.
AATTGCATCAAGTTTTTATTAGTAAAACCTTCAGCAACAGCACCCATAGACTCGTAGTCAGTTTTTAACAACTCAGTACCTGCAAGTAAACCTAAATTATGTTTACCATTAAAAGATTTGTTGTAAGTAGCTACGTTTGCCCATTTAATTAAGGCGTTTTGGTAAGTATTTTGTGTTAAAGTTCCAGGAGCATTTGGATTTCCTACGATACCATCCAAGATAGATCCTGGGTATAAGTAAGAATATCTTCTGTCAGTTCTATGCTTAACTCCAACATCTGTTTTGATAGATAAACCATCAATGATATCTAATTGAGCATAAGCATTTCCAATGACGTTAAAGTATTTGTATCTCTCTGGAGCATTCATGATTCCTTCTAAAGCGTTGAAGCCTTCGTTAGTTTCATTCCAAACAGGATTTCCTTCTTCATCTTTAATTACATTACCATCTTCATCTTGCTGATATACTGTCTCATAAGGATTATAAGTATATGCAGCTCTAAATGGGTTTTGTACGTTAGCTCTATCTCTTAATTGATTGTCTTTTGAACTTACAATAGTAATAGAGTTTCCAACTTTCAAATATTTGTTAGCTCTATAATCAGAGTTAAAACGAATGTTTGTTCTTTCAAATGAAGAGTTTACTGCAAGACCGTCTTCTTTGTAAGAACCAAAAGATAAGTAATAATTGAAATCATTAGCAGAACCGCTGACAGCAACATCATGAGATTCTACGCTTGCTTTTTTAATTAATTCTTTAGTCCAATCTGTTCTGTTTTTTGCAATAAAGTCAGCGATCTCATCATCTTTCAATGCTAAAGCTTCCGCTGTACCTCTTCCAAGCTCACGCTCATAAGCAATTTTCTCTTCAGCAGTCATCAAATCAAAATTGTCTTTTGTTTTGGTTTTGACACCTCTGTTGTAGCTATAGTTCACACTGAACTTTTTAGCTGAAGAACCTGTACCTCTTTTTGTAGATACTAAGATTACACCATTAGATGCACGTGAACCGTAGATAGCAGCAGCAGCAGCATCTTTCAATACGATTACATCTTTAATGTCAGCAGGGTTAATCATTGCATAATCTCTTAAAGCAACTTGAATTCCATCGACTAAAATCAATGGCTCAGAAGATGCGTTTAAAGATCCTGTACCTCTAATTCTGATGTAAGCATTTCCTCCAGGACGACCGTTAATAGAAGTAATCTGCACACCGGCAGCTTTACCTTGTAACAAATTGTCTATACCAGCAATCGGTATATTTGAAAGTTTTTCTCCTTTTACTTCAGAGATAGATCCAGTTACATCTGATTTCTTTACAGATGAATAACCTACTACAACTACTTCGTCAAGCTCAACGCCTGATTTCAATTTAATGTTAATAGAAGATCCAACAATCGCTACTTCTTGAGTAGCATATCCTACATAAGATACCACTAATGTTTTTTGTGCAGCATCAACATTGAGGCTATAATCGCCATCAATACCAGTCACAGTTCCAATAGTTGTACCCTTTACCAATAGACTTACACCAATCAACGGCTCACCGTCGTCAGCGTCAGTCACCACACCCGATATAGTGCGGCTTTGTGCTAGTACTTGCGTGGTGCAAAAAAGCACTCCAAGTAACCATAATAGCAAGTTTTTTTTCATAAAGACCGACTTGTTTGTTAATAATTCGTAATTCCTATAAAATATGTTAAGCGCAATTATAGAGTTTTTCTTAGACAATACAATTAAATACCCTCTAAAATCTTTTTTATTCTTTAAAATTCTTCAAACTGTTATGCATTATGCTTTATTTTATATGAAAAATATTATAGACATTCTTATTATTTACATTAAAAAACTTAGGAGCTCTTATCCATAAGACAATAAAAGGAGAGTTTTATTATCGATACAATAATTATTTATGAAATTTTCCTATTCAATAATGCGATGCTGAAAATTAAAGTAGATCTAAATTCGAACTAAAAATCAATTTATTTTCACTCGTATTTTCTAGTTCTCTATGGTAAGAAATATCTCACTTGCCCAAATAATCAATAGTCGATTTCTTGCTCAATCATGTTAGCAGGTAGTGTTCTGAATTCGTATTGCTGATTCCTTAATTTAGGTTCAAAACCTGAATCTCGAATTGCATCTTGAATGCCTTTTGCAGTAAATCTATGAGGAGCACCTGCCGCTGAAACGACATTTTCTTCAATCATGATAGATCCATAATCATTAGCACCCGCATGTAGGCAAATAGAAGCTACGTCCTTTCCTACTGTCAACCATGATGCTTGTATATTTGGAATATTTGGAAGCATCATTCTGCAAATTGCTATCATTCTTACATATTCGTCAGAAGTAACTTCATTTCTTATTCCTCGCATTTTCTTTAGCAGTGTACCTTCATCTTGAAATGGCCATGGTATAAATGCTAGAAATCCCTTAGAGCTTTCAGGTTTTTCAGATTGGACTTCTCTCAACCATACTAAATGTTCCATTCTCTCTCGGATAGTTTCTATATGACCAAACATCATAGTGGCAGATGTAGTCAAGCCTATTTTATGAGCAGCTCTCATTACATCTAGCCATTCGCCTCCACTACATTTCCCTTTTGCGAGCAATCTTCTCACTCTGTCATTTAAAATCTCCGCTCCCGCTCCTGGCAGCGAATCTAAACCTGCATTTTTAAGTTCGGTCAATACTTCGATATGACTTTTTCCAGAAAGTTTAGAGATATGTGCAATCTCTGGAGGTCCTAGAGCATGCAATTTGATATCGGGATATAAACCTTTGAGTTGCTTAAATAAATCTGTATAATATTCGAGGCTCAAATCAGGATGATGACCACCTTGCAATAAAAGCTGATCGCCACCATATTTAATAGTCTCTTCAATTTTAACCTTATAGGTTTCGATGTCCGTGATATAGGATTCTTCGTGTCCAGGTTTTCTGTAAAAATTACAAAACTTGCAATTTGCTACACAAACATTTGTGGTATTTAAATTTCTATCAATGATCCACGTCACTATAGGATCAGGCTTATGTATATACCTTAATGTATTTCCAATACTGATTAAATCAGCTGTAGGTGCATTTTCAAATAAATAAACTCCTTCCTCTATAGATAAGAATTCAAGCTGAAGTGCTTTCTGATAAATTTCTTGTAAGTTCATATGAATCTGAACAAATTTAATGACTTAAAAAATCAATTCCCAATAGAAGTCAATTGGTGAAAATTAAATAATGTATTTCTGATTTTCTTGAATGCAAAAGTATAATGAGATAAGTATAAAGATTAATTATAACTAATAGTTCAGCTAAAGGTCAATCTTTTCATTTTAAAATTAAATAGAAATGGTTTTATAACTTTGAGCAACCCAATACCATGTCCCAAATCAACTTTGAAAAAAAGATACTTAAAAATGGATTAACTGTTATCTATCATTCTGATCCTAACACTCCATTTGTAGTCGTCAACACCTTATATAAAGTAGGTTCTAAAAATGAACTCCATCACAAGACGGGATTTGCTCACTTATTCGAACATTTAATGTTTGAAGGCACTCCCAACATTCCCTATTTTGATGGACCATTGCAAGAAGCTGGCGGAGAAAATAATGCATTTACAAATAATGATTATACTAATTATTATGACTTTGTTCCTGCCACCAACGCAGAAATCCCTTTTTGGATGGAAGCTGATAGAATGCAAAATTTAAAAATTAATGCTACTTCTTTAAAACTTCAAAAGAAAGTCGTCATTGAAGAGTTTAAAGAAAATTATATCAATCAGCCTTATGGAGATATACAGCATATTCTTAGAACTATGGTATATCAAAAACATCCTTACCAATGGCCAACTATAGGAAAAGATATTGGTCATATTAAAGATGCCACATTAAAAGAGGTCAAAGACTTTTATCATCAATATTATTCTCCTAATAATGCCATATTAGTAGTAGCAGGAAATATTGAATCGGATAAAACATTTGAATTAGTAGAAAAATGGTTTTCTGATATTCCCACACAAAATCAATCTTCCCTAGAAATAGCTCAAGAGCCAATACAAACTTCTGCAAGAGAGAAAACACATTTAGCTAATGTCCCTGAAAATATGATCATCCTAGCTTTTCAAATGCCAGGAAGATTAGAAAAAGGATATTTCGAAGGCGATTTAATTACTGACATATTGAGTTCTGGACCTTCTTCTAGATTAGAATATCAATTAGTCAAAGAGAGAGCATTGTTTTCAGATATCGATGCCTACATTACTGGAAGTATAGATACTGGAATGTTTGTAATAGAAGGCCGCATTCATAATGGAATAGATATTCAAGTAGCAAAAGATGCCATTTGGGAAGAATTAAAAAATCTACAAGAAAACGACATCTCAGATATAGAATTAGAAAAAGTAAAAAATCAGATGTTGACTTATATGAGATTTTCTGATGCAAGTCTTTTAAATAAAGCGATTAGTTTGGCTTATTACGAAATGCTAGGAAACGCTCAATTAATTAATGAAGAAGCCGATGAATATGAAAATATTAGCAAAGAAGACATTCGAGACTTTGCAAAAAAATATCTAAATTTCTCACAAAGCAATACTTTGTATTATCTTTCAAAAGCATGAAGTTTAAAACAGCTCCAACCATACATTCATTAAATGTACCTGAGTTCAAAGTACCTGAAAGAACCACTTTAAAAAATCAGATTGACATCTTCGAATTTCCTGGAATTGTCCCTGAAATCTCGAGAGTGGACATTGTATTTAATAGTGGCAAATGGACAGAAAGCGCTCCCATGATTGCAAATAGTGTCGCCAAATTATTTAAGAGTGGCACTCGACGTCAAAATGCTTATCAAATGTCTGAATCTATAGATTTCCTAGGTTCTACTATAAATGTATATGCTGGTTATCATGGTTTTACAATAGCTATTTACTCCATGAAAAAAAATCTCATCAAGACTTTAAATTTGATGATGGAATGTTTGAACGAAAATATCTTTCCTGAAGATGAATTGGAGAATTACATTAAAAACTTACAATCCAAACAACTCATTCGAGAAGAAAAAACAGAATTGATTGCAGATAGAGCTTTAAAAAATTCAATTTTTGGAAAAAATCATCCATACGGATATGAAGCTGCTCAAGAATTTATTGAACAATTATCCTTAGAGGAAATTAGAAAATATTTTCTGAATGAAATTCAAGCTAAAAAACCTACAATTTATATTTCAGGAACATTCGGTGACGAAGAAATAAAATTTATAGATCAGTTATTTTCCGAAGAAGTATATCGAGAACAAGAAGATAATATCGAACATATTATCACTGCCTCATCAGATTATATTCAGAATATAAAAAAAGAAAAAAGTGCTCAAACTTCTTTAGCTATTGGCATGCAGTCTATACACAAATCACATGAGGACTACGCTTTTTTATCTTTGACGAATACTATTTTTGGTGGATACTTCGGTTCTAGATTGATGTCTAATATTAGAGAAGAGAAAGGATATACTTATGGTATTTATTCAATTTTGCAAACTTATAAAAGAAGCGGTGCAATTTTTGTACAGACAGAAACAAGTCACGAACATGCTAAATCTTGTGTAAATGAAGTCAAAACAGAAATTCAGAAGCTGCAAGAAGTATTAATTGGTGATGAGGAAATGAAACAAGCAAGAAATTATTTATTAGGCAAATATTTAAGTCGAATGGATGGAGCATTTTCTCAGATGGAACTCTATAAAAACTTTCAGATAGAAGGAGTCGATATCCAATACTTTAATAAATTTGCAGATACTATACTAAATATGTCCAAAGGCGTTGTAAGAGATATGGCTCAAAAACACTATAATTTTGAAACTATGTATCAAATCACTGTTGGAAACTAAATGAACAACTTTTAATGAAGTATATTTTTTACATACTATTTTTATTTTCAAGCTATCTTTCTTTAGAAGCACAAATTCAACCTGCATTTACTGGAACAGCTCCAGAATTGACATGCGTAAAAAATGAAACTTCCAATCAAATCTCAATACAATGGAATGGCAGCACATCGCCAGGATCATGCTTTTTACAATATGGTGTTTATATTTCCCTCAATGAAAAAAATGGACCTTATCAGAAGATAGATTCTATCTCAAATTCTGCATCTGGCACTTTAATCTTTGATCCAAAATCTAATGGAACAGTTTATGTCTTTCTCATCAATGAGCAAAGTTGTTCTAATGCGAGTGTGACTCAAATACAAACTTCAGATACATTGGACAATATCGTTCCACAGCCGGCACCTAAAATTGTAAAAATATCTGTAAATAATAATGCACCTGTTTTACAATGGGAAGCTTCCAAAAACCCAGAAGTCACTGGCTATGCTATATATAGCATTTCTAACAATTATAATGAACCCATCGATACCGTAATTGGCAGGAACTCCACTTTTTACAAAAATTTATTACATAATGCTACGGATTCAGTAGCAGTTTATAAAATCAGATCTATTGAATATTGTGAAGATCCCAAAGGACTATTTAGCAATATTACTCCTGCATACAACACGATGAAAGTCAATCGCTCAGAAGAAAACTTATGCAAAAGATCAGTTATTTTAGATTGGAATGGCTATAATAATCAAACTCAAGGCGTACTTGGATATCAAGTAGATTATTCTGAAGATGCTGGAAACACATGGATTCAAAAAGAAACTTTATCCGATTCAGCAAGAAAATATGATTTCGTCGGTCTCAAACCTCAAGCGACAACTTGCATCAGAATACAAGCAATTTTACCTAATCAAGACAGTTCATTGTCTAATGTAGTTTGTGTATATAGTCAAGGACTTATTCCTGTAGAAAATCATTATATCAAAAATATCTCTGTCAATTCTGACCATGTTGGTTTTGAATATGTTCCTGATCCAAATGCAAATATTGCCGAAATCGTTTTAGAAAGAAGTGCCTCGGGTGACCAGTTTACAGTGCTCAATACAGGAGTTTCAATTCAAAAAGAGGATTTAAGCGATTCTTATATTATCAAAGATTTCAGTGCACAGACTAGCAGAAGTGCATTGTATTATCGAGTGAGCGTAAGAGATGAATGCTCGAATAAATACTCTACTCTTCCAGCAAAAACCATTTTAGTAAAAGGTAAAAACCTAGGTCTGAATAATGAAATATCATGGGATACTTCTTTAATAGACTTCAACCTGATTTTAGGATATGATATCTATAGGATATTAGAAGGAGATACAAGTGTGATCTTCAGTTCGAATCAAGAAGACGTTTTTACTGACGCTAATATTTACACCAATAATTTCTATGCTGAAGCATGCTATTTTGTAGTAGCTCAACATCAAACAACCGATGCAAACAGACCTCTAGAAATGCTTTATACCAACTCTAATACTGTTTGTTTAAACCCTACTCCTCAAGCCTTTGTCCCTAATGCATTTGCTCCAATGGGACACAATAAAGTTTTCAAACCTATTTTAATTTTTGGAAGTGACGAAGGATATTCTTTAGAAGTTTTTAATCGCTTGGGTACAAAAGTATTTGAAAGTAATGATCCTAAAGTTGGTTGGAATGGAATGTATAATAACAAGATCACTGCTCTAGATAGTTATGTTTATCATTTACAATTTACTGGATTGAATGGTCAGACATACAGAAAAACAGGTTTTGTCGTTTTAGTACAATAATACTTATGAAAAACATTCTTACAATTGTCAGTTTAGCACTTTGTACTTGGATTCATACACCAAATCTAGTGGCTCAGGAAAGCGCTGACACTACAGCTCAGGTACCTAATACCTTTTTGTATAATCAGGATCATTTTACATTTGCCGATTTCAGATACGGATATTCTAAATTAGGACACAACTTTCATACAGGCTTCAATTATAAATATCGATATAATATCTTCAAAATCGGGTATTCTCAAATCAATAATTTTAAGGAAGCAAAACTCAACAATCATTTCAATGAAGTATCTTTTCTTTATGGATGGTCCTTTAGAAAGAATAACTTTTTGTTTTCTGCAGCATTCGGAATTGGCGGGGTTTGGGGCAATTCTACTACGAATCAAAAAAGAGCAGATTCCATTTATCTAGACTTCGACCCCCAAATTAAAGTCAAAACTGTAGGATTCCCACTTGAAATTAATTTTGCATTTACACCTCCACCAAAACTGAAAACTTTTAGTAGTATCGGTTTAGTGTTCTTTGGAAACTTCAATAATGACAAATCTTATTTAGGCGTAGGGTTAAACCTTGCATTAGGTAAAGTTTCGCCCAAATTAACCGAAGCACAACAAAAAGATCCTTTGAAAGATTATTATGTTCCTAAAGTAAGGAAGCAGAAGTGGTATGATTAGTTAGACCACAGACAAAAGACTATAGACAATAGACCATAGACAACAGAATATAGACAACAGACCATAGACCATAGGCCATTGTATATCCCTAAAAGAGGTTGACCGTTTTGAGCGTAAAATCGCGTCATAGCGAAGAACGAAGCAATCTTTTTAAGAGTCGACAGTCAACGGACGACAGTTAAGCACTGTTGTCATCCTGAAAGTAACGTTAGTGGATTGAATAATCTATCAATTACAATGCTCTTAATACTTCGAGTGCCTCAGTATCCGAGATTCTTCCTTGATCCGAATGACAGAGTCTTAAATGCTAGGAAGTAGAGATTCTGAAACGAGTTCAGAATGACATGGTTCAGAATGACAGATTGCTAGAATTACTCCTAATACCTAATACTATACAGGTATTTTAACCACAAAAGTATTACCAGCAATATTTCTCATGGAAGTGCTTCTGATCCATGGATTGTGTCTTCTTATTTCCTTATAGCTTGTTCCATTTTGTTTTGCAAAATCAATCCAAGAATTGACTGCGCCAGAAACTCGAATTTCTTTATACTTATATGGTTCGTATAAATCTGAAGAGCTGATCAGATAATCAAAATGAGATGGATTTTGATGGATCAATTTTAAAGCTAAAATTCTAAATACGTATCTACTAGTTTCTGTATTTAGATATAAATCGTAATAATTATTGCTTCCTTGCTGATCAGCTTGCCTTCCCACTCCTGCCATTCCCATATTATAACCTGCAGCTGCTAGAGTCCATGAACCTAATTTATCGTAGGAATCTTTCAAATATCTACAAGCCGCATAAGTTGATTTCTCAATATCAAATCTTTGATCGACTTCATCATTTACAATCAAGCCATATTGGATGCCTGTAGGTTTTAAGAATTGCCAAAATCCGCTTGCATTTGATGGAGAAGAAACTTGAGACAAGTCACTTTCCGCCATACTTAGATATACGAAATCTTCAGGAATTCCTTGTTCTTTTAAGATTTTTGTAAGAGTTGGAGTCCATTGATTGGCTTTTTTCATCAAAAGTAAAGTACTACTGTGTCTAAAAGTATTTACAATGATTTCTCTATCTAATCTTTCCCTCACTTCTATATCTTTCAACGGAACAGTCTCCCCTGCAAAATCAAGTTTTATAGGGATTTTTGGTGCAGCACCTGAAGCTTGCACACTAATATCCGATACGATAGGTTTCTTTAAGTTAAAGGAAATATATTGAGAGGAAGTTTGAAATGCACTCCCTATTAAAAAACCTACTATACTACTTACAAATACTAATAGAAGAAGCTGTTTTTTGTTTTTCATATTCGACTCTTTTTATAAACTGGTACAGTGGAGCATGGCTCGCCAAACATCAAAGATCTAACAGAAGGCAATAGTCTTTTAGTAATTTCAAGATATGCTGCATTAGAAAGTGCTCTTGTGCCACAACCTTTAATCACTATCATTTTATCGACATACTCCTCCACTGATAATTCTCTGATAGATTGAAGCAATAACAAATTCCATACCTCATCTTTTGTACCATAATAAAACTCAGCTTCTGCCTTAGCCAAACCATTCGCTATAAGCATATAAGCCCATTGTGCAACTATTGCATCGGTAGAGCAATGAACAGCTACTATTTCGTCCGAAAAGCGACTCCAGTCGAAAGTCTTCAGCTCCGCACGAAATTCTTTCTCCTTCAGCAAGAGTCCTCTAAACAAAAATTGACTAATATCCAATTCAATGATATCTCTAGATTTTACTAAGGTTTCTAAATCAATAGTAATAATCCCACTTGTAGCAACTTTATTGACCAATTCCATTCTATCAATATAAAAAAAATAGCAGGAATTACCCTGCTATTGTACTATAAATTAAGATTGTATAAGACTAATACACTAAATATCTATAATCTTCGACTTTTGCATTTTTGATAATAGCATCGAATATTTTTTCAAAGTTCAATGAAGATGCATTTTGTGTAAACAATTGTTTTTTGAGTGCATTCAAATCTACGTCTCCTGACATACTTTGAGAGTTTAATGTTTTGACGACATATACTCCATTATTTCCAGCAACTGGATTAGATTGATCATTGTCTTTAGTTCCTAAGATAGCTCCTACAACTTTAGGCTCTACTCCTATTTGATCCACAAAACCATTGGTTCCTTGTACAATAATTCCTTCTAATACTTGACCTTGAGCTTTCTCTGCTAATGTAGCTAAAGGAGTTGTTTTGCTATTTGCAAGATTTTTCTTAATGATTTCAGCTTTTTTCTCTGACATCAATTTATTGGTGATTTCATTTTTGACTTCAGCTAAACTCGCTAATCCTTTTTCGTTTTTAGCTACAACTTTTACTACTACGTATTTATCTGACAAGTCAAAAAAGTTAATTTCTCCAGCTTTACCATTTTTGAAAGCCCAAGACACCACTGGTCTAGTTCCAGATATATTAGCAACAGCGATATCTCTAGATTCTACAGTAATATCTTTTAAAGACGCTCTAGTTTTAGCATTTTCATTGAAGGCAGCAGCAGTTTTAGAATTGTTCCAAAAATCATTGGCTTCATTATAAATTTCTTTTGCAGTGACATCTCCAGCGATTAATTCATTAGCAAAATCTACCACTCTAGTAGCAGATTTTGAAGAAGAGGAACCTGTTTTTTGTATAATATAAACACCATTTTGAGATTCTAATACTTCAATCGCACCTAATGGCATTTCATAAAATAATTTTGTATTCAATTCTGGCTCTAAAGCTCCGTGAGGAATGAACCCTATATCACCGCCTACATTTTTAGTAGAAGGATCATCTGATAATTCCATGGCTTTCTGAGCAAAACTTACAGTACCACTTTTGATATCTGCTACTATCTTATCTGCTAATTCTTTTTTAGATTGTACATCTTCAGCACTTTGATATTGTAAGATAATACGAGAAGCTCTCACGCTATCAGGAACCATTTTTCTATCTGCGATATAAGAAAGTACAACTGCACCATCTTCTTCGTAAGGACCGATAAATGTACCTACAGGCTCACTGACCATTGCTTCAGCTTGTGCTCTATTTGAACTTTTGATTTCATCAGCATTCATGTAAATTACATTTGCGCCTTGAAGTGAACTTCTAACAATCAATAAAGAATCATCATCACTAGATAGTATTTCATCTTTAATTTGTAATAATTGATTCGCTAACTCCTGTTTATCTTCTACGCTAGGGATAATATCGAAAGTCACAATATCTAAAACGACATTTGCATTTCTCTTATATTGATTAGCGTGGTCTTTAATGTACTTTTCAATCTCTTCATCAGAAACTGGTGTTTTGCTATCATCAATAGTTGCATAAGGAACAGATAGGATATCTGCAGTAGATAATTTATTATCTTCTAATCTATCTTTAGCAATAAACGTCGGATAATAAGCTGATTTAGAAACCAATGAAGCATATTTCTCTTTCAGTCTGCTATCTTGAACGATAGGCTCAAGCATGATAACAATCTCTCTTAATTTAGGATCTACAGCATCCATATTACTCAAGGCTTGTTCCATTTGAGCTTTATCTAACTGTCCTGTTTCTGGATTGATAAAACTACGACCAATTACATTCATCACTAAAGGGTGAATGTTTTTGCCTCTAAATGCATCTGTAAGTTCATCTGCACTCACTGTCAGACCTAAACTTTCCATTGTTTTTCCCAAAATGCTTTTAAAAGCAAAATTGTTCCAAACTTCTTCACGAATGTACATGGAGTTCTCTTCGCTAGAGCTAAAATTAGAATTGAGCGCTTTCAATCTATTTTCATATTGGGAGACTTCATTAAAGAAATCATTGGCTTCCACCTTCTTACCGTTGATCTTGCCCAAATTTTTAACAGTTCCACCCATTTGAGTGTTAGAAGAGATTGCTTCCTGTACCAGAAAAATCAACATAGAAACTCCTATAAATCCAAGGAGCATTCCTGTTTTCTGGCGTATTTTACCTATTAATGCCATTTTATAAATTGTATAAACTAAAAACTAGATGCAAAAATAATCTGTTATCAATGATTACCAAACAAGAAATTACTTTATTGTGAATTATTTACAAAATCTTCTACTGTTAGCTTAACGGTTTCGATTTTTGTCTCTGTCACACTAAGTACTTTAAAATGATAGTTTTCAATAATAATGATTTCGTTAACACGAGGTATTCTTCCGATATGATTGACTAGCATGCCTGATAGCGTCTCATATTCGCTTTCTGGAATTTCGAGTTCGTACTCTTCATTCACCCGATCGACTTCAATTCTCCCAGATAAAATAAATTCATTTTTTGATAATTGTTTTTCAATATAAACGTCATTATCGTACTCATCTTCTATTTCTCCAAAGATTTCTTCTAAAATATCCTCCAAAGTGACCACTCCAGCGGTGCCACCATACTCATTGACCACCCATGCTATACTTTTATTTTCAGATATTAGCATATTCATCAATATCTGCAAAGACATCGTTTCTGGAATCACTTTTATTGGGATAATTATTTCAGCAATATTCGTAGGGTGCTTATGTAAATCAAAATGATGGACATAACCTATAATATTGTCAATATTGTCTCTATACACTAATACTCTTGAATGATAAGACTCAATCACGGTCTCCTTGAGCTTTGGGATAGTATCATTGACTTCTATCGCAGTAATTTCATTTCGAGGCACCATGCACTCTCTTACTTTCAAATTTTTGAGATAAAGAATATTTTCAAATAATTCTGTATCTACTTGCAAATCTTCTGTTTGAGAAGTATTAGCTTGATGTTCCATAATTAATCTTTCAATATCCAAAGCAGTATATTCAATAGTGACATCCGAAGTGGGAATTTTGAAAAACTTTAAAATGGAAAGACTAATGGTTTTTATAATTAAGGAAGGATAATAAAATAAAGATAGTACTGTAATGACTATAAATGAGAATAAAGGCACAATCTCATCTGCATAAAATCTACTTGAACTTTTGGGTAAATATTCGGCTAGAATTACAAAAAAGAGTGCTCCTATTATTCCAATTATCGACCAAATTTTAGCAGGCCATTGTTCCAGCCACCAAATATGGTTCAGCTCTAAAATATTATTAACGACTATCCATAAGACGACTCCGATAGATAGTAATTTGACTAAAAGACAAGTGATTAATAAATTTGTAGAATCATGAGCGTACTTTTGTGCAATCTGAAGCGTACTAGAATTGTATTCATTGACTTTATAGTTAGATATTCTACCAGAAGTGATCACAATTTCAACTCCTGAGAATAAGGCGAAAATTAAAATTGCTCCTATTAGATAAATTATCTCCATGAACCTCTAAATTAGACAAATATATACGTAAGAGTATTTAGTAGATATGCATTTACTCAAAAAAAATAAAACTATGACCATACAAGATGCTCAAAATATTGTAGACCAATGGATAAAGACTAATGGAGTAAGGTATTTCAACGAAATGACCAACATGGCTATTCTAACAGAAGAAGTTGGTGAAGTTGCTAGATTAATGGCTAGATTATATGGCGAGCAATCTTTTAAGAAAAGTGATGAATCTAAAGACCTTGGCGATGAAATCGCTGATGTATTGTTTGTTTTAATTTGCATCTCTAACCAAACTGGGATAAATCTTACAGAAGCACTTGAAAAAAACCTCCACAAGAAAACACAAAGAGACAGTCAACGTCATATTAATAATACCAAACTCCAACCTTAGTGAAAAACTCTTCTAACTATATTGTCATATTTACTGTATTTATAGCTTCATTATATATTGTCACACTTTTTCTGCCCTCTGATATAAAAATTTCTCATAGTGAGTTTATTTTTGGTGAGACAGAAGAGGTCTACTCTCTGTTCAATAATTTACAGAAATGGGAGAAATGGTGCGTATGGAATAATGACCCTCAAAAAATCAATATAAAATACAATAAAGACACCATTGGAGAGAATGCTTCTTTTATGTGGCAATACAAAAAAGCTAAAAAAAGTAAGGGTATCGTAAGAATCACTCGTACTAATGTCAATAAAGAAATAGACTTTATTATTAAGACCGACTTAGTGGATTCTGTTTATTCAAATATTGTCTTTCAAGAAGTACCTAACGGCGTAATTGCAGAATGGGATATTACTTTGGAGTTGAATGATAGTGGAAGTCGACTAATGGGTTTTTTATTAAAAAGATGGCTCATTAGAGATATTAAAAGTAGCCTTAGAAATATTAATTTATATCTTATCTCTGAAAACAAACATATTGGATGGGTCAGTGAAAACTATGAAATTTTAGAAACCAAGGAGGTGAAAAATATTTTCTTGATAGACACTATCCAAAACAATCTGATTGACAGTTTTCTATCTGATAAATTTGCGGAGTTAGAAAAAATACAATCCACTGTTTTAAATAACTCTAATCCTATGTTTTTTTATAGAATATTGGAGAAAATTGATGCTAATCGATCTATAGTATATTTTGCAAGTTCAATCGAAGACACGACTAAAATACCAGACTCTTTACAAGTAGAAAACTTTGCTCACAAATTTATGATGCTTAAATACTTAGGTTCTGAAATAGGTTACAAATATGCTGTCAAATCGGTATTGAAAACGGCAAAAAAAGATGGAATAAGAATAGACCCCAATCCATTTATTTCTTTTTTGGACTATCCAGTAAATTCTAAATTAGATACTAATAATACTAGGCTAAGTTTTATTATTCGATAAGTTCGTTTCCTTTACCATTTTCATTACCATATAAAATTTCCCATACAGGCTTGATTTTATAGGTAGATCTATTGAAAATATTGGATAAGATGATGATGACCGTCTCATCTGCTGGATTTCTATAAAACACAGAGGTATAACCGTGCCACCAACCATTGTGAAAAACCATTCTGCCTTTTTCTGGATCATCATTAATTCTCCAGCCATAACCGTAGTTTTTTCTACCCGGCCTTTCATTGCTTCTACCTACAACAGAACTATCTAATATTGCTTGTGAAAATATAGAGGAATGTGTATTAGCTCTTTCCCATTTCAATAAATCTTCTACAGTCGTGTAGATATTCTTATCACCAACTATACCATCTACAGCCACCATTTCATCTTCTTTATTTTTTACTAAATATCCTTTAGTGAGATTTGAAGTGGGCAGATTGGTATTTTTACTAGAATAGATATAAGTGTCATTCATTCCCAAAGGTTTGAAAATCTTCTTTTGTAGATACTTTTCATAAGTTTTTCCAGATGCTTTCTCAATCACTAAAGCCAACATAGCATAATTGGAATTATTATAAGAAAAAGAGCGATTAGGTCGACCTAAAGGCCTTGGATGTTGCTCTATAAAATACTCTAATAGTTCTTTGTTAGATTTCAAGCCTTGGTCTTTCCATCCTTTTTCAGTGGTCACCAAATAATTTGGAAGTCCAGAGCGATGAGTCAGTAAATCTTGAATAGTAATATTTGGATAAGGAAAGCCTTTAAACATATCTTCAAGCTTGTCGTCTAATTTCAACTTTCCATCTTCTACTAATTTCAAAACAGCCATAGCTGTAAAGGTCTTGCTTACAGATGCGATTTGAAACAATGACTTGATATTTAAAGAGTCTTTACTTTCTAAATCTCTTACTCCAAATGATCCTGTATATACTACATTGCCTTTTCTGGCAATTAATACATTGCCGTTAAAGTTCGCTCTATGATGTAATTTTTGAAAATGCTCATCTAAAGATGACCTCCAAGTATTTAACACTTCAGCAGAAACATCTAACTTTCCTATAGGATAAGAAGGTTTTTTTTCTGGAGTTACTTTAGGAGGGCTAGGTTGCTTACAAGCAATAAAAAGAACAATAAAAACGGAGTAAAAAACGAGATTCTTCAAGACAATATAACTTTTCTGGAAGTGCAAATGTAGGGTAATTTTGATGTTTTACTGTTCATTCGCATTTAACCTTTCTATTAACAACTTCTGTCCTAATTGAATATTTGCAGTAGCCATTTTGTTCCACTTTTTTAAAGTTTCAATAGTAACGTCGAATCTTTGTGCAATATTGAACAGCGTGTCTCCTTTTTTGACAACGTAGATATTTGACTTCGTGTTTTGATTGTCTGTAGATTTTGAACTTGAAGAAACTATCGTATTATTGGTAATATAATTGAAAGGATTGAGTTCGATGATGGTTTTATTCTCTTCTACATCGTCGTCTTTATTTTCCTTTTTAGCATATAAAACCTTATTAAGATTGGTATCAAAAAGATTGTTTTTCTCTAATAATGCGGTCTCTACAAATTCTGTTTTATAAACTGCTTGATTGTATTTATTGGATAAAATAATAATGGTCAAGCTATCGTCAATGAATCTTTTGAAGACAATATTATAATCGTGCCACCAACCATTATGATAAATCATTTTTTTGTTATTGTCTAGCTCTTGTGTGCGCCATCCTAATCCATAATCTTTTCCAGAAGATCCTCTAGTTTGACCTTTATAAGCTAATTCTATTGTAGAAGCTTTTAAAAGAGTGTGCTCGGTCCAAGATTTATCCCATTTTAATAAATCTTCTGCAGTAGAATAAATCCCTTTGTCGCCATGAACACCATCGAACATATCTGGCTTTCTAGGAGTCCAAGAACCATTATAACCATAAGTTTGACCCTTTTTCATACTTTGTTCAGGATGCCAAACCCATGTATTTTTCATTCCTAATGGTTTGAAAATATTTTCTTCACAATATTGATCAAAATCTTTTTCAGATATCTTTTCTACCAAAGCTGCTAAAACAGCATAATTACTATTATTATATTTGAATACTGCATTTGGAGAAGTGAGAGCTCTTGGCTTGCGTTGAATGAACATTGTCATCACATCTTGTGTCGTGAGATATTTCTTCTTAGGCAGTAATGCGCCACAATTCATATAATCAGGTAATCCAGAACGATGAGATAATAAATTTCTAATCGTTACTTTATAAGGGAAACCTGGGTAATAATCAGACACTAAATCCTCTAAACCTATTTTTCCTTGTTCATATAATTGAAGAATCGCAGCTGCTGTAAATGGCTTGCTTGTAGATGCTAATTGAAAAGAAGATTCCATATTGAGCATTTCTCTGGAATCTCTTACGGCATAACCGAAAGATTTTTTATAAATGACATTTCCTTTATAACTGATGAGAATATTGCCATTGAACTTATTATTTTGATATAAACTGCTATAATGTCTATCAATATTAGCAACAGATTTCTGAATACTTATATCTGCACTATCTATTACTAACAAATTATTATCCTCTGGCAATCCTTCTGCTTGGAGCAAAAAGGAATGACCTAATAGTGTAAAAATGAATAGAATGATATATTTCATAAGTTTCTTCATCTTAAAAATAAGTTTCTTTATTCCTCCAATATTGGCCTTAACTTAGTTTTAACCATTTTCAAAGACTGCTTCTTATTGCAATTTAATGCACAATAATTTATGCTTATTCACATATTTATCCACATAGGTGGATTTTAGTAATATATGTTCCTACTTAAACGACAATACTATAACGTAAAATGTTTGCAAAAAGCATCTAATATCTAATAAAATCGGATGATTTAACTAAAAACAAGTAGAATAAAAGCTTAAAATTTTTTAATCATTCAATAAGTTAATGACTAACCCTGATTTTAATTTAGGTTCAAACCAAGTAGATTTTGGAGGCATAATCATGTCATTATCTGCAATAGACATCAGTTGATCCAAAGTAACAGGATAAAAAGCAAAAGCTATCGCCATTTCACCGCTGTCCACTCTTTTGCTGAGTTCTTTCAATCCTCTAATACCACCTACAAAGTCGATTCGCTTATCTGTACGTTGATCTTTTATTCCTAAAATTGGGTCTAATACAAATTGACTCAAAACAGTTACGTCTAAACATTTGATAGGATCGTTATCATCATAAGTAGGAGATTTTGCCTTTAATGCATACCATTGTCCTGCCAAATACATGCTAAATTCGTGCAAAGTAGAAGGAGAATAAATTTCAGATTTTTTCTCTACTATAAAATTAGAAGACAAAAGCTCCAAGACTTCTTCTGCACTATGACCATTCAAATCTTTTACAACTCTATTATAGTCTATGATTTGCAATTGTTCTGAAGGAAACAAACAAGATAAAAAGAAGTTAAAAGACTCCTCTCCTGTATAAGTACCTTTTTCATTTCGGATTTCTGCACCTACTTTAGCAGATGCAGCAGAGCGGTGGTGTCCGTCTGCTATATAACTTGCTGCAACATTTTGAGCAAATAAATCTTGAAGTTGTTGTAAGATATTTTCATCATCTATTTTCCATAATTCATGTTCTACATTCAATTCATCTGTAAAACTGACTAAATATGGAGTTGCAAGAATAGAATCGACAATTTCATCTATTGCTTCTACTTTTCTATATGTCAAAAACACCATGCCCGGTTGAGACATAGAAGTTTTCATATGACGGATTCGATCATTTTCCTTAGCAGGAAGCGTCAATTCGTGTTTCTTAATCGTATTATTAAAATAATCATCTACAGAAGATCCAGCGACAAGACCTGTTTGTCTTCTTCCGTCCATTATTTGAGAATAGACGTACATGCACGGTTTTTCATCGCGTACTAAATATCCATCTTCAATAAATTTCTTAAAAACTTCTGTTCCTTTGGCATACACTTCATCTGCATATTGATCTACCGAAGCATCAAAATGAACTTCTGGTTTTGAAATCTGCAAGAAAGTCAAAGGTTCTTTTTCTACCTCTATTCTAGCTTCCTCTGAATTTAATACATCATAAGGTTTTGCAGCGATTCTCGAAGTGAGTTCTAATTTAGGTCGAAGACCTTTGAAGGGACGAATTTTTACCATGACTTTTGTAGTTGCCCAAAGATAAAATCTATCAGGTCAATCAGAAAATTATTAGGGTTTTTTATTTGTTTGATGAAAGTCAACAGACCACCGTGTTAGTCCACAGACGATTGACCACAGACCACCTTGTTTGACGACAGGCTCATCACAAGTCCTCAGCCAACGCCTCATTGTATAAAAATGTGGTCGCTGAGGCTCTCGAAGTGACTATTTAAAAATCCTCGATTTCGTACTTTGTACTTTTAATTTCGAATTTATCCAATTGCCTATATAAAAATTCTTAACTTCTTAATGTTTCAATTTTAGAACTACATAAAAGTCAATAAATACGATGGTAACTAGGTTTAGACAAGCTCAACCACCAGTCGAAGTGTGGTCTGTGGTCTGAAAGCTGTGGACTATTAAAAAGATTGCTTCGTCCCTCGCAATGACGTGTTTTTCGTACTTCGTACTTATATTTGAGATACTTCCAGCATGACATAGTATTTGAGTTATCATATTAGCACATTGAATTCACAACATATTTTATTATTTACAATTAGATATTTATTGAGATTCTTTTTGCTTACATTTACTTAATAAAAGTATAACACTATGAAAAAGACAAAATTATGGATAGCAATATGTGTTTTTGCTGTCGCATCAGGATGTTCAAAAGAAATACCTGAACTCTTAAATGAACCAATTGTCATAGATGAACCAATAAACGAGCCAATTGATGAACCAGTTGATACCATTATGCAAGTAGAAGACTCTATCAATGCAAAAAGAATCATAGGCAGCTGGGTAGTGACTAATCCTGAATTAACTTATGGTAGAATTGACACCATCGTATTTACAGGAGATTATAGAGTGGAAAAGCATTTCTTTTTTAATGGATGGAAGTATTATGTCTCTGACAACAGAATTGAATTTTATAATGATGAAAAAGGTTCTAGAATTTGGTATCCATATTTAATAGAAAACTCAAATAAAATGATTTTATATAGATTTATCCATGGGGCTACGTCATCCTATGATATAGATATCCCATTTACTAAAATCAGTGATGACTTATGAAATTAGGAATAATATCACTAATAATATTTTCATTTGCAAAAATGTGTTTTGCTCAAGAAAATGAGAAAGCATACTATTATTATAAAGGCGAGAAAATAAGCCTACCCATCAGCAAAACAAGATTGGTCCGAAAATGTTGGTCGCTGAGGTCTACTATTTAATTCATCATGCTTTCTTACTTATAGATTGCTTCGTACATCGCAATTACGTATCTTTTCGTACATCGTACTTTTAACTTTGTACTTTTTTGTGATGCATACTGCATGACATAGTCTACAAATTAGCACATTAACTCATTGACACATCAGTACATTCACCAATCTACTCTTTCAAAATTTTCTTATAATTCTTGTCTTTCATGACCTCCAAAGCTTTATTATAAATTGGATCTAAATCGTTAATGATTTGATAGTAAGCTTTAGAATTAAATAAATACTGAGCCACCATAGCTTTGAGTTGCATCTTCATATTAAAGATACTGACATCATAACTCTCTTCAGATTTGATTTCTTTGGATTCTGCATGTTTTAAGAAGTCTTCCCATAAACCATCTTCTACGCTAAAGTTTTTGATGAACGTCTGTAAATTAGAATATTTTTTGTTCAAATCATTTCTGTGTTCATTCACATATTTCAAAGTGAATTTAGAAAATGCTCCTGATCGTAACAATTGACTATAAAAATCTGATCTCCAAGAAGTATCGGCAGGTACATAAACATCTGGCATCACACCTCCACCTCCATAAACCACTCTTTTCTTATTGGTATAATAAGGTGTAGAATCAGAAAGCACCATTTTGCTGGCGTCAAATAATTCACCACTTTCAAATCTATCTATAAAATCTTCTGCATATTTCAGTGAACCACCTTTATATGGCCGTTGAATAGATCTTCCGCTTGGAATATAATAATGCGCCATTGTCAATCTCACCGCAGAGTTATCAGGTAAGCCATATCCTTTTTGAACCAATCCTTTCCCATATGTTCTTCTACCCACTAAAACTCCTCTGTCCCAATCTTGAACTGCTCCAGATACAATTTCACTCGCACTAGCACTAGAGCCATCTATCATGATGACTAACTTTCCTTTTTCGAAATCTCCTTTTTCTTCAGCATTAAAATCTTGTCTCGGTTGAGCTCTACCTTCTGTATAAACGATCAACTTATCGCCATCTAAAAACAAATCTGCTAAGTTTTGAGCTTGATTTAAATAACCTCCACCATTACCTGTGAGGTCAAAAATCAAATTTTTCATTCCTACGCTTTTTAAAGAATCTATAGCAGTTTGTACTTCCTTAGAAGCTGTTGCTGAAAATCTAGAAAGCTTGATATAACCGACATTATCTGTAGCCATATATGCTGCATCTAAAGCATACAATGGAATTTTATCTCTAACTATCAAAAAATCTAAAATCTTAGACTCTCCATCTCTCTTCACTCCTACGACTACTTCTGTTCCTTTAGCTCCTCGAAGCATTTTGAAAACGATTTCATTAGTCACACCTGTGCCTGCAACAGTATCTTGATCTACAGTAACAATTTTATCGCCATCTTGAAGACCTACAAGCTGAGACGGCCCACCAATAATGACATGTACTACATTAATAGTGTCATCAATAATATTAAATTGAATGCCTACTCCTTCAAAATTCCCTTCCAATGGCTCATTGGCTTTCTTCAAATCTTCCTGACTGAGATAGACTGAATGAGGATCTAATTGCTCCAAAATATTGCTAATACCTATTTCAACTAAACTATCTATATTGACTTCTTCCACATATTGTGATTCAAGAAGCCTAAGGAAATAATTCATTTTTTGTATTGCATCTTGTGCAAATACGGAAGAAATATTGAAAAATATAATGGTAATGAGAAGAGGTAATCTAAAATATTTGTGCATGTTCGTTTTGAAAATTTCTATATAAAGCTAAGGATTGTTTTTTCTTTCACAAGTCCATTCATTCTCTTGGAGATATTATAAGAAAAAATAACAAGAATATCTTTCGATGAGGAAATGATAAGATGTGAGAATTAGAC
Source organism: Chitinophagales bacterium (assembly GCA_035515235.1). Taxonomy (GTDB): domain Bacteria; phylum Bacteroidota; class Bacteroidia; order Chitinophagales; family JADIYW01; genus JAMLHH01. Next base: position 91,432 of record DATJBS010000054.1, read on the forward strand.
ATTATCCTCTGTCAATGTCTTTAAAGGCCAAATCATTTTGATAATAGAACAATTCCCATTTCCCATTACAATATTCTAAGGCAGTAAGGTTTTCCACCCAATCTCCAGAATTCAAATATGTTACAGATCCTTTTTCGGTTTGTATTTTTCTGATTTGTGGTCGATGTACGTGTCCGCATACCACATAGTCATATCCATGATCGATGGCATGTTCAATAGCTATTTCTTCAAAGTCTGAGATTTTCTTTTTTACAATGCTCTTCACACTGTCTTTAATTTTTTTAGATAGCATGACTTTATCCAATCCCATTTCTGAGCGTACAAAATTGATTAATCTATTTAGACGAATGAGGTAATCATAACTTTTCCCTCCTAATTTCGCTAGCCATCTCGCTTTATGATTCACTGATAAATCAAAAATGTCACCATGAAAAATCCAATGAGATTTCCCATCTAAATCTAAAAATATCTCATCTCTAATTTCTAAATTATCCAATTTGAGATCTGCAAATTTTCTAACTAAATCATCGTGATTTCCAGTCAAATAATAAACTGGAATTCCTCTTCTGAGGTAGTCAAAAACTAAAAATAAATTTTCTGTGTGTTCGGGATGCCAATAATTAGAACCAAAATTCCAAATATCTAACCAATCTCCATTAATGATTAAAATACCAGGATCTATGCTTTTTAAATAATGATTCAACTCTTTTGCACTACTTCCGTACGTTCCAAGATGAATATCTGAAATGATACATACGTCTATTGTTCTAAGTTGAGCCATCTTTCTTAAATATAAATGTTAAATTAAACATTTGAAATAACAAACAGCTAACTTTTAATCTTTATTATATCTAGGAATATTTCTAAAAAAATGAACCACAAATAAAATGGCATAGCTATTGTTTATGACTTCTCAAATAACAATACTATGAAAAAGATTTTTACACTCAGCTTAATATTATTTACTGCATGCTCTTTAGCCATTGCCAATCCAAGAGCTTTTCCTAATAAGAATAATGGAAATAATAAGCCTATAAACGGGAACAATCAACACAATAACTCTAACAGTAATTCATCGTCTAATTATCAAGGGTCTAATCACCATAACAACAATAATAATTATGGTTCAAATCACGGCCCTTCTAATCATCACGGGAATAACCACGGGAACAATAATAACCATTACGGAAATAACCATGGCAATAACAACAACCATTATGGGAATCATCATGGAAACCATTATCCATCATATCCAAGACCAGTAGTCGTTGTCCGTCCAAGACCAGTCATTGTAAACAGACCAGTTTATATTCCAAGACCAGTCGTGCATGTCAATGTTCCTAGACCAAATTATAATAATTATTCGTCTAATTATCAAGCATTTAATTTCAAGGACTTGATGTACACTTTGAAAAATCAAAATTTCGATTCTGATAAATTATCTATTGCACGTCAAGCTTTGAGTAATAATTATTTCGATACATATCAAATAAGAGAAATCATGTCTGTAATGGATTTTGAGAAAAATAGAGTAGAATTTGCGAAAGATGCCTATAATAACTGCGTGGACAAACAAAACTTCTTTAGAGTCAATGATGCATTTGAATTTTCAAGTAGTATTAGAGAGTTAGAAGATTATATTTTTACTCGTAGATAATAATTAGAAAGGATGCTGAAGTTTCTATTGGATTTTGTCCCGTGAATTAGTTAATTTAACCGGATAATTTCATCAATATGATACAGTACATTTCGGATGTTATACAAAAATTCGGAGGTAGAGTCGGTGGTTCTCCAGAAGAAAAAGGAGCACAAGAGTACACAGCAGAAATCTTTAAAGGGTTTTGCGACCAAGTAAAAATTGAGCCTTTCAAAAGTGCGTTGTCTGCACATTTTGAGTCTTTGAAAATTTTTAGTTTGATTTATTGGTTCACTTTGTGGTTTATGTCTACTCATTATCATCAAAGAATTTTCATCTCCTTAATTGTTTCTGGAATTGGTGCGTTGTTTTTTGTTTGGCACTTTTTGACTTATAGACATGTATTAGATTTTCTTTTCCCTAAAGAAACCTCTTGGAATGTAGAAGGTAAAATTGAACCAAAAGGTGAAGTAAAATCTACCATTTTACTAGCAGGTCACATCGATAGTGTGTATGAATTTCAATGGTGGTATTATTTTAAATCGTTTGGTATTTTCTTAAATACAATCGCTGGTTTTGGATACGTTTTATTGCCTGTTTATTTAGGAATACTTTGGATATACACTTATTTCGCTCCACCAGAAGGCGCAATTATGTGGCCATATTATGTATTTATTGCAATTTCTCCAGCTGCTCTTTCGATGTTTTTCAAACACGGAGAAGAACCTGTAGATGGCGCTTTAGACAATCTTTCAGGAGTGGCATTAGCTTTAGGAGTTGCTCAAGAATTTTCTAAAGAAAGATTGCAAAATACTCGTATTAAAATCATCAGTTTTGGAAGTGAAGAGCCAGCACTTAGAGGCTCATTCGCTTATGCTAAAGCTCATAAAGAAGAACTTTTAAAAGAAAATGCAGTTCTCATCAATTTTGATACGATTAAAGAATTATCTCAGCTCACTATTATCACACAAGAAGTCAATACTTTCGTGAAGTTTCCTGAGCATTTAGTTCAAAAAATGGAAACTGCATTTCAGCAATCCTCTGTAGCTTTCAAAAAGAAACCTTTACCAATAGGAGCAACAGATGGTTCGGCATTTGCAATAAATGGTTTGCCGGCACTATCTATTATAGGTATGGATTCTACAAAATATGACCCTTGCTACCATACGAGATTAGATAATTTAGAGCATTTAGATCCTACAGGACTAGAAGCGATGAAAACTGTAATGATTAATTTTATAAATAATTGGGATCAAGAACAATCAAAATCTTAGTCTATGAATTTTCAAGATTATGCTCAATATGACGCAATAGGTTTAGCTGAACTCATCCGTAAAGGTGAAGTGAGTGCTTTAGAAGTTTTGGAAGCGGCTATTTCAAGAACGGAACAAATCAATCCATCATTGAATGCTGTCATTCATACCTTTTATGAAAAAGCTAGAAATATTGCTATTCAACCTTTGCCCAATCATATTTTAGCAGGTGTTCCATTTCTAATGAAAGATTTAGAATTAGAATATGCTGGCGAGCCGATGACTTATGGTTCGCAAGCCTTGAAAAATTATATTCCAAAAACAGATAGTTATACTGTCGAAAAAATGAAATCTATTGGTTTGAATATTTTTGGTAAAACTAATACGCCAGAATTTGGAATTACTCCTTATACTGAGCCCAAAGCTAACGGAACTACTAAAAACCCATGGAATTTTAATTATAGTCCTGGAGGAAGTAGTGGAGGTTCGGCAGCGGCTGTTGCAGCAGGGATTGTACCTTTTGCAAGTGCGGGAGATGGTGGAGGATCCATTAGGATTCCTGCTTCAGCATGTGGTTTATTTGGTATTAAACCGAGTAGAGGTCGCATCAGTTTAGGTCCAGGAAGTGGTGAAGGCTGGAGTGGATTAGTTTCTTCTTTTGCAGTATCAAGATCCGTCAGAGATAGCGCTGCTCTTTTAGATGCATTAATTGGCGCTCAACCTGGAGATCCTATTATTTTTCAAAAACCTGAACAATCTTTCCTTTCTGAACTAAATTCTGAAACTAAAAAACTAAAAATAGCATATAGTACCGAACATCCTTTTGGTCAAAAGGTAGATAAAGAGTGTATTCTAGCTATTCATAATACCGTACAATTACTACAATCATTAGGACATGAAGTAGAAGAAATCTCTTTGCCTTATGAAGAAGCCTTATTGACTAAAACATTCTTTATGATGATGGCGGATGTAGCTGCGGATTTAGACATCTATGGTGAGATGCGTGGTAGTAAAATTCAAAAGAATGAGGTAGAATTGACTACTTGGTTATTGAATTTATTGGGAAGATCCTATTCTGCACGAGATTTTGCTTATGCAAGAAAACAATGGAATGTCATCTCTAGAAGATTTGGTCAAATACATCAAAATTATGACTTGTGGCTATGCCCTACTCTGGCAAGTACTCCTATTAAAAACGGAAGTTTACAAAGTAATGCAGTAGAAGAGTTTATCTTAAAAGCTGGAATTAAGTTAGGACTTGTACCATTTTTAAAAGACACGAGAATTGTGGACACGATTGCTAAAAGGACTTTAGGATATATTCCGTATACTCCGATAGCCAATATGACTGGTCAACCTTCAATGAGTGTTCCTTTACATTGGTCTAAAGAGGGCTTGCCTGTAGGTGTAATGTTTACAGCAAAAATGGGCGATGAAGCTACTTTATTCCGTTTGGCTGGACAATTAGAACAAGCTCAACCTTGGAAACATAAACGACCTATTCTCTAAAAATTCGATTCTTTAAGTAAAAGAATTAATCTTCGTAATTTAATGTAGGAGCCAACCATTTTTCAGTGTATTCAAAACTCTGACCGATTCGTTGAGCGTAATCTTCTACTTGATCTTTACCTATTTTACCTACAGCAAAATACTTAGAATCGGGATGCGAAAAGTACCATCCGCTCACTGATGCTGCAGGGAACATCGCCATGCTTTCAGTCAGTATAATTTCAGACTCTTCAGTAGCTTTTAATAAGTCAAATAAAATCTGTTTTTCTAAGTGATCTGGACAAGCTGGATATCCAGGAGCTGGACGTATACCTTGATATTTTTCTCTGATTAAATCTTCATTATTGAGCGATTCGGATAAATCATACCCCCAGAATTCTTTACGAACTCTTTCGTGTAATCTTTCTGCAAGAGCTTCTGCTAATCTATCTGCTAATGCTTTCAATAAAATACTATTATAATCGTCAAGATTCGCTTGAAATTCTTCTATTTTATTTTCTATTCCAATACCTGCAGTCACTGCAAATCCACCTATATAATCTTGTTTTCCAGAACTTGCAGGAGCTATGAAATCACTCAAACAATTATTAGGTAATCCTGCTCCTTTTTGATTTTGCTGACGTAAATGATGCAATACGATTTCTTTACCTTCATGTTCTATAAGAATATCATCGCCAATATTTTGTGCAGGAAAAAGTCCATATACGCCATTAGCAGTCAACCATTTCTCTTCGACTATTTTATCCAACATCTCTAAAGCATCTTCAAAAAGCTTTGTAGCAGCCTCTCCAACTACTTCATCTTTTAGAATATTTGGATATTTGCCATGTAATTCCCAAGTATTAAAAAATGGAGTCCAGTCTATATATGGAGTTAATTCTTTTAAATCGTATGCTTTGAATGTCTGAATACCTAACTTTTTAGGTACTGGAGGAGTATAATTCTCCCAATCTAACTTTATGGCATTTTCTCTTGCTTTATCTAGTGTCAAGTAGGTTTTAGTGACCTTTTTCCCTCTATGTCTTACACGCATTGCTTCATATTCTGCACGCGTTTTCTCCATAAAGTCACCTCTTAAAGTATCGCTGATTAAACTCGAAGCTACTCCCACACTTTTGGACGCATCCAAAACATGGACTACGGGTTGACTATAGAAAGGCTCTACTTTTACAGCTGTATGAATTTTAGAAGTGGTAGCTCCTCCTATCAAAAGAGGTATTTTTATTCCTTTACGCTCCATTTCTTTCGCTACAAAAACCATTTCATCTAAAGACGGTGTTATCAATCCACTCAAACCAACGATATCAACATTTTCTTTGATGGCTGTTTCTAATATTTTTTCACAAGGCACCATTACTCCAAGATCTAAAATCTCAAAATTATTACATGCCAAAACTACTCCAACAATATTTTTTCCGATATCGTGAACATCACCTTTCACTGTAGCTAAGAGTATCTTACCTGCTTTTTTACTTTGTCCATCTACATCCATTTCCATGAAAGGCAATAAATAAGCCACCGCCTTTTTCATTACACGAGCACTCTTTACGACTTGAGGTAAAAACATTTTCCCTTCACCAAAAAGATCTCCCACGATATTCATACCGAACATCAATGGACCTTCTATAATTAAAAGTGGAGCAGCATATTTCTGACGAGCTTCTTCTATATCTGCATCTATATGATCAATGATACCTTTTACCAAAGCATGTTGCAGTCTTTCTTCCACCGTGCCTGATCGCCAAGCCTCATCTTCTACTTTCTTTTTAGCATTATTCCCTTTGAAACTTTCTGCTAATTCTAATAAACGTTCTGTAGCATCGTCTCTCCTATTCAGCAATACATCTTCGACATGTTCCAAAAGATTTTTATCAATTTCATCATATACTTCTAGCATCGTTGGATTGACAATACCCATCGTCATTCCATGCTTAATTCCATGATATAAAAAAGCAGCGTGCATGGCTTCTCTCACTTTATTATTTCCTCTAAATGAGAAAGATACATTGCTGACTCCTCCACTCACTTGAACTCCAGGAAGATTTTCACGTATCCATTTTGTAGCTCTGAAAAAATCTATTGCATTATTTGCATGCTCTTCCATGCCTGTCGCTACTGGGAAAATATTGGGATCAAAAATAATATCCGCTGGATAGAATTTGACTTGATTGACTAAAATTTGATAAGATCTTTCACAAATTTCTATTCTTCTTTCAAGAGAATCTGCTTGACCATCTTCATCAAAAGCCATCACTACGACAGCTGCACCATATTTTTTACAAAGAGTAGCTTGACGAATAAATTCTTTTTCACCTTCTTTTAAACTGATCGAGTTGACGATACATTTCCCTTGAACATTCTTCAATCCCGCTTCAATGATATCCCATTTAGAAGAGTCTATCATGATAGGAATTCTACAGATCTCAGGTTCGGACATGACTAGTCTTAAAAATCTGACCATTGCAGCAACGCCGTCGATCATCCCTTCGTCCATGTTGATATCCAAAATCTGTGCACCACCTCTCACTTGATTTAGCGCAACAGAAAGAGCATCTTCATATCTATCTTCTTTGATCATTTTGAGAAATGCCTTCGAACCTGTTACATTCGTTCTCTCACCAATATTGACAAAATTAGAATGAGCAGTAATTGCTAAGGGTTCTAATCCTGATAGTTTTAATATATATTCAGTTGGGCTCAATGTAAAAAATTTAAAATGAAAGAACTTCAGTTTGAGGTAATTTCCTAGGTGGATATTTAGCGGCTAATTCAGCAATTGCTTTAATATGTTTTGGAGTAGTGCCACAGCAACCGCCGATAATATTGACAAGATTCAGCTCTAAAAACTCTTCAATTTCTTGTGCCATCATATCTGAATCCTGATCATAGCATCCAAATTCATTGGGTAAGCCTGCATTCGGATAAGCGCTGATATAAAACGGAGCTTCTTTAGCTAAAACTTGAAGATATGGTCTCAATTCTTTAGCACCTAAAGCACAATTCAAACCCACTGCAAATAAAGGAGCATGTGCAATTGAAATTAGAAAAGCTTCTGTTGTTTGTCCACTTAAAGTTCGACCACTTGCATCCGTAATAGTTCCAGAAACTATCAGTGGCCACTCTTGTCCTCTTTCTTCAAAAACAGTTTGAACAGCAAAAATTGCAGCTTTTGCATTTAATGTATCAAAAACCGTTTCAATTAATATTATATCTACTTCTCCATCTAAAAGCGCTCTTGTTTGAAAAGCATACGCTTCGACTAAATCATCAAAACCAATTGCTCTAAAACCTGGATCGTTGACATCAGGAGAAAGCGAAGCTGTCTTACTTGTTGGACCAATCGCTCCTGCCACAAATCTTATTTTTTCAGGAGTGATAGCATTCATCCTTTCTACTTCTTCCTTAGCAATTTTAGCACTGAGATAATTGATATCATAAACTGCTTCTTGCATAGAATAGTCTCCTTGTGCAATCTTAGTTCCACTAAAAGTATTGGTTTCTATAATATCAGCTCCAGCTTCGAGATAGCCTCTATGGATTTGTCTTATAACATCAGGACGAGTGATGGATAATAAATCATTATTTCCTTTTAATGAAGTAGGGTGATCTTTGAAACGTTCCTTTCTAAAATCCTCTTCCTCCAATTGATATTGTTGAATCATCGTACCCATAGCTCCATCTAGGACTAAGATTCTTTCTTGGATTGCTTTTTCTAATGCAGTATTCATTGTAAAACTTGTTTAGGTACACAAGTAACTTAATGAATTGAGGAAGGATGTATAAAAGTCATCACTACTTATCTTATCCTCCGATTGCTCTTTGGATTAGGATGTGGCACCTTCCGATCTAAAAACTTTCGGGGTTGCCAAGACATCGCAGGGCCTATTCCCTCCGTCTTTCTCAATAAGTTGGCTTGTAAAACCGAGACTAAGGTATGAAAAGATTTATCATCTACCTAAATAAGATATATTACCAATAGTTTACTACTTGCAGATAGAATGGATTTTAACAGAAGTCTAATTTGAAATTTACAGAAAAATGCAGTTTTATAAAAACGATTGTGTTGTCAATTATCAAAAAATATCTTTTCGAAATAGTTTTTAAAAGTCAATCAAACGAAGCAATTATGCCCATTATTTGATTCGAATTTTGAACACAAAAAAATCCTTAAAGTAATGCTCATTGAATTAATTATAAATTTCATTAAGGTTTTACATAAGTTTGTAGCTTCTTAGAAATATGAAAGTAGTAGATATCATCCATGAGCACCGCAAGGGAGAGAAATTAGTATCTTTTGAGATATTGCCTCCTTTGAAGGGTAAAAGCATTGAACAATTGTATAGAATTCTCGATCCATTGATGGAGTATAAACCTCCATTTATTGATGTCACTTATCATCGAGAAGAGTATGAATATAAAGTAACTCCGAGCGGATATTTTGAAAAAATTGCTGTCAGAAAAAGACCTGGAACAGTAGGTATTTGTTCGGCTATCAAACATAAATACGACGTAGAAGCTGTCCCACATTTAATCTGTGGCGGATTCTCGAAAGAAGAAACAGAGAATGCACTAATTGACTTAAACTTCTTAGATATTCAGAATGTTTTGGCACTGAGAGGCGATGCAAGAAAAATGGAAAAGTCTTTTGTAGCTGAACCTGATGGTCATCATTATGCAGTCGATTTAGTCAGACAATTAGACGACATGAACAAAGGTCATTATTTAGATAAAGACTTGGTGGATGCTGTCAAAACTGATTTTTGTATAGGAGTAGCAGGATATCCTGAGAAACATTTTGAAGCAGCTAGCTATCAAGAAGACTTAATGTTTTTGAAGAAAAAAATTGATGCTGGAGCTCACTATATCGTCACTCAAATGTTTTTTGACAATGCTGCTTTCTTGAAATTTGTAAAAGATTGTAGAGCTATTGGGATTGATGTTCCTATCATTCCAGGAATCAAGCCTATCACAAAACTTGCACAATTAAAAGGTATTCCAAGTAACTTTTATATCGACTTTCCTGATGAATTAGTGAAAGAAATCCGCAAGTGTAAAAATGATGAAGAAGTCAGATTATTAGGAATAGAATGGTGTGTACAACAGTCCAAAGAATTGTTTGCTAATGGCGCTCCTTGTATTCACTTTTACACGATGAGTGACTTCAAAACAGTATCTACTATCTGTACTGAAATTTTATAGTTTTTTATAAAATGAAGAAGGGAAATCAGGTAGTCAACTGGCTATTATTAGTCGGCCTATCCATGATGTGGGGATTTTCATTTTTCTTCATTAAAAGAGGTTTAGAATCTTTCATACCATTAGAAGTAGGTGCATTAAGAATTTTTATTGCTTTTTGTACTTTACTACCTTTCCTTCTTTTTTTTCATAAAAAAATACCTTTAAAAGCTGTTGCTTATACTGGATTAGCAGGATTATTAGGGAGCGGACTTCCACCTATTTTGTTCTCTTACGGTCAAACGCATGTCAGTACATCTATCACAGGAATTTTAAATACGACTACACCATTATTTGCTTTAATTTTCGGAGTTTTACTTTTTGGAGTAAAAGCTAAATGGAATCAATTTATTGGAGTTATCATTGGCTTTTCTGGTGCAGCGACTATCATTTTAACTCAGTCAGATATCGATTTTAATTTTGATCCTAAATATGCACTTTTGATTGTATTGGCGACAAGTTGTTATGGAATGTCTGCCAATATTTTGAAGTCAAAAGTCATGATTTACGACATACATCCTATACAGATTTCCATATTTGGATTTATATTTATGGGACCTGTTGCAGCTGCATTTTTAGCGTGGAATGGTACTTTTGAAAGAATTCTTCACGACCCTAATGCACAAGTTGGAATTCAATATTTACTCATTTTAGGGATATTTGGAACTGCAATTGCCATGTTTTTCTTCAATTGGCTGACTCAGAGAACAAGTGCATTATTCGCATCTTTCACAACTTATTTGATACCAATATTTGCAGTATTAATAGGGATTTTTATTTTAGGAGAAGCTGTAAGAGTTTCTCATGTTATTGGATTTGCTATCATCCTAACAGGTGTAATTATTGCTAATAAAAAGTAATTTCTAATTCATTACTGGCAATAATGATGGTTGACACGCCATCATATTAGCTGATGTTTCTTTTTGTCCAAAAGTTGGACAGCCACATTTTTTAGAAGATTTACATCCCATTAACAAGGCATTAAAGGCAAAAAACATTATCATATAAGTCACAAATCTTTTCATATTCTTCTATATACCTATGAAAATAACGATTATTGCTTAGCTATCTGTATTTTTAACAAATGGAAAAATTTTTATCAGGTAAAAAAATAGTAGTTGCTCCGCTCAATTGGGGCTTAGGACATGCTACTAGAAGTATACCTGTGGTTGAAAGATTGATTCATTATGGAGCTGATGTTCACTTAGCTGGAGATGGTGATTCTTTAAAATTTATTTCAGAAGAATTCCCACGTCTAAAAACTCACAGTCTACCTTCTTATAACATTGAATACCCTAGTGGTTGGGGTGGTGCGTGGAAGACTGTCATGAAAGCTCCTAGCATAATCCGAGCAATCAAAAAAGAACAAAAAGCAATACAGAAAATTATCATAGAAAATAATATTGATGCTATCATTTCTGACAATCGATATGGTGTTTATTCCGATAAAATACCTTCTATCTTTTTAGGGCATCAAATCAGAGTATTACCGCCCAAATTATTACGTTGGGGAAGTGGAATCATATTGTTTTGGCACAAAACCTATTTAAAGAATTTCAGAGAAATCTGGGTGCCAGATTATGAAAAAGAGCACAATCTTTCTGGGATTTTATCACATGATTTAAATCTAAAAACTCCAATTAAATACATTGGTCCGCTAAGTAGATTTTCAAGTTATCACTTTTCAAATAAAGAAAAAGGAAACAAAATAGTAGCTGTATTATCTGGCCCTGAACCTCAAAGAAGTTATTTTGAAGAAATTATTGCTGAGCAATTAAAAGAGATAAATTTGCCTTCAATTTTAATAAGAGGTGTTGTAGAAAATGCTCCAAATCAACAAATAGGACATTTGACAATCATTAACTACCTCCACACAGAAGATTTGCTGAAAGAAATATCCAATGCGAAAATTGTCATTTGCAGACCTGGCTATAGTACGATAATGGACTTATCGCTTTTTGGAAAAAAGATGATTTTGATACCCACTCCTGGACAAACTGAACAAGAATACTTATCTGAAAATTTATCTCAACAAGGAAAAGCGATTGTACAAAAACAGAAAGCAATTAATATTAAAGAAGCCATTCTACAATTAGAATCTGTAGAAGCTTTATCTGTATCTAAATGGAACTATGATTTACTAGATAAAGAAATTAGAAGATTTGGTCAGATGATGACAAATTTAAACTAAGCTTCCTCTTCAAAAATTCTTGAATGCTTCAAGAAGACTTCCTCTTTGTAAAATAATTTAGTGGTCTCTTCAAAAGAATCGGTATAATCAGAAACGAAGAATTGATGTTGAACCTTAGAGCTTTTATTGATTAAATCAGAAGACTCTAATACCTTTTTTACGTACTGAGCTACAATTTCATTAGTAGCCAAAATTTCTACTTCACGGTGAGCATCTAGATAGAACTCAGCAATCTCTTTCTTAATTAATGGATAGTGAGTACATGCCAAAACCAATGCATTGATATCATCTAATACAGGTTCTGCTAGATATGCTTCAATTATTGCTTTACTGATATCTCCCTTTATGAATCCTGACTCAATCATAGGAGCAAGTAAAGGAGTAGCTAAAGACTCTACGCGTGTGTTGGGATGTAAATGAAGGATTTTATTGGGGAATATATTTGAACCTATAGTGGCTCTAGTGCCTATCACACCTACGTTATTGATTTTATTCAAATGGATATAATCGACAACTGGATCGATTACATTTATAACTTGAACATCATGCTGTTTTGCAATTTCTTGCACATATTCAAAAGCCACAGAAGAGGCGCTATTACATGCGATAATAATGAGCTTGACATTGCACCCTAACAAGAAGCTAGTAATAACAGAACAGTATCTTTTGATGGTATCTGGAGACTTATCACCATAAGGAAGATGAGCTGTATCACCAAAGTAGATAAGACTCTCGTTTGGGAGTGTATTTAAAACAGCATTGGCGACCGTTAAGCCGCCAATACCAGAGTCAAATATTCCTATAGGACTTTCACTATGCTTCATGTTTTCTTATTTAGAAGCAGCAGTAGACAAGCCTAATTTTTTCTTTAATGGGTTGATTAAGTTTTCTGATTCGTCAGCATGTAAGATTGATCCTGCACTAGAATCAAAAATATAAGTATAACCACCATCTTTAGCTACATCAGCAATTGCTTTGTTGATTTTGTCAAATAATGGTTGGTATAAAGTTTGACGTTTTTTTGCTACTTTATCATCTGCTTGATCTTGGAAATCTTGGATTCTTTTTTCTAAATCTTGGATTTCTTTTGCTTTAAATTCTTGATCGATTTCTGTCAAAGACTTGTTTTGAACACCAGTTTGAAAATCTTGAATTTTCTTTTGGTACTCACCGTACATTTTCTCTAAGCTTGCATAAAGATCATTACCATATTTCTCTAAATCAGCATCAGCAGTTTTTTTCTCAGGTATAGCATCCAAAATCTCTAGTGAATTTACATAACCAAACTTATAAGCTTTGATTTGTGCATTTGCATTAAATGAAATTGCTGTCATAGCTACTACAGCTAGTGTAAAGATGATTTTTCTCATAATAATTGAATAGTTTTATTTGATTTAAAAAGGTTAAGGTTGGATAGCTTTAAGCACTTGCTCGCTTAAATCATATTTTGAATTAGTATACAATAAGGTAGATCCGCCTGCAGTCTTATCTAAGATAAAATCATATCCCAAATTCGTTGCAATTTTCTCTATAGCATTATAAACTTTCTCTTGTATCGGTTGAATCAGTTCTTGTCTTTTTTTGAACAAGTCTCCTTCGTATCCAAATCTTTGTTTTTGAAGCTCATTAGCTATTTGCTCTTTAGCTATAATTTCATCTTGACGTTTCTTTTTCATTTCATCCGTCAAAAGAAATTCTTCTGCTTGATACTTAGAATAAAGCTGTTTGACATCATTCATTTTTGATTCGATTTCACTATTCCAAGTACCTACTAAGGCATCAAGTTTTTTCTGTGATTCATTATAAGCAGGAATTTTATCCAAAATATAATCTGTATCTACATAAGCAAATCTCTGAGCATGAGCATTCATGACGCTCATCAAAGCAAAGGTTAAGGCAAACAGTAATTTTTTCATATTCTTCTATTTATTCAGGTTCAAACCCTAATATAATTGTAAAAGATCCATTTTTCGCAATATAATCGAAGAAACCTTTTGCTGATTGTATACGGTTATCGTCATCATTCTTAGGCTGGTCAAATCTTATGCCATAATCTACACCCAACAATCCGAACATCGGCAAGAACGCTCTAATACCTATACCCACACTCTTATTCAAACTGAATGGATCGTAGTTTTTAAAGGTTCTATAACTATTACCTGCTTCAGCGAAGACTAATCCATAAATAGTAGCAGATGGATTTAAGGAGAATGGATATCTCAACTCCATCGTGAATTTGTTAAAGATCGCATCACCACCATCATCTGAATAAACACCATATCCTCTTTGTGAAATGATATCTTGTCCAAATAAAACGATATTACTTGGAAGTCCATTACCACCGACTTCAAATCTCTCGAAAGGTGACAATCCCGTTTTTTTGCTATAATATCCTAAGAAACCAAATTTAGCAGAAGCTCTGAAAACCAATTTATTTTTCTTATCTAAAGCTTGATACCAGTCTGCTGACATTCTCCATTTGTGATATTCTACCCATTTCCATTTATCTTCTACAGATACATCTTTATAGAAATCATCTTTTCTAAACATGGAATATGGCAATGTGAATTGACCTGAAAGACTCACGTTAGATCCACTTGTAGGATAAAGCGGTTGATCCATAGAGTTTCTAGAAAGTGTCAGTTTCAAGTTTAAGTTGTTAAAGTTTCCGTTTTCTATCGTAGCTTTTTCACTGTAAATTCTCTCGCTGAAATTATTCAAAGCATAGTTTTGATAATTCAATGAAGTTTGGAATACAAAATAATCATCAGGGAATTTTAATCTTGTTCCCAATGCTACTGAAGCACCATTGGTGATTTGACTTCCGTAAGCTTTATTAGTAGAATAGTTGATCAATTGGTATCTAGATCTAAATGCAGAGAAAGATAATGCATTAGGTTTTCTTCCACCTAACCAAGGCTCTGTAAAGGAGAAATTATACGTTTGATATTGCTTACCATTACTTTGAACACGGATACTTAATTTCTGACCATCTCCTGTAGGTAATGGAGTCCATGCTTTTTTCTCTTTAATGTTTTTTATAGAGAAGTTATTGAAGGATAATCCTAAAGTACCAATGATACCTTGAGATCCACCCCAACCTGCAGATAGCTCTATCTGGTCGGCTGATTTTTCAGTCACTACATATTTAATATCTACAGTACCATCTTGAGGATTCGGCACAGGGACTACTTGAGTCGCTTGTGGATCGAAGAATCCTAAACTTGCGATTTCTCTTTGTGATCTGATTAAATCTGTTCTACTAAATTTCTGACCTGGCATTGTTCTCAATTCTCTACGAATAACGTGCTCACTCGTTTTATCATTTCCTTCAATGATCACATTTTTGATAGTCGCTTGCGGACCTTCAGAAATTCTAATTTCTAAGTCAATAGAATCACCATAAATACCTGTTTCTTTTGGATCTACTGAGAAGAATAAATAACCATCATCATAATATAAAGAAGAAACGTCAGCTCCATTAGGATCCATAGACAGTTTTTTCTGAAGTAATTCTGTGTTATAGACATCTCCTTTTTTGATTCCCATGACTTTGCTCAATAATTCACTTGAATATTTAGCATTTCCTTTGAATTCAATATTTCTGAAATAGTATTTTTTGCCTTCGTTGACTTTAATTTTGATTTTCACATCATTTCTATCCGGCATGAATACTGTATCGTAAGTGATAGTAGCATCTCTATAACCTTCTTTGTTATACAAATCGATTAAAGCTCTTTTGTCTGCGAAATATTTCTCTTCGTTGAATTTCGCTCCTTTGAACAAACTCAACACTACTCTTTCATCAAAGAAATTTTTAACTGAAGTAAAGTTGAAATTCGCTAAAGTATATAGTGCTTTCTTCAATCTTTTCTTATCTGTTAGAATTTCTTTATCAGAAGAATTAAATAACTTAATAGTCGTTTTCTGACGAGTTTCCTTCATCGATTTACGAACCTTCCCAATTTCTAAAGCTTCTATACCTTCAAATTCAATTGAAGAAATTTTGGCTTTACTTCCTTTATCTACATTGATATATACAGAAGCAGAGTTCAATGCAATGGTATCATTAACAGTTGAAAAAGTAATTTCTGGTGATAAATAACCTTTCTCTTTATAGAAATCTTGTACTGTATTTCTAATGGTGTTCTCCAAAGAAGGCGTGATAGGTCTTCCTTTAAGGTTAGTGATTTTTTTAGAAATATCTTCCGCTTGTCCTTTCTTAATTCCTTTGAAAAAATAGTTTGACATTCTAGGTTTTTCTACTACATATAATAGCAAATCAACTCTTCCATTTTGGACATTATCTACTCGGAACTCTATATCCGTAAAAAGTCCTTGTTTCCACAAAGTTTTCACCGCTTTAGCGATTTCATCTCCAGGAATTTCAAGTTCTTGCTCGACAAAAATTCCAGTGATACTTCTGATGATATTTTTATCAAAAAATTGTGACCCTATAATATCAAATTTATTGATGGTATATTTTTTTGGATCCTTATAATCGATGATTAGTTCCGACTCGTCGTCAGCTTTTATCACTTCACTTTCAGTATCTTGGGCTATTACATTGCCTACTAGCAGCAACATTATATATAGTGCAAATAAATGCTTAAAACGATTCATTAACTGTTAATTTGTTCACTGGTTTTACCAAATCTTCTTTCTCTTTGCTGAAATTGATAGATGAATGAATAAAGATCATCTTTTTCAATATCAGGCCAAAATTTTTCTGTAAACACAAATTCTGTATAGGCTAATTGCCACAACAAAAAATTGCTTATTCTGTGTTCTCCACTTGTTCTAATCAATAACTCAGGATCTGGGATGTTAGAGGTGTATAAATAATCTCTAATACTATCATGATTGAGCTGATCTAATGACAACTGACCACTTTGCAAATCTTTATGCATCTTCAAAAATGCATCGTAGATTTCTTCTCTAGAACCATAACTCAATGCCAATGTCAAAGTCATTCGAGTATTGTCTTTAGTGGCTTCTATGGCTTTCAGCAAGCTCGCTTTGCAACTTTTAGGCAGATTATCAATATTGCCAATTGCATTTAATCTGATATTGTTTTTTTGAAGCGTTTTGATTTCTCCACCGATAGTCAAAACCAACAATTCCATTAATGCTGTCACTTCAAAAGCTGGTCTATTCCAGTTTTCTGTTGAAAAAGCATACAAGGTCAAATATTTCACTCCTATTTCTGCACACGCTTCCGTAACTGCTCTTACTGCTTTCACTCCACTCTTATGCCCAAACACTCTAGGCTTGCCATGTAATTTTGCCCACCTACCATTACCATCCATAATGATTGCGATATGCTCAGGCAATTTATTGATCTCTAGGAGGTCTTTGATGTTTTGTGGTTTAATTTCTTCCATAAAATAAGACTTTAAAATGTGGGACATTTTATGGTGTTAAATGTATAGGTGATGCCAATACTATAAAAGTTGAACCTATCATTGTCTTTGGAGCTACCTCTTTGCTTACCTGGATACCCAATAAGAGCAATCCCTAATTCTGGAGATCTATCCGATAAGATTTCTGAAACATTCACTCCATCTTTATAATAATTGAGTTGAGAAGCATCCACATATTTCCCACTTACATCATCTAGATTATCATTAAATGTTTTTCTTGTCATCACTTCAGCCTGCAAGGTGATATTGCGATTAATGCTCCATTTGATCCCTCCACCAAATGGTATAGATAGGGCATATGGACTATATCCACTTTGTGTTTTTTCATTCACAGCATTAGCATTTTTCTGACCTTCTGTCCCCACTGGCTCTAGGAAATATTTTGTTCCCTTGTAATAGGTATAACTTTTAAAATGATAAAACCCTACTCCTGCAAAAGCGTAAGGGGTCCAATTTTTCTTCTTTTTGACCTTACCTAAAGATTGAGCTCCTTGCTCCCAATCAAAAAAGTTGATTTCAAACAATCCACTAACTTCAGTAATATTAGACTGAAAATCAAGATTTCTTGTAGTGAGATAAGATTGAGAATTAGATAGTTTTGCATCAGAGGCTGCCACCCATGCATAGGATACTCCAGCTCTTAATGCCATTCTGTTATTGATATTATATCTATAAAAAACTCCTCCACCTACTCTATTTTGCTTAAAGGAATAATTAGGGTTTAAGTCGCCGAAGTAGTTAGTAGTAGCTACAAATAGCCCGTATTCACTCACTTGTGCGCTTAAATTTAAGGCACACAAACAATACATTATCCCGCCGACCACTATTTTCAGCCAATTATTCACTTATTTCTTCTCATTTTCGAGTGCACAAAGATATGTAAATAACGTACAAAATGAATCAGATTATATTCAATATACACTGATTCAGGATTTTAACATTATTTCGTCTTTCAAAAGAAAGGATTTCTATGCTGTTTCTATTTAATTTCTGGTGTCTTCTCCCCACATTAATTTTTTTCTTAAGGTCTTTATATAGGAAGTATCTGTCATTCTCAATAATTTAAATTGGAAAGATTCTCTTCGAATTGCCAACTTAAAGTCTCTTTCCACTTTTTTGTATCTTGAGTCAATTGAACACAAATATGATTTTGCTCGTGTTTCTACTTCGAATGAAAGTACAGTATTGTCAGGCACTACCAAAGGTCTTGCATTGAGATTATGTGGCGCAACTGGAGTCAAAACAAACGTATTCGCTATGGGAAAAACAATAGGCCCTCCGCAACTCAATGAATATGCTGTAGATCCTGTAGGCGTGCAGGCTATTAATCCATCTGCCCAAAATGAATTCAAGAATTCCCCATTCAAATAAGTATGAACTATAATCATGGAGGAAGAATCTGTCTTCTGTAAAGTCAACTCATTTAATCCATAATTCACCTCACCAAAAACATCTCTTGAAGTTTCTACGTGCATCAAAGTTCTATCTTCTATGATATAGTTATGACTATGAATGGCTTGGACAAGATCGTTTATATTATACTTATTGATATCAGCTAAAAACCCTAAACGTCCTACATTTATACCTGCTACCGGAATCCCACTATCTCTCACAAAATGAACGGTATCTAACAAAGTACCATCTCCACCTATTGAAATCAAAATATCTACTTGATCGACAAGGTCTAGATGAGTTTTAAAAGAAAATAATGGAGGTAATAAAGAGATTTGCTTTTTAAAAGACTTTAGGTAAGGTTCGTAAACTGTAATTTGATATCCCAAATGATGTAATGCATGAATTAAATCAGGTAAATAAGGCAAATGGTCTTTTTTGAAAACTTTGCTATATATGGCTATGTTCATTTGAAAAAATCTCTAATGCTAAAGTTAATCTATTCTTTCGGTTTGAAAAATTTTACTTAAAAGGCAATTCTAGATGTATGAAAAATCCATGTTTCTTTTCACGGTTGATAGAGTATTCCATTCTAATTAATCTATCATATAATACTAAAATATCGAGACCTACACCTGTCCCCATCATCCATTTATTACGTAAAGTATTAAATTCTGTAAAATATTTATCCTCTACATAACCGGCATCCAAATATGTTTTCAAATAAAAATCGATTGGAAAAACTTGCTTAGGGACTTTATTTGCTTTTTTCTTATTGAATGATAATCTTAAAGAACCGAGCTTATATCTGTATTCATTTTTTATAAGGGCATAACTTTGACCATCTATTACATATAACTCGTATCCTCTTACAAAATCCTGCTCATACCCTAAACCGCTTTGAATATTATAAGGTTGCTTGGAAGGGTAAGACGCTTTTAGTTTTATAGAATGTCCTGTAGAATGTTTTTCGTATTTATCTAAAGTGAAAAATTTACTAGCAAATAAAGAAGTTGTAGTCATATTGACTTGCTTTTGTAGTCCTAGCCCATAGTTAGTTATAGAGCCTTCCACTTGAAATCCTCTTGTAGGATATGCTTTTAAAGTTCTTTTGTCAATATCAAAACCATATTTTAAGGATACCGCTATTTGTTGATTTGCACCATTCAAAAAATAATCTTGATTCAATTGACTGATTTTATCATCTACCCATCTATAGCTAAATTTCCCTTCTACGTAATGTTGGATATAAATATTTTTATGCAATAATAATCGTGAAGACAAATCCACCGATCTTTTAATCATATCATCATCATAGTAGAACAATAGCTTGTCTTTATATGTATCATAAGCCATCCTCTTCGTCTGCATCATCATGACATTAAAAGAAGCACCGAACCTACCGTTTCTAGAGAGATTAGGCATCTGATAATCGAGTGTAAGCATTTGCGCAAAGCCCAAAGAGCCTGAGATATTTAAGGTTTCATTTCTGCCTCTAAAATTAGCCCAATTGACTGCAACTCCATATTGAATTCGCTTAAAATCGTGATTTCTATCTACCCACCATTCGTTAAGGTTTCTATCTGCTAATTGGAAAATTGGAATAGGAGTGATATACCATTTCTCTATAACTGTTACATGAAGATCGAGTCCATCTTCTTCCCAGTTTTTAATATTCATTTGAACATCACTGAATAATTTAGTATTCAATAAATTCAATTTGATTCTATCCAAGACTCCTGCAATGTTACTGATAGGCAATGAATCACCAATACCAAAACCTAATTCTCTAACTACTACTTTCTCTTGTGTTTTTTTATTGCCACTAATAACAATGTCTTTGATAACTACCTTTTCTCCTGTCCCTTTAATAATATTGGAAATAGATGGAACTTTTATTTGCGCCTCTAGCTGAGTATAACAAATCAAACACCATACTACGCCCAGAAAATACTTATAATACGACAAATGATATAGATTGATACAATAAAATTATTGGTAATATTAAAAATACAGCGCTTTTTTAGACATTGAGATACATCATTAAAGAATCATATCTTTCTTGAATATCTTCTTCACTTGAAGTGGTGTTAAATTCTGCTATGACTTGATAATGATATCTTTCGAAAGATGAAATAATTTCTTTTAAATCTAGTTTATTGACTTTAATTGTAATCAATAAGTTCTCAATATTGGAACTGTTAGAGATATAAGAATAAATCACATTGGCATTATTGCTTTCAACAATTCTAGAAATCTCAGTCATAGAGTAATGAATAGCTTTGATTTCAAGAACAATTATTCCTCCTGCCATTTCTATTGCTCTATCTTTTCCTATAAATTCAATTACGGAACGATGAGTTACAACACCTACATATTGAAAATCGTGATCGACTATTGCTAAAAAGCCATCTTTTACAAAATTTGGATTTCTAAGAATATTCAATAAATGCTCGTCAAAATTGATGGGTAATCTTTCTATTAATAAGGAAGCTACCAAATTGTTATCATCCTCACTATCTAATAAATCTTCTTCCTGAACATTCCCTAGATATCTATTCTCTTGATCTACGATGGGAATTCTTTGAATAGCATTTGTTTGCATGATAGACAATGCTCTATCTACAGTATCATTTAAAGATAAAGTAGGTATGGAAACGTCTATTAATAGATTTGCAAACATTATTAATTCTTTTGCTTTAATGAACGTAAAAATTCGTCTAATAGTTCATTGAATCGATTCGGCCTTTCCATCATAGCTGAATGTCCACAATTATTTATCCATGCTAACTTAGAATTTGGAATCAATTTGTGAAATTCTTCTGCAACGCTCGGTGGAGTGATTTCATCATTTTCTCCCCAGATTAAAAATACTGGGATGCTCAACCTTGCTAATTCTTGAGATAAATTATTTCTCACTGCTGATTTAGCAATTTTCAAAACTTTAGTGGCTTTAGCTCTATCATTTACAATTTCGAATACTTCATCAACTATTTCCTTAGTAGCTAATAGAGGATTATAAAAAGTCTTTTGGGTCTTCTGTTGAATGTATTCATAATTTCCACGCTTTGGAATTTCTTGAGTAGTTGAGTTTTTTTCAAATAAGCCTGAGCTCCCTGTCAAAACCAAAGCATTCACCCGATGCAAATGTTTTAAGGTGTATTCAATGCCTACATGACCGCCCAAAGAATTTCCAACTATGGTACATTTTTCAATATTCAATATGTTCAATAAACTTTCTAGATATTGAACTAATCCGTCCACATTAGCTTCGTCTACAGATAGTTCTGCTAATGGGAAAAAAGGAACTATAGTTCTATGATTTTTGGAAAAATAATCTACAGTGTGCTGAAAATTTGCCAAGTTGCTGAATAATCCATGCAACATAACCAATACTTCCCCCTCTCCTTTATCTATATATTGATGGTTATCAAGATGAAAAATAGTTGTAGACATAATTTTTGTAAAAGATAAATGTACAGATACCGATTCAACTTGCTGAAATGAACTCATTAAATAAATATTAATACCATCTCACTTAAAATTATCTTTTTGACCTTTAAAATCAATTAATTGAAATAAAATTTTGAAATTGACCTGTTATTTGATTTCTCGACATTCTATATATGGTCTTAAACTATCTATGGGTACTCTTTTTCTTGGTATCCTTTCTTATTGCAATAATTAAACTGATTGCCGGTGATACTCAAGTCATCACACAAATGGTCAACAGTACTTTTGATATGTCCAAAACAGCTTTTGAAATTTCTTTAGGATTAACTGGAGTGATGACATTATGGCTAGGATTAATGAAAGTCGGTGAAGCTGGTGGAGCTATTAAGGTAATTTCTAAAATAGTGGGTCCATTTTTTTCAAGATTATTTCCAGAAATCCCCAAAGACCACCCTGCTATGGGAAGTATCCTAATGAATTTCAGTGCAAATATGTTAGGCTTAGATAATGCTGCGACTCCATTAGGATTAAAAGCGATGAAAGAAATTCAAAGTCTTAATCCGACTCCTGAAAGAGCGAGTAATGCCATGATTATGTTTTTGACGATTAATACTGCTGGCTTGACGATTATCCCTGTGAGCATTTTAGCTTTTAGAACTCAAGCAGGAGCTGTAAATCCTACAGATATCTTTTTGCCATTATTGATTGCTACTTATGGTTCTTTGATTATCTCTGTGTTTATATTAGCATTGATACAAAAAATCAATCTTTTGGATAAAGTATTGATAGCTTATTTCGTAGGAATATCAGGGTTTATCGGCGGACTAGTGTATATGATTCGATCTTTCCCATTAGAGAAGATGAGCAAAGTCATTGACGTCTCTGGCAATTTAATCATCATGACTATTATTGTGATATTTATTGCTTTAGCTTTTTTCAAAAAGATCAATGTATACGAGACATTTATAGATGGAGCAAAAGAAGGATTTCAAGTTTCCATTACTATTATACCGTATTTAGTCGCGATGCTAGTCGGTATTGGACTTTTAAGAAGCTCTGGCACTATGGATATCGTCACTCAGGGAATTTCTAGTTTAGTAGCCTGGCTTGGAATGGATACTTCATTTACAGATGCATTACCAGTAGCATTTATGAAGCCTTTTAGTGGTAGTGGAGCTAGAGGCTTGATGGTGGATGCTATGAATGAATATGGAGCTGATTCTTTTACTGGACGATTATCTTGTATTATGAATGGAGCTACTGATACTACATTTTATATTTTGGCGCTCTATTTTGGTTCTGTTGGAGTCAAAAACACGAGATATGCTGCTGGCATTGGTTTACTAGCAGACTTTATTGGTGTAACATTCGCAATTACATTGGCTTATATCTTTTTTATGTGATTTTTAGACTACTGACCATAGACCACGAACGACCGTTTTAGTCCACAGACAATTGACAATAGACGACTGTGTTTGATGGTAGATCGTATTAGTCTACAGACCTGGACTACAGACCACCATGTTTGACGATAAGACGAAAGACAGTAGACCGTTTTTGAAATAATCTACTTTCAACAGACCGCAGTGCTTGTTGAATTGGTATCAACACAAAAGAACTGTTTAATTAAAAAACAGCCCGCTGATTACGAAGACTTGTCTTAAACATTAAGAAGTTAAGGTATTGTGGCAATGTAATAATGTGAAGAATTAGAACATTAAGAAAGCAAGTATGATAGAGAGTAAAAACAGCCTACTGATTACGCAGACTTTTTTGAAACATTAAGAAGTTAAAGTATTGTGGCAATATAATAATGTGAAGAATTAGAGCATTAAGAAAGCAAGTATGCTGGAGTTAAAAACAGCCCGCTGATTACGAAGATCTGTTCTAGCTTTTGAAACCTTAGCTCATTGCCACATTATTTCGTACTCCGTAATTTGAATTTCGCAATTTGAAATTATATCATCTCTCTAAAATCATCATTCATCTAAAAAGAAACAGGCTACCCGTTATGGATAGCCTGTTTGCTTTTAAAAAATTAAACAATCTTATTTCACAATCGAGAATGGATAAGTTTCCACTTGTTTGTTATTTGAATTGATTTGTAAGAAATAAGTGCCATTAGGAATATTGCTTAAATCGATTTGATTGTTAGCATCTACTTGAGAGATTGTTCTAATTCTCTTACCAGAAACATCTATAATTGTTAATTGAGCTTTTTGTAAATCCTTGAAGCTTAAATTGACATTTAGAATGTTTTGAGCTGGCACTGGGAATATTTTCACAGTAGCAGTAGAACATTTGGTACCATCCACAGAGATGATTTTGTGATATTCAGCTGTACCGTCAAAATCAACTTGTTTTAATCTGTAGTAGTTGATGCCATTTGATATATCATTATCTACAAACTGATAATCTACTCTTGTATTGCAATTTCCATTACCATCTACTTTACCAATCGTATTCCACTCATAGCTATTGCTGCTTCTCTGTATTTCGAAGAAGTCGTTATTCATCTCAGAAGCAGTTGCCCATTCTAATACTACATCACAACCTTGCGCTTGAGCAGTAAAGTATAATAACTCTACCGGTAGTGCATTATCAGTCAAGATGGTATAAGGTGCAGGTGCACTCCAGAAACCAGCGGCATCTACTATGGAATACTCAAATCCTACAGGATTCCCACTTAAAACGCCTCCAGTAGTGTCTCCCATTCCGGTTCCTTCCTTAGCATAAATCATCAGTAAAGCAGGATCATAGTTTGGAATACTATCACCAACTTGTAAAGCGCGAACTCCTGTCTCTCCACCATAGTTATAGAACAAAACAGTAGAAGGATAAATGCTATTCACTTTAAAAGTAGTACCTAAATTACAGCTTTCGCTATCTGGACAATCTTCTGGATCTGATCCAGTTAATAATCCATTATGAGTATATCCACTCAAGTTCTCATCTGAGGTAGGAATATAGAAATAACGCTCTGTAGGAGAACTTAGATCTGGATAACCTGTTGGAGCTCCTTCTGTAAATGCTTGATGAGGAAGTACATAAGTCTTTTCATCAGCAAAAGGTAATCTATTGTAACCAAAATTTACATTTGTAACGTCATTCACAGCATTACCTGGGATAACTTCTATGAGATGATGGCTGTTGATATTTCCAGTGCCCGATAGATTGTTTTGACCATAATGCACACCCATGAATTTCCATTTATACGCATCACCGTCTTCTATGTCGTTCATGTTATTATTATCATATGAGTAATCGCCATTTATTGCAATTTGCTTGTTACTGATAGCTACTTGGTAGGTTTTAAAGGTAACATCATTAAATGCATATTCACCAGATGCGCTTACAGGTTGACGATGTGTGACTTTACCAGTAGTGGGATCTATTAGGTATGCATATAAAGCTCCGTCAATATCATTAATAGGATTGCCATCAACCATATTATTTACTAATCCATTTGAATCATTAAATACCTTTCCTGATATACTAAATTGATTACGGCTGACATAGAAATTATCTAAGTAAAAGTCATTCCCAACAACAGCTCCAGTGCCTAAATAATAATATATTGCATAGTTACCAGTAGCTGTGGGAGTGTAAGTTGCATTTAAATTCACCCAACTATTGTGTGGTCTATCAGATTCGTCGCCATTACTTGGTGGAAGTGTCAATAAGCCTGTTTTAACTACATTAGAGTTTGATAAATTTACCAATTGATACTGTACTGTTACTTCTTTAAGGGCGTTAGATCCTTGAATGAATTTATTTGCATTTTTCCCATAAAAACCAACCGTATATTCCCTTCCTGAAACCAATTCAAATTGATCGGTAAACAGCAGATTAGTAGTACTATTCCCCTCATTATTAGAACCATTTACTGCCAAAAACTGATCATTCCATTCTCCAGTTGTAGCTCCAAATGAACTTCTCCAACCTTGTTTTTGACCAAGAATATGATCATTCAATAAATTTCTTGCTTCATCCCCTCTTTCAGTAACCAATGTGCCTAAAAAATCAGTTACTACATAGGATCGCTCTTCCCACAATATACCCTCATTATTAATATTACCATTTCCTGTGAAATCATGACCAACAAAGGACTGGGGAAAAGGCCAAGATCCTATCGTTTGCCTTCCTGGAATGGCATAACCATTTACTGCTCTATATAACTCTGGATGGCTTGTATTTCTATTAAAAGTCCTTGCATTTGGATGATTAGCTAAATACTTATTGGTGTCCGTAGTCCCAAAAGTGCCATTTTGCTCATTGGTAATCAAGTTATTACTAACCATATTCTGAGGGATGGTGCCAGTTGCATACCTAAATCCGAAATCTAAATTCTGTGCATCCCTAGTATATGTAGGATATGTATTGCCATCTTTATTATGTGGATGAAAAATATAACTTCCATCATAAGTCGTTCTTGGGAAGCTCACACCACCTTGAACATTTCTTTCGGATACGATTTGCATGCCGGCAGGAGGATTGACAACAACGGCAAATACGCTTAGGTTGTCTAAATCAGTTCTGGAAAAAGAGTAATAACCATTATTGTCAGTTGTAGTAGTAGCTTTTGCTGCACTGGAAGATAATTGTTTTAGATATACGGTTGCGTTCTCAATTAATTGATCACCAGCTCCAGGATTATAGTTCTCGCCATCCGTATAATTGGCATCCAGAAATATCCTCCCATTGATGGAGAAGTTTTCGAATAATTCAATTTCTGCTATTTCTACATTATAACTCGGGAAACCTCCTACATTGTTGCGATTTACTACAAATCGATAATACCTGTAAGCAGTTGTATTAGTGCCAGCATTGAAGAGTTTCCTATCTGGATTTGCATCCCAAGTCATTCCTGATCTATTGTCGATACTTGTCCAGGTAGAATTATTATTACTACCTTCTAACTTCCATATTTTTGGCGTATAAGCAGGTGCAGAAAAAGGATGGGGGCTTATTGAATAACCTTGCAGAACTTTTTGGCTACCTAAATCATATGTGAAAGTCATTGGAGTATTACTGCTCGCACCACCAAAAACTGTATTTGGGTCATTATCTTTCAAAACATTCGGATTGCCAGATGCACCTGACACTGATATTGTTGCGTTTCCTGAAATGTCTTGCAATGCTTGTGCTTTAGCATACTTAATATTAAAGCACGAAGTGCTAAAAAGTAAAATCGGTAAAAATAATTGTAGAAATCTTTTCATAGCTAATACATTTAATCATTAATTATCCAAAACTACTGTGTAAAAAAGCCGAAAACTACTGGAAAGTGCCGAATCAGCAGTATCAAAAGTTGAAACGGACAAAACCAAAGTTGAAACATATCCCAACCTATCTCACTAATGGCATGCACAATACACACATAATACTTGATTAATACGTAGCTAACACAGAGGTGAGGATAGGGTAACCTAACGAGTATAAGAAGAGTGCTTATAGTCTATAAATATCAAAAGTGATGGATGCTTACACTTTAAATTTCTTTATTATCTTTAATAAAAATAATACTCTCATAGTAAAGCAACTCTCATGAATATTTTGATTATTGAAGGCGAAATAAAAACAGCCAAGGAATTAAAAATTATGATTGAAAGCATTCGTCCACAATCTGAAGTTTATGCAGTAGCTTATTCACTTGCAGAAGCAGAGGAAATACTTTCTTCCGATAAGCAGCCTGACTTAATATTCTCGGACATACAATTAGGAGATGGATTGTGCTTTAAACTTTTCGAGCGCGTTTCCATCAGTGCTCCTATTATATTTGTTACAGCTTATGACAAATACACTCTAAATGCATTCCACACTAATGGTATTGACTATTTGCTCAAGCCTGTACAAGAAGAAGATTTACAACAAAGCTTTCATAAATTAGATAACTTAACTCATCCAAAAGAAGCCATTGACTATTCAGTACTGAAAAGCTTATTAAAAAGTAAAAATGAATCTTCTTTTTCTAAGAAAATGCTTGTTTATTATAAAGAAAAAATAATCCCTTTGGCTGTTGATGACATTGTTTTAATCAAAACTGAAAACAACAGACTATTAGTGATGGACAAATCAAAAGAATCTTTTGTCCTCAATAAAAGTTTGGAAGAGATTATGGAGAAGCTGGATTCTCATATTTTTAATCGAGCTAATCGTCAATATATTGTCAATAGACATTTTATTAAAAACATGGAGAACTTATCTAATAGAAAACTATTGATTACAATGGAGTTTTTTCCTAAAGAATTTATCCAAGTCAGTAAAGAACGTTTGATCTCCTTCTTGGAATGGGTGGAAAAATAATAAGGAAAGATGGATGTATAATTTTATAAATTTATGGTCTCATGACTTTTAAATTTCCCAAAGAGTATCATTTGTTACAAGGCTTTCTTTTTAGTCTTCTTTTGTCTCAATTTGCACTAGGTATTCGAGTGGAACAGGCTTATGATGAAGATATCAGAAATATAGTTGGTTCTCAGTTTTTTGTACTATTAATGTCTTTTTTAATTTGGATCAGCAATCAATTTTTCATTAAAAACAAAAAGGAATTTCTTAAAGGATTTCATATTTTATTAGGTATTCTTCTATTAGTTTTCTTTTACTATTTCAGCCCTTTTGAATATTATCCTCTTTTACCTTTAAAAAAAATTTCCTTACTTACCGCTCTTCCAAGTCTCTCTACTCGTGCCATTGTGATTTTCTTAGTGATGTATCCAGTACAGTATTATTTATTTAGAGATAAAAGAGTACAAACAGAAAAACTAAATATCGAACAACAAAAGCAAGAGGCATTACACCTTCGTTTGGCTTTTTTAGGGAAACAATTGGATCCTCATTTTCTGTTTAATTCCTTGTCAGTCTTGAGAGCAGGAACGCAGGATCAGTGGGTCAAGAATTATGTCAATAAATTAACTCAAGTTTATCGTTATTCTTTGCAACAAGATCATAATGAAGGTTTGTCTTTAGTAACTGAGGAAATTCAGTTTGTACATTCCTATTTGAGCTTATTTCAAGAGAGATTTGAGGAGGCATTAAATGTTCAAATATCTGTAGAAGGTATTGACAAAGATGGCTATTTGCCTAGGCTTGCATTGCAGCTTTTGGTAGAGAATGCTCTTAAACATAATCAATTTACTTTGCAAAATCCTCTAAAACTAGAAATCTATAACGAGTGAAATGATATTTTATTAATCAAGAATAATATACATCCACATGCTCAATCAAATTATCAGAAAGAAAAATCAGGAATTGGATTGAAAAATTTAAAACAGAGATACAAACTATTGAAACGCAAAGAGATAGAAATTATTCAAGATCATCTACACTATATCGTAAAAATTCCTATAATCAAGAAGAAATAATGCCTTTTTGGTCAAAATTTATAATGGGATTTTCCTAGAATTACCTATTTATCTTCAAACCAATCTTTCACTTCAATTACGATATTTTCATAATTTTTCTGTAGTTGTTTTCTTCTATCAATATAATAAAGGGCAATCATCACTATTAATATCAATAAAGATGAAATTAAAATGATCAGCATTAAAGAGCTCTTTGTCTTCGTATTAGAATCTACTTTTAATTCATGAATAAGTTGATTGGATAATTTTTCCAAATAAAAAGATTTTTCGCTTTTCAATTCCAAAAAACGCTTATCATATTGATCTGCCAAAACAGAATTATCACTTTGTAAATAGTACAATTTCCATGTTTCAAGTGAAATAAGTTTTAGTTTGTAATCTTGAGATCCTTTTATTATTGGTTCAGTTTTATTTAAATAATTTAAGGCTAGTATTAAGTCGCTTTCTTGCAAATAAACTTTTGCTAAACCCACATATATATATCCTAAAATAACACTGAAATTATCAGGGATTAATTCTTTTGCTTTAAATAAGAAATCTTTTGCTTTTTCTAATTCATTTAATTGAGCATAACTCAATCCTTTTAATTGGTAGGTAGTTGCAATTATAATTGGTCCTACTTTTTGACTAGATAAGTTCTTAATCAAGTTATCTGTCTGAATCAATTCATTTAAAGCTTTTTGAGGTAAACTATCATCTAAATAAAATTTAGCTTTTGCTTGATGAACGTATAATTGGATTAAAGGAGTTTTTGCAGTTTCATTGAGTCGTTCTACTTTATTGATATATTGTTTTCCTTGCTCAGGAAGTCCAATTCCATTGTAAGTGGAATACAAAAATCCAGCAATACGCATTTGCCATTCAATGTTTTTTATTTCTGTAGCTATCTTATTTGCTTTACTAGCATAAACTAAAGCTTCTAATACTTCCCCTTCATTATCTTTTAAAGAAGCTTTTAGCATTAAAACTCTCAATTCTCTCAAAGGATCTTTCTGATTACTTTCTAATAATGAATCAGCTAATATCATAGCCGAATCCATATTTTGAAGAGATAAAACTGTTGCTATGTGTATATAAATACTATCAAATTCAGTTTTCTCTACATCATCAGCCAAGACATTAAAGTGAAAGAAAAAGAAAGTGTAAAAAGTAGTAAGTGTAAAAACTCTCTTCATCATTCAAATATAAAAATTAAATACACTTTGATTAAAATAAAACATTTTGGCTTATTTTAAAAGATAATTATCAAGATAGCCCAAGTTTTTATAATTATTAAAACAATGGATTAGTTTTCAAACAATTGATGAAAACATAAGATTTCTTATGGAATTAATTTTAAGAGAGAATTTCCAAATTCTTTAAATAAAAAAGCATTTAGACCAAGAGGCCTTTATGCTATAAAATGAAATAATTAAAAGTGTGGAGGTGTGTTATATTTTATATCATCATCAGTAAGGAAAGTAAATAGTTCGTAAACTTCAATAAATTATTCAGACTCTCCTTCAGCGGTCATCTGCGGATTTTTGCGGGAAATAAAAAGAAGTTATCTGAATGGAGCATAATTTATCTCTGCTATAATCTGTGTTATCTACTGGAAATAAAAATATCGCAACTTTTAAAGGTAGAATCCGTATTTTTACTATAATGCACGAAACGAACCCTGAATATATAGAAAGAGCCATCTTAGTAGCTGTAATAAAGGATAAAGAAACAGCCACTAGAATAGATGAATACTTAGATGAGTTAGAATTTTTGGCTTCTACTGCAGGAGCTCAGACTTTTAAAAGATTCACACAAAGATTAGAACATCCAGATTCTAGGTCCTATGTCGGAAGCGGGAAGCTGGAAGAAATTAAAACCTATATTGAATTTGCTGATATCAATCTAGTGATTTTCGATGATGAATTATCTCCTGCACAAATTAGAAATCTCGAAGAAGATCTCAAATGTAAAATATTAGATAGAACAGCTTTAATATTAGACATTTTCGCCGGTAGAGCTCAAACAGCTCAAGCTAAAGCTCAAGTGGAATTGGCCCAAATGCAATATTTATTGCCTAGACTAAAAGGACTTTGGACGCATCTTGAAAGACAAAAAGGTGGTATCGGCATGAGAGGTCCTGGAGAAAAGGAAATCGAAACGGATCGTCGAGTGGCTAAAGATAAAATTGCTTTGCTCAAAAAAGATTTAGAAGCGCTCGATAAACAAGATCAAACTCGTAGAAAAAATAGAGGAGAAATGATTAGAGTCGGATTAGTTGGATATACTAATGTCGGCAAATCTACTATTATGAATTTATTGAGCAAGTCTGATATTTTGGCAGAAAATAAATTATTTGCCACATTAGATACTACTGTTAGAAAAGTAGTGATAGATAATGTTCCATTTTTACTTTCTGACACGGTAGGATTTATAAGAAAACTCCCGCATAATCTTATTGAAAGTTTCAAATCCACTTTAGATGAAGCTAAAGAATCTGATATTATTATACATGTAGTAGATGCTTCTCATGAGCAGTTTCAAGATCAAATTATGGTCGTCAATGAAACGCTAAAAGAATTATCAGTGGTACAAATTCCTACTATCATGGTATTTAATAAAATGGATGCCTACCGCGAAAAGCATTTTGACCCCTATCTACCAGAATCTATCAAAACAGATTTAGAAGAAGAGTTCAAAAAAAGTATGCGAAGTCAATTTCCATGTCATTGTGAATTTATTTCAGCTACAGAAAAAGAAAATATTGAAAGCTTTAGAAATACATTGATTATGTTGGTTCAAGATGGTTACCATAAAAGATATCCATATATCACACATTATTACTAAAGATTATTTTGCAAGACTAGTTTTTTGGTGATTTTCTCAAATAACATATGAATCATTCCATCTGCAAGTCCAACTTTAGGCACTAAAATATTTTGAACTTCTAATGAATTAGTAACTCTTAATAAAATTTGAGCTGCAGGAACAATTACGTCAGCTCGATCAGGTTTTAAACTATATTTTAAGATTCTTTCTTGAACACTTAAATCTTTCAAAGCTGTATAAGTATCTTGAATTACAGAGCAGGGCATCTCCATTTTTTTGCTCTTGCTAAAATACTTCTGCATCGTATTAATATTCCCTCCAGTACCCACAGCAATAAGATGAGGATGTTTGGTTTTAAAATGATTTACCCAACTGTCCAAACTCACCCATTGTTTTTTATCCACCTTGTTATCTCTTAGTCTTAATGTTCCTATATTAAAAGATTTCCTATCAATCATCACACCTTTACTGATCAAAATCAACTCAGTACTTCCTCCTCCGATATCTATAAAAAGATAATCTTGCTTAGGATGAAATTGTAGTTTTTCTGCATGGTTTGAAAATAAAATATCGGCTTCCTCTTGTCCGGAGATGATTTGAATTTTAAGCCCTGCCTTTTTGTAAATTTTCTCTAAAACTTCTTTTCCATTCGAAGCATCTCTCATCGCTGAAGTAGCACAAGCCATATATTCTATAGGTTCAAAAACATTCATCAGTTTTTTGAATGCTGACATCGTATCTACAAAGTCTTCTATCTTCTTCTTGGATAATTTTCCTTCGCTAAATACATCTTCGCCTAACCTTAATGGAACTCGAAAAAGAGCATCTTTTACATAGGTATATCCCTTTTCCGTTTCATACACATGTATAAAAAGAAGTCTGACGGCATTTGAGCCGATATCAATTGCTGCTAATTTCAAACTCTGTAGATTTTGTCAATTGGTATAAATGTAAAAAATAATCACGAGCTGCTATTTGACTTCTCAATTTTCTTTGATGGTCTTCTACTTTCCTGAATTCATTGTTTTGATCTGCATCAAAAATTCTAGCTTTGGTATTATCCTGCCATTGCAATTCCATCAGATCAATTATCTGCTGACGGATTTCAGTATTTAGAATTGGCGCAATAACCTCTATCCTATAATCAATATTACGAGTCATTAAATCCGCAGAACCGAAGAAAACTTCTTCTCTCCCATTATTATAAAATATGAAAATTCTACTGTGTTCTAAATACTGATCAATTATGCTAATAGCTTCAATATTTTCGCTGATTTTTGGTAGTCCTGGAATTAAAGAACAAGTACCTCTTACAATCAAACGAATTTTGACTCCCGCTTTGCTAGCGTAATATAGCTTTTGAATAATAGCATCATCGACTAAGCTATTGACTTTGATAAAAATCTCGGCTCTTTTTCCCGCTCTTGCATTTCGAATTTCTCGATTGATCCAGCTGATTAACTTTGACCTCAAATTAAAAGGAGCAATGGTTAATCTTTGCATTTTGGGAATGATATAATTCTTATCGAAAAAATTAAATAATTCTCTAAGCTCTCTAGTGATGGATTGGTCAGCTGTGAAAAGTTGAATGTCTGTATAAAACTTTGCGGTGACTTCATGGAAATTTCCCGAGCCCAAACATCCATAATAAATTTTCTTGCCTTTTTCTCTTCTTGTAATCAGACAGATTTTAGAATGTACTTTTAAACCATTAACTCCAGTAATTACTTTTGCGCCTTCATCTCTCAATTTATTGGCCCAATCTATATTTGCAGCCTCATCAAATCTAGCTCTTAATTCAATCATCACGGTGACATCTTTCCCATTTTTCAGAGCTGTCAACAGAGATTTGACCACATGGCTTTTAGAAGAAAGTCGATATACCGTCATTCGAATATGAGAGACATTTGGATCAATAGCAGCTTCTCTTAATAAATCTAAAAAATAATCAAAAGAGTGATAAGGATAATATAAAAGCAAATCTCTCGATTTCATCTTGTCTAAAATACTGCGGCAATTTTCTAAATGTGGATGAGGTACGAAACTTTCTTCTTGATTCCATAATTTAGATGGATGTACTTTTGGGAATTTAATGAAATCCTTAAAATTGTGGTATCTAACACCCGGAGCTACATGTCCTTGTTTGTTAAAGTCCATCTTTTTGAGTAGATATTGTAAAAACTCATTAGGCATTTCTGCATCATAAATTAATCGCAAAGGTTTTGCGTTTTTCCTTTGTTTTAAACTCAATTCTACGGTTTCTAAAAAGCTTTCTGTAACATCATTATCCAAATCTAACTCTGCATCTTTATTGAATTTTATCGTATATGCATCAATGTGTTTAAAGTCATAAATCTTATAAATATCATCTAAGTTGAAACGAATGACATCATCTAAAAACATGATACAGATCTTATTTTTTATGGCGGGTAAAACTACAAATCGAGAAAGAACCGTTGGGATTTCTAAAATTGAATAGAAGGAATCTTTGACATCTTCATTGTAGAACCTTACGGCTAGGTAAATAGAGGAGTCATGTAAAATAGGAAAGTTGACTTTTTTATCTAACATAATAGGAAAAATTTCCAATCGAACTTTTTCTCTAAAATATTTTTTTACATACGCTGCTTGAGGTTCATTCAGCTCTTTTTCATTAATGATTAATATATTTTCTTTCTCCATGTCTGCAAGAATTTGAAAATATGCCGTATCAAATCTCTTTTGCAATTCTAGCACTTTCTCCATTACTGCATCTAGCAAATTGTCGGGATGAATACCAAGTTCTTCTTGAGCTTCTTTGCTATAGTCTTTCATTCTTCGAATAGTAGCTACCCTTACTCTGAAAAACTCATCGAGATTATTAGAAAAAATACCAATAAACTTTAAGCGTTCTAACAGTGGAACATCCTTACATTCAGCTTCTTGCAGTACTCTTTCGTTAAAAGATAGCCAACTGATATCTCTATTAATTATTGGTGAACGTTTAAGAAATACCATAATACTATTCTTTAGAATTGATTAAAGATTTAGGGGTAATAAAATCTACTTTAGAACCTAATTGTGACATTGCTTCCGCCCAAGTATCCACATTCCAATTAATAGAATATAGTGCAGCAGTAGGAAATTTATCTAAAACATCCTTAGTTAATTTATGAATCAGCTCGGACAATAAAGGTTCATGTCCAATTAGAAAAATCGTGTCAATTGTTTTAGATGAATTATCTAATATTTTCAATTTTTCAGAAATTGATTTTACATTTCCAAAATAAATCTTTTGGTCAATATCCATTTTAGAGATTGGAAAATCTACCCGCGAACAAATATTAATGGCTGTATGTAATGCTCTAGTAGCCGGGCTTGTGATGACATAATCTGGTTGTATACTCTGATATTTAAGCCAGTTTCCAACTATCAATGATGCAGTCTTTCCTCTATCATTTAAAGGCCTCACCATATCATTGATGTCCTCTTGTTCCCAAGAAGATTTAGCGTGACGTATAATATATAAGGTTTTCATCGTTTATATCTTGAATATACATCATTTAGTTGCTCCCAAATTTCAAACGAGCTACATTATATGAACGTTTCACACAAAATTCACAAAACTTGGCTTCTAAGAAGTATTGAAATGAAGATTTATAAACTATAAGAAGTAAAAGCCCAAATCATATTAAAATGATAAAACGATTTTCCCATAAAATAGCTCACTAACTTATAATTTTGAACTGATTATAATACTAAGTGGAATTTAAAACCGATTTATGAAATTCAAATTATTTATTCTAATATTTAGCTGTGTTGCAATTTTACTCTCTTGTAAAAACAAAGAAAATAGTTCCAGCACATTTGATACAGATACAGTAGACGCAAAACTAGTCTCCTTATATCCTATCAATAACCAATACCTAGAATTGCAAAATTTAGAATTTGTAGAAAATATCGATGAATCTAGAAATTTCAAGAACACCACAGCATTAAAAAATAATTTAAAAACTACTCTTTATAAAAAATGGTGCGAAAATGGCGAGTGCTATCAATTGAACGAATACCATATTGTAGAAAAATTATCAGAAAACAATAGTAATAATATCAAAGCTGCTCCATCAGATATTAACTTCATTATTCCCTCTAGTCATGGAATAGTATCTGTCACTTCTTTGCCCAATGAAAATATTTTTACAATAAAACTTTGGGATCAGCAGCTTTCGGAAAAATGGAGCACTATATACGAAAGAAGTAAATTAGATTCAAATAATGAACTCGTACAATATGCTGAAGTTTTAGGATATAATGATGAATTATTAGTCTTCCATTCCTCTAATTCCGAAATTCCTAAGTCTGGATATGTGCTAATCAAAAATGGTTTTAAAAAACAAGAAGAATATCAATGGTCGGGAATGTTGATAGATGAAGATAATTCAACAGTTTTAGGTCAAATTATTCAAAATAATGATTTAAGCTATAGTATAAGAATTGGAAACACGATGTCAGAACTACCCAATTCTGTAACAGGATATTCAAAAAGCAATTCCTTTATTCAAGGCAACAAAATTATTTTAGGATTCTACCATTCCAAAAGCGATATTTTAAAAATCCTTACCATAGATTACCAAACTGGAAATATTATTTGGGAATATGCAATATCAAGTGCAAAATTGATGGATAATGTCTTATTCTCAGGTTTTGAAGATCAATTTATAATAGAAATCGTTACTACTAACAAAAACAGTTTATATATTCTCAATAAAGAAAACGGTCAACTAATGGGAAAATTTTGAGGAATTAATCACCCATTCCATGATTTGATTTTGCTCTTCTGAATTTAATGTGCTCTTTGGCAAATAAAAAAAGGAATATTTAGTACCATAAATCAGCCAAGCTTTTGAGTGGTTCTCTATTTTAAAAATTTGATTCCAAGGAATACTTTTTTCTTGACCATCATAATTTGCTTTTATGGTGTCTTCATTTATTTCAAACTGAATTTCACGATTGAAAAGTGGATTTCTCTCGACAGATTGACTCGTTTTATAGTTTAGATAAAAAGGTAAAACAGCAACTAGAAAAGCGTAGAAAGCACAAAAATATGGAAATACTCGAAAACCGATTGGATTCCAACCAAACAAATAACCAATACAAAGAAGGAATGAAAGAATACCTCCTAAAGTCACAGCTTTTATATACCACTTTTTGTAATATTGAAATAATATCAAACGAGCATAAAAGCGTTTATTATAATTAGCAGTATATTTAATTTTATCTATTATCATTTTAATTCAAAACCTTATCAAATTGGAAAACACTCGCAAAGATATCATAGTAAAAGGTCGATACAATGTCTGGGATTTAAAAGATTTCTTAATAATATTAATTTTTATATCATTTTTAGCTGTAGGGTTATTCCTTTTGACATCTATCGATTTGCAAAAATTCAGCTACTATCCTTTAGGTGCTGCTGCAATTTTATTAATTTATATTATTGCAAGAATCATGCTCTTAGGAAATTTTCAAGTTTCTAGATTTAATATTATTTGGAAGACATCCGCAGGCTCCATTAAAACTATGGGAATTGAGAATGTTGGAAATATGGAGTTAGAATATAATTCTCAAGGAAAAGCTTCTTGGTTGGTTAAAAACCTCCAAAATAAAAAAATCAAACGATTTAGATCTCTTTCTCAAGTCAAAGAAGCAGGAGCTGCAATTATATTTTTTAGATACAAAGATATCTTACCTGAAATCGTATTTAATATTTGGAAACCTCTCAGTAAAGGAAAGAGAACATATGAAGGAGTAGCCTATCAATTAAAAATTGACGGAACTATTGCCTATGACGCCACTGGATCAATTGTTCTATACGAAAACAAACTGCTCTTTATTCCTACAAATGTGACG
The DNA here is from genome assembly GCA_035515235.1 of Chitinophagales bacterium. GTDB lineage: Bacteria > Bacteroidota > Bacteroidia > Chitinophagales > JADIYW01 > JAMLHH01. Next base: position 129,585 of record DATJBS010000054.1, read on the forward strand.
AATTCGTTGAGCGATCCAGAAATAGAGAGAATCAGAAAAGCAGGATATAGTCCGGAGTATATTAAATATACCGCTGATGAGAATATAAAAAACCATTCCATTATAGAAGCTCTATTGGATTCAAATCTTCCTCAACCTATTAGAGATTCGTATATCCAAAAAATCGTGAACGATAACGGAGGAAATATATTTACCGATATCTCTAGAAATGGCAAACAATGGCAAACATATAACGAGGGAGTTGAAATCATTATCACTCGCTCTTAGATTTAGATTTCTGTAAAAGATTTTACTTTTAAGAAATAATCTATCATTCATTTTAGATAAAGATATCTTCTTTTCTAAATTAGGGCTGTATAGTTTAAATTACTCTATTCTCGAATCAAATTACCTCACTAAATCTTACAAGTAAAAAACTGGAAGGTATTTGCGTATTAGAGATAAATGCATATGGTGATATATTTATCAAGCATCCTGCTTGTGAATAAATAATCAATAAAGGATCACTACGATGATTTTTTTTTATTATTGAGCATTCTTATCGATGAATTTAAAGACAGTGTGCTAATCCTCCTTATTTAGCTGTACGATAAGTCTTTCGGAATAATGTAACGAATGGTTGTTTAAGCCCTACGAATTAATTCTTGGATGGTTAGACAATTGGTTAAAAGATCCTTTCAGGATGATGTATCAGAACTTGTATTTAGCTCACGACTTATTCGTGGGTAAAAAAGATTCTGAAACGAGTTCAGAATGATGTGTTGGTTCAGAATGACGGTTTCGTTCACACTGACTGAATTCTCCTTCTAACAGAATTGCGCCGTAGGTGCAAACCGCATTCATTAAAAGCATATTGAAGAAGTGTTGTGCACCTACGGCGCACGATTTTGATCGATAGTCATTAGTTACAAAGCTAATGCACCTACGGCGCATCATTTATTCGTGTATAGTATTGTTATATACCATTAGCTTGTATTTGTAAGGTAATGTAGAGCATTTGTCTTATAGAGACTCTTCTCTTCGACACTGCTCAGTGACAATCCTCATCAAAATGACACTTTCCATTTTATCATGCTAAGAAAAGCGTCTTCGCTTATATCCTTCTAACAGAATTGCGGCGTAGGTTCAAACCTCATTTATAAAAGCATATTGAAGAAGTGTTGTGCACCTACGGCGCACGATTTTCATAGATAGTCATTAGTTACAAAGCTAATGCACCTACGGCGCATCATTTATTCGTGTATGATATTATTGAATATCACACGAAAGTATTCGTACGACACATCACAGCTGTCATATGGAGGTAGAATCCTTTGTCAGAATGACAATTACCTTTGCTGCTGCGAGCGTCACGCTTGTATCCACTTGATTATAGTTATAGACTTAAGAACTACGCGAGG
>DATJBS010000055.1:0-71116 GCA_035515235.1 Chitinophagales bacterium
GACCGAAATCCCTGCTCATATTCTTTCACTAATTTTAGCTTAAAATCTTCAGAAAATCTCCTGAGTCGATTAATGCGCTTTCCTGTTTTATTCATCTCTTTTTGAGTTTTAAAACAGTCAAGCTATGTCAGGGAATGACATTTTTTCAAACAGATAATCTCACTTCTTTTAACTTCTTATTATAAGCAATTAGTTGTTTCGAGAGCATTAGTGGCTGAGGGTCTCGAAGCCCAACCACCACGAGAACTTAGTAATCAACACTCTATTCTTCTTAAATTCTTAAAAGTTGACTATTTGTTACAGCGGACAGTGACTGGAAATTGCTGACTGCATATTATCTCAGTCTATCCATTGACCTCACTAACTTATCGTCTGCACTAATTCCTCTATAAGATAGAATTGAGAAAATTAAAGCAAATCCTGACATTGCATAAGGTATATAATTAGGTGCAGTAATGAACTCTGCTCCTAGTAAGAATTGATACAAAGCAATACTTCCAATCACTAACAAAATCAGAAAAATCAAAAACGCATTTATTTTGAGTTGAAGCTTTCTATTATTAAACAAGAAAATAGTAATGAACGAAACGACTCCACTTAAAACGCTCAAAATTAAAGTCGGAAGATTTTGCATCATCTCCACCACTGCTACTACTCCAGATTCTGTTTGTTGATAGCCGATAGGAATCATTAAAATCAACAATAGAGAAATACTTGACAGTAATAAATATACACTTTGAATTCTTTGAATCATAACTCTTTTTTCTAAAAACCAAATATAGTAAATCTATCTACATTCAACCATTTAGTGATGGTTTAGCTATCTTTACCGATTCATTTTTCTTGTTCATGGTACATTTTAATCCACAAAACCATGGGATGCAATGCTCAACATTAAGGATTAATTACTGATTTTAGTAAATGGAGTATTTTTTTCCAAATGATTTACAGTGCTTTGCATAAAATTGTAAATCATCATTTCATGTTCATTTTCTATAAAATAGAAATGTCTAAATTTCAAATTCCTTTCAGTATTAAAGAAAAAAATCGTGTCTTTAGAAATAGAATATTCCCATCCGTCGTAAAAAAGGTGTTTTTCTATAGTAAAATCGTCTTTGAAAACAATAGTGTCTGACTTACCATCAAATAATTCAGGATAAGTTTCTACCCAAGTTCCCATTATTTTCTTGGCATTTATAGAGTCCGCTGAATCATTGGGGATTTCTATTTCTCCTTTTATCGATTCCAATTCTTCTTTTGGAGTTTCTGTTTCTTCTTTCGGGGTTTCAAGAATTTCTTTCGGGATAATAAGTGTCTCTTTTGAGCATCCAATTCCTAAAATCAGAATGCTAAGAACTATAAATGTTTTAATTATTTTCATAGAATTATATTTTTTATTGTGATTAGCTGAATACATATAATTTTTTGTTTAAATTAAAACAAATATAAAATACCTTTTTTACATTTTCTCGTTTTAACATTTTTCTTTCTTATAATAATAGTTTTATGAACTTCTCCTTCTAACGAAACAATGATACCTTAACGTATATAATATGGAAATTTTGTACTTGTATTTCATGCACAAATCTTTATTTGTCTTCTAAAACCATTTTTTACATCAATTAAATTGAGAAATTGTTCCAGTCAATCTTTTGACTTTTGCAGAAGCATCGTCAATATTAGTTTGGAATACTTATCTTTGTATGTTCCTTTTTTATGCGCTATTTTATCCATTTATCTTACAGAGGCTCTCGCTATCATGGCTGGCAACGCCAAGATAATGCGCCATCTGTACAAGGAGAAATAGAAAGCAAACTCTCTACCATTTTAAAAAAACCAGTTGAAATTATTGGTTGTGGCAGAACAGATACCGGCGTGCACGCTCATTCTTATTACGCACATTTTGATATTGACTTTGAAGTACCACTCAACTTAGCGCACTCGCTTAATTCTATGTTATCAGATGATATAGCCGTCTATGAAATATTGAAGTCAGATGATATTACCCATGCTAGATTCTCCGCTGACATTAGAAGCTATAGATATTTTATTCATTATCAAAAAGACCCTTTCGCACTAGATAAAAGCTATCACTTTCGTTATAAAAATCTCCCAAATATTCAATTAATGAATGAGTTTTGTCAGCAATTACTATCTGTACAAGATTTTTCTTCTTTCCAAAAGAAAGGCAGCGACAACAATAATAGCAGATGTAGTGTTAGTAAAGCGATATGGACACCGACAGAAAACGGTTGTTACTTTGAAGTCCATTCTAATAGATTTTTAAGAAATATGGTGCGAGCAATAGTAGGTTCTTCATTAATGATTGGATGTAATAAAACAGACATTCCTTCTCTTATGAATCAGGTAAAAAATCAAAAAACAATTCTTTTAAGTATGACAGCTCCCGCTCATGGATTACATTTGTGGTCGATTCAATATCCTGAAAATTCATTTCAATCACTGTGAGCAAACCCGATTTCAACAACAACTCCGCATTAATCAAAGACTGGCCCACACTCAAAAGAGTTCTTGGATTAGCCCAGCCTTTTAGAAAACTGTTGTGGACTTGTGTCATGATGGGAGTTTTCTCCGCCTTATTCACTTCCGTCCGTCCATGGCTCACTCAAATCATGGTAGATGACTATATCGTGAATTATGATAAAGCGGGATTGACCAAAATGGCAATAATTGTTGCCGTAGTTTTAGTTTCAGAATTTATATCAAAATATCTTTTCAGTTTTTTCACCACAGATTTAGGACAGTCCGTCATTAGGTATTTAAGAGTCAAAGTCTTCAATCATGTAGAAAGCATGAAATTGAGATTTTTTGACCGCACACCTATCGGTATTATCACTACCCGAACCATCAATGATGTAGAAGCCGTCAGTAATATTTTCTCGGAAGGATTTATCACTATCATTTCTGATGTACTCACCTTTGTGGTCGTCGTAGGATTCATGTTTGCTATCAATTGGGAATTAGCCTTAGCATGTATCATCACTTTTCCTTTTATCATTTGGAGCACTTATATTTTCAAGGAAGCCGTCAAAGGTTCTTTCAATGAAGTCAGAGAAAAAGTCGGTCAGATGAATGCTTTTGTACAAGAGCACATTACCGGTATGCGCATTATCCAAATCTTCAATGCGCAAGAAAGAGAGTTCAAAAAATTTGATGATATTAATCAGGACCATAGAGATGCCAATTTGAAATCAGTTTGGTATTTTTCTATTTTCTTTCCCATTGTAGAAATTATTTTATCGATTGCTGTTGCCATAATGCTTTGGTACGGAGCTAAACTCATCATGCGACCAGGTTCAGTAATTGACGTAGGTATTTTTATCGCATTCTACCAATATCTCAATTTAGCTTTTAGACCTCTGAGGATGTTAGCGGACAAATTCAATACCCTACAAATGGGCATCGTAGCAGCTGACAGAGTCTTCAAAATTTTAGATACCGACGAAAAAATAGCTGACAACGGCACTTACCAACCAACTTCTGTAAAAGGAAAAATAGATTTTAAAGACGTTTGGTTTTCTTACAACGAAGAAGATTTTGTACTCAAAGGAATCAATTTCGAAGTTTTACCAGGACAGACTATCGCTATTGTAGGAGCTACAGGTTCAGGCAAAACCTCCACCATCAATATTTTGAATCGTTTTTATGAAATCCAAAAGGGCGAAATATTAGTTGACGACGTATCTATTAAAGATTATAAATTGTCCGCATTGAGAAGTTCTATCGGGACAGTTTTACAAGATGTCTTTTTGTTTTCTGGCTCTATCATGGAGAATATCACGCTAAAAAATCCTTCCATCAAAGAAGACGAAGTCATCAAAGCAGCAAAATTAGTTGGAGCTCACAACTTTATCATGGACATGCCCGAAGGGTATCATTATAATGTCATGGAACGTGGAGCTACCCTTTCTGCAGGACAAAGGCAATTGATTTCCTTCATCAGAGTTTTGGTGTATAATCCTTCGATTTTAGTTTTGGATGAAGCGACTTCTTCGATAGACACCGAATCTGAAATGATGATACAAGACGCTATCGAAAAGATGGTGAAAGGTCGTACGGCGATTATCATTGCTCACAGATTGAGTACGATACAGCATGCTGACAAAATCATCGTTTTGGACAAAGGCGAAATCAAAGAAATCGGCAATCACGAATCTTTACTTCAAGAGGAGGATGGATATTATCGCAGGTTGGTGGAGATGCAGTTCACACAAGTCAATTAGAATTGGACTTTAGACAGAAGACATTAGACTGTAATTAAACGTCATTGCGAGGAACGAAGCAATCTCTTTTAATCCACAGTTTTCTGACTACTTATCACACTTCGTGTTAATTCGACAAGCTCATCGTTATCAGCTATCAAGGCTTTCGAAACCACCAAATGCCTTGTATAGACCTGTCTTGATTTCTGATTCTTGGCTCTTGATTCTATTAAATAATCTCATCACTTATAATTCATCACTCTTTCAACTTTCATCACTAAAAAAAGGGCGTGCCCCTTCAGGTCGGGCTATCATTTCGTCTTCCCTACATTACATTTCGGGCGATACTCCATTCTATCCCTCACGCAGCAGAGCTACACTCAAATTTTCAGGATTAATTTTAAAGTTTGGACAAAAAAATGCTTTAGAAAATACTGCTTAAATATTCGTCAGCAGTCATAATTGGTAGAGTGGACTTTTTAAAATCTTTTCCATTTCTAGTAATAATGATAGAACAATTCAATTGAACAGCAGTATAGTATTGAACGGCATCTTCAAAATCTTTAAAATTTGAATGGAGTGCTTTCTCAATAGTTTCTTGATTGATTTCGCAGACTTCACAAATAATTTTAAATTTTCTTAATTTATTTAGAACAGTTTCTGAAGATTCGTATTTACCTAAAACATATTCTATGGTCGTGAAAGACAAGGGAGATGCTATTAGTATCAATTTCTTTTCATCAGCCAAGGTGGCTATTTTAGCTATTGAATCATAAAATGGAATTCTTTCCGCTAACAAATCCAATATCACATTAGTATCTAAGAAAATTCTAATCATTTGTGTTTCTTCTCTAAGTAATCAGCACGATCTTTTTTATAATCATAATCCGCAGGAATTTCTATTCCAGTACTAAGACTTTTTACAAATGAAGATATCTGCAAATCACTTTTAGGACTTTCAGAAGTCAATGAACTTAGATAATTTTCAATCAATCTTGATAAGCTCACTTGATGGGTTGAAGCGTAAACTTTCGCTTTTTCAATAATATCTTGATTGAGCTTTAAAGTGAGTTTCGTATCCATAATCAATATTTTATACGTACAAATATACTAACATTGAACGTGCATTTGCAAATATTTAAAATTCAATCTAAAAAACAATGTACATTATATTTGATTAGTAGAAATGCGGTATTCTTTTTAATCAACCTTCATTTTAAAATTTAATTCTTTTAAAACTTGAGATGAGAAAAACAACGGTATAGATAAAATGAAAATATCATAATTGTATATTCCCATAAAAACATAGGTTAAACTTGAAAAAAGAAAAAGATTGACAATCAAAAGCTTGTCCAACTTTCTAGTAAAAAAGGTCAGTACAAAAACAACTTGTGAAAGAAATAACATTCTAAATAAAATATCTCCCAACCAAGGTCTATCAATAATATAAGTAGCTATTTGAAATAAGAAATGCTCTGGGTTCATGATAGCTCTATCATAATATTGATTGACAAGAGCTATTGAATAATTTCCTTTTTTCAAAAGAGCGCCATTAACATATTTGAAGTATGCTGCACTTACTATAAAATATGCCCCTGCATAACGAGCAAAATCAATCATTAATAAAATTTTTTTTTTAATAAATAAAATCGGCAGGATTACTAAAAATATACACACCACGCTTTTGGAATGTGAAAGAGTGAATATTTCAACGGTGGAAGTTTGTATCCAAAAAAGCAGAAGAAAAAGTGTCGTTAAAACTTTGATGTATTTAGAATAAAAGACAATACATAATATGGGAAGAATGACCACAAAAGAATCAACAAATAAACAAGCCCAATAATGATGAATGATATAATTAGGAAAAAAACTTAAAAGGCTCAACCAATAAAAATAACTTTCGCCAATATCTTTAAGAGGTTGGTCATAAAAATCAACTAAAAATTTACCACCAAAAAATCTAAATCCTAAAACGATTAACACATAAACAAAAACCGAAAGAGAATACTGATAATGAAGTTTTGAAGACTCACTCATGGCGTAGATTCATATTGTAAAAAAACATCTCCACCACCTGAAAACTGAAACTTGCCATTTATATATTTATACCAATTATTATAAACTTCTATCTTTTCAATTTTTTTATTCAATTTCTTTTCTAAATATCCATGTAGCCATTTCGGAAAACTATCCACTTCAAAAGGCTTATTCAATAGTTTATATAAAATAAAAGATTGGGCCTTCTCAGGTAAGAAATCGATTTTGGAATACACTAAATCTATTTTTGGGTCTCTCATACTATTATCTCTAATTGCTTTGTATTTATCTATACTTTTAAAAACAGCAATTCCTCCCCAATAATCTAATGACAAATAGTCAAACTCTTCTCCATCAATATGAATGATGAATTGATTGACAGCTTCTGGAAGATTTTCCGCAGAAGAATACATCGCCCAATAGAACCAAGGAATACTATTTTTCTCATTTTTTGTGAAATAATATTGGCCTAAACAAAGTATTATGATGAAAATAAATAAAGCTTTGCTCTCTCTAAAAAGTTTGTAAAAAAACATGTTTCTCATTCAACTTTATTTTGAGATTTAGAGGTTTTGATTTCTTTTATCAGCAAATAAAACATATATACTAATGTAATTAAATAAATCGAGGCTATCAATTTCTCACCCAATATCCAATGATGAAGGTAAGTTTCATGATGGAGATGTAAATACCAATTGATTCTTTCTAGATTCATACCATACGCTATTGAAAACAAAATCATTGGCTTCCAGTTCCACGACAAAATAGAATAAGTGGCTAAAGAAAGTAAAACAGGATGAGCATACCTTTCATGCATTTGAGTATTGAAAAAGTAAAAGGACAGCGCTATAAGTGCCATTGATAAAAAGACTTGTTTTAATGGAATATAAAAGTCCTTTTTCATTCTGTATTTTTCATTGTATGCTTTAATAAAGGGGAGAAGACTAATTATTACAGCTATTACAAACATCAACAAACCCCATTGTTTTAATGTCAAAAAACCAAAAATTGCTTCATCCGACAAAAGAAGCATTCCTTCTACATCAACATTAGGCATTAATAAAAACCAAATATTAAAAGCACCTAAGGAAGGACTAGGATAAAAACCTACTAAACTATTCAACACGTCTAAAACCTGATTAATTTTTCCACTAAATAAGAATGGACTTATGATTAAAACTTGAAGAAGAATTATACTTACAATTGCGTAGAGGAACCTCTTATAGTTTTCTAAGTATTGTGGAAGGAGTAACAAGCCAATAACTGGAATAAAAACTACCGCTTGTAATTTAAAATTCAAGGCTAACAACAAACTTACAACACTCAGAACAGGTCTTTTTTCTAAAGCTAAAATGATAGCTAAAAAGCCCCAAAAACTAAAAATAGCATCTACTTGACCCCATAATGCTGTATTATAAATATATGCAACATTGAGCATCATCAACAAAAAGCAGTAAATCTTTTTATTGATGTCTTTAATAAACCATATTGCAGCAAATGCTCCTAGAATATCAAAAACAAATGTATAATATTTGATAGTATAGAGATTGTCTTGAACATCGGTAGGATTTCCTTGTATCCAAGTATGGAATTTTAAAAAATATAAATATGCAGGAAAATAATTGACTCTTCCATCATCATATATGCTTGTAAAGCCCTTTTCAGAAATCAGATTAGACCAATCTAACCAAAAAGTCATATCTCCCTGATGTCCCCATTTCCACATCAATATGACATATGCGAAATAAAACAACAGTGCAATCAAAAAGAGGTGTACTTTTGTAAACTGAAAATTTTCTTTCATCAAGATTCCATATTTATCAATAAATATAACCATTCAAATGATACGTCACATAGTCTTCTGGAACATCCAAGAAAATAATAAAGCGGTAACAGCTCAAAAAATCAAAACAGATTTAGAAGCACTAAAAGGTAAAATCCCTGGCTTGTTACATATAGAAGTGGGAACAAATAGCTCTAATGCTCCTCAAGATAATTGGGATGTCGTGTTGAACTGTGATTTTGAAAATATCGACGCTTTGAATGCCTATCAAGTTCATCCTTTGCACAAAGAAGTAGCAGAATTTATTGGTGCAGTCAGGACAGCAAGAGCTTGTATTGATTACGAGATATAATAGATAGTTATTGTATTAGAAAAAACGTTTTCTAATAGAGTAGAAGTTAGTAACTAAAACTAATCCTCCGTGCTTTTATGCGACATCAATTTTGCAGATGGGTAACCACAGGACGAAAACGACTAAAACACATCCACTAATTGACAATACTTCGGCGAAACTCAGTAAAAGCTTTAGGAGGAGTTTGGATGTTTTAGTCGTTGAGGATAATGTGGGTCATCGAGAAACTCATCGCGATTTTTTGCTTCTTTTTTCTAAAAAAAGATGAAAAAGAAAAAACTTTTAGTTGAAACTTCTAAGCTAAAGAGAAGATTCGACAAACTCAGTAACCACGCTACTCATTCACTTCGTTCAGAAGAACAAATTTCTCAACTTAAAGTTGATTCTATTGATTAGCTTTCTTCGCAGCTTCTGCTTCTTTTTCAGCAGCAATTTTTTGATTTCTAATTTCTAAAGCTTCCATCATGAGTCGGTCGACTTCTTCTTTGACTTTAAAAACTTGTCCATTGATTTCATGTTGCTGACTTTCTGTAGCGTCAAAATACATGGGTTTTCCAATTTTGATCACCACTTTAGATTTGAAAACATAAGGTACTAATAAGGGTGCTGCTGGAAATTTCAAGAGTTTTTCTAAAAAATCTACATTGCCAAAATTGTACATGATTTCTTCACAACCTGCAATACCGACTGGAATAATTGGCGATTGAGTTTTTTTAGCTAAATACACAAATCCATTTCCAAAATTTTGTAGCTGATATTTTTTCGATGATGGTTTCGATATCCCTTTTGCTCCTTCAGGAAAGACGATAACAGCTTCTTCATTATTGAGCATCTTGATACAATTTTCTGTGTCGCCTAATGCTCCTCCCATTTGACTCAACCAAATACTGAAAAATGGAATCGTAGGAATAAATCTTTCATACATTCCTTTGCAAGCCCTTGGTGCTATTGGATTTTTAAGCAATGCATATCCTAATAAGATGGCATCTATCGGCAATTGTCCGCTATGATTAGCGATAATTAGACATCTACCAGAAGGAGGAATATTTTCATAACCTTCCACTTCTACTTCAAAATAGTCTTCGTACAAAAATTTTCCTAGATTGATAAATTGCTTGACTGTCTTGATATTAAAACCCCAAGGGTCAAAACCAAACTGCCCAACTTCGTTAGGAAATTTAGATAGAATCACATCAGTGGAATCATCTTTCTGGAACGCTTTTAAAAGATTTTTTATCATATAAAGTAAAGGATGATTACAATTTAATTGAAATGATTGAATTTTTACTAATTTCAAATGCTATGAAAATTAGATTTTACTATTATATACTCTTTTTACTTGTTTTGTCCTCTTGCAAAGGCAGTAATTATACTGTCAAAAGCACTCCTGTATCAAGTACTTATAGTGTCAAAAGCTACGATTTTAGAGTAATGACATATAATGTAGAGAATCTTTTTGACACCTATGATGATACGCTCAAAATAGATGATGATTTCTTACCGTGGGGAATGAATAAGTGGAATAAAGAGCGATATCAAACCAAACTCAAGAGAATTTTTAAAGTCATAGCAAATGTGAGCGAATGGGAATATCCGGCTTTAATTGCATTGACAGAAATTGAAAACCAAGTAGTTCTAGAAGACCTCATCAATGCTACCCCTTTGATGGAATCTGATTATGGTATCATTCACGAAGAATCCCCTGACGCTAGAGGTATCGATGTGGCATTATTATTTAGACATTCTTTATTTAGACCTATCTCACACGAAGCGATGCCTGTGAAGATGGTAGATAATCCTTACTTCAAAACCAGAGACATCTTATATGTTCAAGGCTTAGTCAATCAATCCGATACACTTCATGTTTTCGTAGCGCATTTCCCGTCTAGAAGAGGTGGAGAAGCCATCAGTGAACCTAAAAGAATCTTAGCGGCAACTATTCTTAGAAATAAATGTGATAGCATTCTTTCTCATCAACCATATGCAAACATCCTTATCACGGGAGATTTTAATGATGACCCGGCTAATACAAGTATGGCAGAAGTCATCAGAGGAAAAGATAGTGAGAGCAATATGAAAGAAGGAGACTTTTTCAATATGATGTATGATGCTTACAAAAAAGGCTATGGCACATATAAGTATCAATCTTCTTGGAATATGCTCGACCAATATATCATCAGTCCCGCATTGTTAGATGCGAACAATAGCATTTATACCACTTCTAAATCAGCATTTATCTATCAGCCAGATTGGCTTTCTGTAAAAGATGAAATTCATCCAGGAAACAAACCCTTCCGTACATACAGCGGACCAAATTATTTAGGTGGATATAGCGACCATTATCCTGTCTACATGGATATTTTCTTCAAGAAGTAAGCTTTATAGATTTTTAACTTGACTTAGTATGGTCTCCATTTAAAATTCAATATTTTTACGGCTATCAATGAAAAGACAATTACTTGCCTGGATTTCTATTCTTGTATTTTTTATAAGTACAAATGGGATTACTATATACAAGCACATGTGTCTTTCGAGCAATACCAATTCTATTTCTCTAAGTGAATTATTATGTGATAATATAGAAGAAGAAGAAAGCTGTTGTTCAGGTACCAATAATCACGATGACTGCTGCGATGTAGACCTTACATTTGAGAAGTACACTCCTAACGGAAAGTCAGAATTAGAAAAACTATCTTATAAAATTGATTGGACTCATGCGCTAGACCAACCTACTGCATTTTACAATAGTACACATCAACAATATTTTGAAATACTATCTGTATTTCCAAATCCTCCCAATCCTTATATACATCAACCCAAAACTGTTTCTGAAAGACTGGCTGATATTCAGTCTTATTTGTGCTAACTGATTTTCTTCTAAGAAAATTTATTACACAAAAATTATTATCATGAAACATATTTTATACTTATTCCTTATGGGTATTTGTGTCACAGCAAATGCTCAAAATACAATAGAAGTTCACGTAGAGGACGCTACTTCAAAAGAATCTTTATACGGAGCATCTGTCTTTTGGCTGAATACAAATACCGGCTCAGCTACTAACGATGATGGTCTAGCAAATATCCCTGCACCCAACTCTTATCCTGCATATTTAATTGTATCCTTTGTCGGATATCAATCTGATACTATTAAAGTTTCTGCTTTTCAAAAACATATTCATGTCACCATTCAAGAGTCTCTAGTATTAGAAACCATCGTAGTCAAAGGAAGAAGAAAAGACAGTTATGTCAGAACTTTAGATGTGATGAAGACTGAAATCATTTCTCAAAACGAGCTCAAGAAAGCAGCTTGTTGTAATCTTTCCGAAAGCTTTCAGACTAATGCTTCTGCTCAGGTCAATTTTGAAGATGCTGTAACAGGCGCTAAACAAATTGAACTCTTGGGATTAAAAGGTACTTACGTACAGAATACGATAGAAAACACTCCTTCTCTGAGAGGCTTGGCTGCTTCATTTTCATTAGATAATGTTCCTGCTCCTTGGATTAAAAATATTGCTTTAGCTAAAGGCACACCTTCTGTACATACAGGTTTTGAAGGCATCACAGGATCCATCAATATCAATTATAAAGAACCAGAAGATTTAAGTCCATTGTATATAGACCTTTTCGCCAATCATACTGGACGTTTTGAAGGCAACTTAATGACAGGTATTAAAAAAGACAATTGGGGGACGGCTTTATTGGCTAATGGTGCATTTACAAAAGATAAAAAAGACAGAAACGGAGATACTTTCTACGATCAGCCTCAAGTCAATCAGTTCAACTTATTGAATAGATGGGAGTTTCAGAACAATACTATGGAAGGTAAATTTCTGATTAAAGGCTTAAAAGAAAATAGAACTGCAGGTCAATTATCTCTCAATGAAAATCAAACTCGACCTTATACAATCGATATCAATACGGATAGAATTGAAGGATTTAGCAAATTAGGCTTTTTTCTTCCAGGACATTTAGAAAGAAGTATTGGAGTAACGACTTCTGGATTTTGGCACAATCAAAAAGGGAAATACGGCTTAAATAATTATGATGGCATGCAAGGAAGTTTCTTTGGAAACTTGCAATATCAAGGTTTAATTAAAAACACCAATCACGTTTTATTTACTGCAGCGTCTGTGATGTATGACTATTATGATGAAAATATCAATGGCACTCAAATAAAGAGAACCGATATTGTTCCCGGCCTTGCAGCAGAATACACCTATAAGTATTTAGAGAAAATTACTTTAGTCGCCGGACTTAGAGCAGATTTCCCTAATCATTTTAAAGCTCAAATCAACCCAAGAATCCACTTCAGATATGCCCCAAAAGAAGGTACTCAATTGAGAATCGCAGGTGGAAGAGGATTTAGAATACCAAATGTGTATGCTGAAAATATATACATGTTTGCCAGCTCGAGATCTATAGATGTAATAGAAAAGCCTGGCTTTGAATCTGCATGGAATACGGGTATTAGCGTCATTCAAGAAATACCTTTGGGCAGCAAAATCAAATCAAGTTTAGCTGTTGATTATTTTCATACCAACTTCAGCAATCAAGTCATCGTAGATATTGAAAACTTGGACAATAAAGTCAATATTTATAATCTTAATGGAAATAAATCATATTCCAATAGCTTTATGGTGGAGTGGACTGTTGAGCCTGTTACAGGTTTAGAATTGAAAGCTGCATACCGCCTTGAAGATGTCAAACAAACTATGCATGGTGAGTTAATCAAAAAAAGCATGCTACCTATCCATAGAGGATTATTTGCAATCAACTACAAAACAAAAGATGAACATTGGATGTTTGGTACTAATCTAAATTTGCAAGGAAAATCTAGATATCCTATCAGCGCATACAGAACTACTCAAGAACTCACTCCTATTCGATCTATATTATCAGCACAAGTCACCAGATATCAAGGTAATTTTGAGTTTTTCATAGGAGGAGAAAACTTGTTAAATGTCAGACAAGACAATCCTATCTTAGGTTATGAAAATCCTTTTGGCAACAATTTTGATACCTATCAATCTTGGGGTTCAGCAATAGGCCCAGTAGTATATGGCGGAATACGTTTTAATTTAAATTCTAAAAAAAATAATCATGAAGAAGATCACAAGTAATATTTCAATTTTCACATTTGCACTCAGCTTATTTTTATTTGCTTTTCTGTCAGATGTTTTGGCAAAAGACATCAAAAAGGAAACAATAGAAGTTTCTGGAAATTGTGAAATGTGTCAAAAAAGAATTCTTTCAGCTGCTAGCGTAAAAGGTGTAAAGTCTGTTACTTGGTCTCCAAGTACACAAATGTTAAACGTAAAATTTGACAACGACATCATCACATTAGATGAAATAGAACAAAGAATAGCTAAAGCTGGTCACGACACTCCAAACCACAAAGCTGATGATGCTACTTATGATGGTTTACACGGATGTTGTCAATATGATAGAAAAGAATAAAAAACATTACTAAGAACTGATATCTTTCAGCTCTTTCATTCCAATAAAAAACTCCTGAGCTAATTCGTTAACTCAGGAGTTTTTAATTAATAGCATCTCTAATTTTTACTGAATGACTATTCTTCTATTAATGACTTCATTATTGAAGTACAAATTTATCCAATAAATACCTTTGCCATGATTTCTTAAATCAGCTGGTATGGTTTGTTTCCCATTCAGATTTTTAAGCTCTTGAGAGAATACTTTTTGACCTAAAACATTGATAATTTCTAATGTGGCGTTTTTATTTTCACCGAAGATTTCAATTGTAAAGCTTCCCTGATTAGGATTTGGATAGACAGATAGCAAGTCAGATTTTGAACGATTGCTTATACTTGTAATGATGGACTTGCAATCTTCATCCAATCCATCATCTGTAATCGTCCAACCTCTACTCAATAATTGATTTCTAGCTTCTACACCTTCTGCTCCGTATTTAATACCTTCTGCTCCTAAACTCAAATTAGCTGGAGTTAAAGGATTACTTGTCCAACCAATCAGAGTTCTATTATAATTTTGGCAATCTAAACCTGAGTTTGACAACAGAAGATCTAGCAAAACTTCATCGTTTAATTTCCAATTTCCTATAGATTGGTTAAAAGAGCTCGCATTATTAAACATCCATCGCATATCTGTAACATTACTAACATCCCAGTTTTCTAAGGGTTGGTTAAAAGAAGTTGCTTCTTCAAACATAGAAATCGTGTTAGTCACTTTGCCCACATTCCATTTTCCTAAAGGCTTATTAAAAGAAGTTGCTCCTAAAAACATTGCACTCATGTTTTCTACATTACTCACCTCCCAGTCTTCAATAGGTTGATTAAAAGAAGTAGCACCCAGAAACATTCCGCTTATATCTGTAACATTACTGATATTCCATTTTTCAATAGGTTGATTAAAGGAAGTAGCACCCAGAAACATTCCGTTCATATCAGAAACATTGTTGACTTTCCAATCTCCTATCTGCTGATTAAAAGAAGGTGTACCATAAAACATTGCGCTCATATCTGTCACCTTACTGACATCCCAGTCTTCTATTGATTGATTAAAGGATATTGCAAGTTGAAACATTCCACTTATATTAGAAACATTACTGACATCCCAGCCTCCTATAGGTTGGTTAAATGATGCAGCTTCAGAAAACATATAGCTCATATTTGTTACATTACTAACATCCCAAGCTCCTATAGATTGGTTAAATAATGTAGCTTCAACAAACATCTCGGACATATTTTTTACATTACTTACGTCCCAATCTCCAATAGGCTGATTGAAGGATTGAGCATTTAAAAACATTTTGCTCATATCTGAAACATTTGATAGGTCGGGAGCATCCAAAGCTGAAACCACAAAATTCTTACAGCCCATAAATGCAGCATTAAATGACGACCAAGCAATATCTCCCCATTGTTTTACTTCTAAAAGCTTTAGATTATCGTTTTTACCAGAAAGACTTATACGATGAAATCTGTTTTCTTTTGGAGATATACTTATCCGATAATTCCCTACTTTAGGAAATGTAATAGTAGTAGTACTATCTCCTTTTAGACTACCTTTATTAGAAGGGTTTTCGACTTCTTCCCAATAGATATCATAATCCTCTCCATATCCAGGAAAAAGAATTTGATTATTAGCTGTAACACCTTGATTATCTGTTTTCCAGACAGTCACAAAGCAACCTTCCCCACAATCACCTTGAGCAAAAAGAGAGAAGTTTTGTAATAAGAGCAAATAAATTATAGCTCCTAGTCGAATATAATTTTGTGTTTTCATGTGGATGGTATTATAGCATAAGAAAAATTATTACTGAATGAGTCTTCTTAGTAAGAGATTTATTGTAGAGATAAATTGACTTACACTTCGATTATATTTTATTCTAAACCCTAAAATCAGAGAAGTAAACACTAATCCACTAAATATTTGAGTTTGAAAAATTAATATAACTTAACAAATTAGCTTTTAATGTTGATATATACAATTTCTTACATGAATAAATGGAATGACAAGTGGGGTTTTGTGGACTGATAGAAAGTGATTTTCAGTATAATTGGATAAAAAAAACTCCTGAGCTAATTCGTTAACTCAGGAGTTTTTAATTAGTCACATCTCTAATTTTTACTGAATGACTATTCTTCTATTAATGACTTCATTATTGAAGTACAAATTTATCCAATAAATACCTTTGCCATGATTTCTTAAATCAGCTGATATGGTTTGTTTGCCTTTGAGATTTTTAAGCTCTTGAGAGAATACTTTTTGACCTAAAACATTGATAATTTCTAATGTGGCGTTTTTATTTTCACCGAAGATTTCAATTGTAAAACTTCCCTGATTAGGATTTGGATAGACAGATAGCAAGTCAGATTTTGAACGATTACTTATACTTGTAATGATGGACTCGCAATCTTCATCCAATCCATCATCTGTAATCGTCCAACCTCTACTCAATAATTGATTTCTAGCTTCAGCTCCTTCTGCTCCGTATTTAATTTCCTGCGCTTCTAAATTCAAATTATCTGGAGTCAAAGCATTGTGTGCCCAACCAATCAGAGTTCTATTATAATTTTGGCAATCTAAACCTGAATTTGATAACATATTATCTAATTCTACTTCTTCCTTTAGATTCCAATTTCCTAAGGATTGATTAAAGGAAGTAGCATTACTAAACATATAACTCATATCTGCGACACTAGATAAATTGGGTGCATCTAAAGCAGAAACTTTTAGGTTGATACATCCACTAAATGCTTCTTGGAATGAAGACCAAACAATCTTTCCCCATTGTTCTACATCTATTATTTTTGATTTATCCTCACTTCTATAAAATAATATTCGATGTAGCCCATTTTCTTTAGGAGCAATACTCACCCGATAAGTTCCTATTTGTGGAAATGTAAAAGTTGTACTGTATTTATTAGATTGGAAAATTCCATGAATAGAAGTATCATTTACTTCTTCCCAGTAGATATTATATTCAGAATCACTGTAGCCGGGAAAATAAATTTGATTGTTTTCAGTGACTCCAAAATTACTCGTTTTCCATACTGTAGTAAAACAAGCTGATGGTTCTAATTTAAAATCAACTGTTTGTTCTTGTTGGTATTTCAAATCATCTACTTGTCCATTGGGTAATAAAATCTTTAAGTTCAAAGTATTTTCACCATTAACAAGCTCCAAAAAAGGTAATACTAATGTTGTATCTGTATTTGGAAGTAAAGAACCTGTCCATTTAATTTTGATATCGTCTCCATTATTTTGTGTGTATTGTATTATAAAGGAATGGACAGTGACCTTACCAATATTCCCAACTTTTATTATCGGTTCTAATTGATTTGCACTACAAATTGTACCAATTGGATTTGAAATTTCTAATAAAGTGATGGCGTTCTCTGCTGAAGGCACACATCCTAATGATTTCAATAAATTTGCTCTTGGATAAAAATTAAGAGTAGCTCGCATTCTTTCTTTTTGACCTATCGTGAAACGAGCATTTGCAGTAGACACACCACAATAAGACATATAATTATATCTTGTATTATCCCAATATCCGTCTGAACTACAAGGATTGCTTGAACCACAATCTTTTTGTTTATGAGGCGGAGTGTCACAGATAAAATCTCCTTGTGTAGTGCAATCTGAATTCAAAGGGCAAGAAGCATTTCCTCCATCTCCATTAAAAGTGTGAGGAAGATTAAATCCATGCCCTACCTCGTGTGCTAAAGTGGGTTCTCCATATTTCATATAGTTGCTCCTAATTATTGTCCCATCATAATATAATCCATTAGGATAATAAGCATAACCTGCCCAACCTCCACATATTTTATGAACTACCCAGATATTATAATAGTCTAAAACTGGCCAATAACTCAAACTTTTTATTTCATAAAATGAAGCTGAAATGCTTTCACAAGACCCTCCTATTCCATATTGCTGATAATTTTCTACTGCGCCCCCATCGACTCTATTGATACCTGTGGTAAGATTTCCATCAGGATCTCTTACAGCTAGGCAAAACTCTAATTGAATATCATTACCATTCCCTATAATATTTCTAAATCTTTCATTCAATCCTCTAATTGCTTCTGTTATTTGAAAATCTGATATATTGCTTCCACTCCCTTCTGCTTCTCCAAGATGGATGACATGAACCACAACTGGAATCGTATAAACAGTTTGGTCATCAACTATTCGAGCATTTTCTTTATTCTGAATAAAACTTCTAATTTCTTCATTTTGCTCTATATACTTCTGTCTGTATTCAAGGTTTGTTTGCAATTCAAAGTTATGTATTACATCAGTACCGCATGGTGTTTGGGCATGGGAAGTAAATGGGAATGAGAGTAAAACGAAATACACCCATATAAAGTGGTCAAGAAATTGTGGTTTTATTCTCTGTTGATTCATGTCTTTAAGATCTTTTGGAGTTTACATGACAAACTATCATGATTATTATAAATACTCATGAATGATTCTAATATAATTCTATTTTTTCAAATTACTTTAATCCAACAAAAAAGGGTTGCTATTTACAGCAACCCTTCTATATTTTTAGAAATTAATCTCTACAAACTAAAACTCTCTCCACAACTACAAGTTCTGGATGCATTGGGATTTTCAAAGAAAAAACCTTTCCCTTCTAAACCTTCAGAAAACTCTAACGTAGTCCCTAAAAGATATAACATGCTTTTAGGATCAACAATAATTTTCATTCCTTTATCTTCAAAAACTTCATCGCCTTTACGATATTCATTATCGAAGTTCATATTATAAGAAAGCCCTGAACAACCTCCACTTGACACTGAAACTCTAATAAAATGATCTGGAGTCAGCTGATCTTGAACCCAAATATCTTCGACTCTCTTTTTGGCTTTATCACTGATAAATATCATAATACAAATCTAACAGATTATTGTGTGAAATGTTTATTGAATCTCCAATTTAAAAAATTGAGTTTTTATAATTTTATAAGCTAAGAATTTGAACAATGGACTAGATTTCGTTTGAATACTGCTCAAGTAATTCTTATAGAAGTCTAATTAAATTTATACAATAGAATTTAATATCGTTAAAATTTCATTACCAAATTTTGCGATTTTATGTTCGCCAAATCCTTTAATCTTAATGAGTTCTTCAAGTGTCTTTGGTTTTAATTTAGCAACGTTCATTAATTCATTATTATGACAAACAATAAAACTCGGCATATTTATTTCAAAGGCTTTATTAGATCGCCATTGCTTTAAAACTTCATAAATTCGCTCTTCATCAACTGATAATTCTATTTCAGATGTCACGGAATGTTTGGATAAATTTAAGTCTGTATTTATCACTTTTTGTTCATTATAAAAAACCAATACAGACCAATAATTTGGTAATCCACTAATAAGTTGAGTTGAAGTTTTAATAATTTTTATGCTGTCCAAAAAATCATTCAAAATGTCTTGGTCAGATAGTAAGTTTTCTTTTGTTAATCTAATATGGAAAACTTTAACCTTCATAGCTTACACTTTTTTTAATTACTAATCGTTGTTCGCCATTTTCTTTTCCCAATTCCAAGCAGTCAGCATCATCTCATCAATATTATATTTCAAAGCCCAACCTAATTCTCTTTTTGCTTTAGTATTATCCGCATAAACTTCTATCACATCACCTGCTCTACGTGGACCTATAACATAATTCAGTTTAACTTCGGCAGCTTTTTCAAATGCTTGGATAGCTTCTAAAACTGAAACACCATTTCCAGTACCTAGATTAAAGATTTCTGGTTGAGTTAGTTTTTCATTTTTTATTAAATATTGAATAGCTAATGTATGTGCGTGAGCAATATCGCAAACATGAATATAATCTCTCACACAAGAACCATCTCTCGTAGGGTAATCATCTCCAAACACAGTCAATTTCTCTCTTTTTCCAATTGCTGTTTGTGTAATAAATGGAACTAAGTTATTGGGAACATCAATAGGAGTTTCACCAATAATTGCAGAAGGATGAGCCCCAACAGGGTTGAAGTATCTTAAGATAACAGTATTTACATTTGTCGCTTTTGTGACATCTTGTAGGACATCTTCCCCATGCTGTTTCGTCCGTGCATAGGCGCACTGAGCTTCTTTAAACTCTGTCGACTCTGTAACAGGCAAAGTATCTACTAATCCGTAAACCGAACAAGAAGAAGAAAATACAAAATTTGGAATTGCATATTTCTCTACACCTTCTAAAAGATGAAAAAGGCTGTCCATATTGTTTTTATAGTACAATAATGGCTTTTCTGTAGATTCTGGTACTGACTTGTATGCAGCAAAATGAATTACTCCTATAGCGTCTGAATGTTTTTCTAGAGCTTGCAAAGTGGCTGCTCTATCCGTCAAGTCTACTTCTTCTTGAACAAAAGTCTTACCTGTAATCTCTTCAATGCCTAAGTAGCTGTTTTTATTTGAACGGCTCAAATTATCAATAGATACGACATCAAATCCATTTTGAATTAAATCTACAATCGTATGCGAACCTATATACCCACAGCCTCCTGTGACAATTACTTTTTTAAAAGACATCAATTTTACTTTATAATATTTAGTAAATATCTACCGTACCCACTTTTTAATAATGGAGTAGCTATCTCTTTCAAATGCTCAGCATTGATAAACCCTTTTCTATACGCTACCTCTTCTATACATCCTATTTTCAAACCTTGTCGCTGTTCTATTACTTGTACAAATTGCGAAGCTTGCATCAATGAATCAAAAGTTCCAGTATCTAACCAAGCAGTGCCTCTGTCTAAAATAGAAACTTTCAGTTTTTTTCTTCTTAAATATTCTTTATTGACATCCGTGATTTCATATTCTCCTCTTGGACTAGGTTCAAGATTTTCTGCTATCTCAATCACATCATTATCATAAAAATATAAGCCGGGCACTGCATAATTTGATTTAGGCTGCTCGGGTTTCTCTTCAATAGATAACGCATTATAGTTTTCATCAAAATCTACTACTCCATATCTTTCTGGATCAGATACATGATATGCATATATAATTCCACCGTCAGGATTATTATTGGCTTCTAGTAATTGACCCAATCTACTTCCGTAAAAGATATTATCTCCAAGTACTAAAGCAACTTTGTCTTTGCCAATAAATTCTTTACCGATAACAAATGCCTGTGATAACCCATTAGGAACTTCCTGTACTTTATATTGAAAATCACAACCATAAATACTTCCGTCTCCTAATAATTTTTGAAAATTAGGTAAGTCTTGTGGAGTAGAAATGATTAATATTTCACGAATACCTGCCATCATCAAAACCGAAAGTGGATAATATATCATCGGCTTATCATAAATAGGCATGAGTTGTTTACTGATAGCAAAAGTGATCGGATACAAACGAGTTCCAGACCCTCCGGCCAAAATGATACCTTTCATGAAATAAAAATAGCATTGTTAAATCAGTTTTCAATGTAATTTGTAATAAGAGATCGTTTTGATGTAATAAATTTTCATACTACTCTATTATATACAACAACACATCACAGGCTTCTTCATTTTGTATTAAAAGAACTTCTTGTACAAACTAAACTATTATATATGTCTCGTGGAACTTTTTAGAAAAAACTGTAGTTTATAACTGTCCATGAGAAAATTTTCTACTTTTTACATGATGGTATTTTATTATAAATATTAGCTCCTAAACTCTCTTTAGACTGACTTGACTTGCAAGGTTGCTTGCTTCTACGGAATAATTATGTCCGAATCTAAAAAAAGCAAACTTCTACAAGTCATTAGATATTCCATTTGAAAAAATGGCTAGAGAGTTCTTTGACATTTAGATACTGCCAGAATGAAACGTTTCATTCCAAGTAAAGCTGTATCGTTTTATTTGTTTAAAATACTAAATCAAAAAACATGAATCAAGATGAAAAAGTAAACGCAGAAAAAAGCTCTACACCTTCTCGTACTATCGGTGGCATTCCTATTCACAATATTACTAAAGATAGCTTTCAGATGAAAAAAATAAGATGGTCAAAAGCTGAAATAAATCTTTACCTCTCAAATCTTCCCGAATATATCACATTAGAAAAAAGATATAAAAATGGAGAAATCTCATTTAATGAAGGGATTAATGAAACAAGAAGAATCCAAGCTGAATACGATGATCAATTCTACAGTTACTATTAAAATTTAATAAGGTATCATATTATGAAGCCGTATAGATTAAGTCTGTGCGGCTTTTTTGTTTTAATGAACACCTTACAATTATTACACTTTTGAATAAGAATCTTCAAAGCTCTTTCAAGCAACCATTCTTAAAAATCATTAATCTAATCCCATATTCTACAATAAAACAGCACTTTTATGCTGCATTTTGATCTATTTAATAAAAACTACTATTTATTATCACTATGTTAACAAATTAACTTATCTTATCTTTAAATTGTCTTAAATTTACAAGAATCAATACAATCAAACTAACGCAAAATTATGTCAGATAAAAATTTTAAAGTTCTCATAGTAGATGACGAACAAGATGTTTTAGAATTCTTAAGTTACAATCTTAGTAAAGAAGGATTCGAAGTTTTCAAAGCTGATAATGGTAAAACTGGAGTAGAAATTGCAAAAAAGGAGAATCCAGATATTATTTTATTGGACGTGATGATGCCTGAAATGGATGGTATTGAAACTTGCAGAACTCTAAGAGAATTGCCTCAATTTGAAAATACTATTATTGCATTTTTAACTGCGCGCACAGAAGATTATTCTCAAATAGCTGGTTTTGAAACAGGAGCAGATGATTATATCAGCAAACCTATTAAGCCTAGAGTATTAATCAGCAGACTTAAAGCATTATTAAGAAGATATGATTCTAAAGAATCAAAAAGCACTACTATTAATGCTGGAAATATCACTATTGACAGAGAAAGATATCTAATTACTTTCAATGGCGTAGAGATGGCTGTTCCACGTAAAGAATTTGAACTGATCTTTTTATTAGCATCTAAACCTGGTAAAGTTTTCAAAAGAGAAGAAATTCTAAATGAAATCTGGGGTAGAGATATTATTGTAGGAGATAGAACAATCGATGTTCATATTAGAAAGCTTCGTGAGAAATTAGGCGAAGAGCTCATTAAAACAGTGAAAGGTATCGGTTACAAATTTGAAGAGCAACCAGTACAATGATAAGAAGGCAATTAACTCCTAATACAATTGCCATATCCACTAGTATCTTTGTTTCCTTAGTGAGTACTTTGGCTTTATTTCTATTGAATGGAATTTTAAAGCTGAAGTTGCCCGTCTATTTCTATATGATTCAGTATATGTCTGTTTTTGTTATCTCTTTGGTGACATTCAGATTTACACTGATGAAGTTTATATATGACAAGTTAAAAATCATCTATAAAACCATTGGTAAGCCTTTAAAATTCCAGAAGGAAATCCACAATAATCTAAATTCCAATGTAATGCGATCTGTGGAAAGAGATGTAGGGGAATGGGCTATCAATAAAAACAAGCAAATCCGAGAACTTCGCAAGATGGAAACCTATAGAAAAGAATTCGTAGGTAACGTATCGCATGAATTGAGAACTCCCATCTTCAATGCTCAAGGTTATATAGAAACACTTATTGATGGAGTAGAAGATCCTGTCAAAGCTCAACAGTTTCTTGAAAAAGCTTTATCAAATGTAGAGCGATTAGATGCTATTGTTTCTGATCTTTTAGAAATTTCTAAATTCGAAGCAGGTCAGATTCACTTAGAGAAAAAAGCTTTTGATATTATAGCATTGTGTAACAAAGTGTTTTTCCAATACCAACACATGGCTACGGAGAATGATGCTTCAATGAAGATTGACTATAAATTCAAAAACTTATACGTCTGGGGCGACCCAAAAAGAATCACCCAAGTCATGGAGAACCTTGTTTCAAATGCAATTAAATATGGCAAAAAAGGAGGAACTACCATTGTCCGTTTTTATGATTTAGATGATACTATTATTGTAGAAGTCAATGATGATGGACCAGGAATTACAGACGAGTATTTACATAGAGTATTTGAGCGCTTTTTCAGAGCAGACAAAAGCCGCTCTCGAACAATTGGAGGAACGGGGCTAGGTCTATCAATTGTAAGAAACATTATAGAAGCACACGATCAAAGTATTACGGTAAGAAGCGAAATTGGAGTAGGAACTACATTTAGCTTTACCATTGAAAAAGCCAATCAAGAAGCTATCACATTAGCTCAAAGTTCTATCATACAATAAAAAAAGCCAAAGCATTTCTGCTTTGGCTTTTCTCTTATTTACTATATTTTTTTACTATTGATTTTTAACTAAAATCATTAAGAACTTTTTGAATTGTTGATCATTCAAAATACTATTAACTTTAGTATTTGTTTTCATATTTAACTCTTTCATCTTTGCTGCTTTTGCAGGTGCATCAGATTTTAAAGTTTGATTAATCATTCTTTTTTGCAGATTATGCTCAAATGTAATTTTTACTAATTGATCAGCTTGACTATCATTCACTCCTAATTGAGTTTTGAATTCATTTTTAAGATTCTCAGATAAATCTTTTACTTGCTCTACATTAGTTTGAATCTCTTGAGATTTTTCTGAAGAAGTTGAAGAGGAAGCATTTGAATTATTTAAAGCACTTGTTCCGATTCCTTTTTTACGATAATGATTAGTGACTTTATCATAATCTGATGATTTTGAACTTGGAATTGCTGCTTTAGTTTTCGTATCCATTTCATTAGTTAAAGCTTGGATCTTGGATTGCTTAGCAGGAAGTCCTTCTTTGGATTCTGCTACTGTACGCATTTGCTCTCCGTAATCAGCATAAATAGATTTTACACTTTGAGCATTTTTACCAGTTAATTGCAATTCATCAACTATATAATCTGCAATCTTTGCTACATCCGACGCTTTAAATAATTGAGCATGTGCTCCAATTGATAATAGCGTTACACTCAATATTGTTAAAAGAAACTTTTTCATAATTAATGTCTTTGTTTGATATACTTAATACTCTTAAAAACTATGCCAAACCCTAAAATGTTTCAGAATAGTGAATTAAAACTCTACTAATACTTTAGTTCTTGATGATTTTTTGAATAACTGAAGATCCGTCTTTATCAATGATTAATAATAAATAGATAGAAGCTGGCAATGAACTTAAGTCTATGGATGCCTTTCCTTGAGCTTTACTGCTTTTTATTATCTGACCATTAAGATGTATGATTTGATAAGTAAACTCCTGCTCTTTATTCGTTTCTACAGTTAATATATTCGTTACCGGATTTGGATAAACTTTTAAATTCAAATTCCTATTATTTTGGATAGACGTTGATACTGCAAAAATTGCATTTACATTAATATCAGTGACTACATTTGAATCTATACGAGGATTATCTATTCTTCCATCTGACCAAGCCTCGAAAACATATCCTCTACTAGGAACTGCTTGAATGGGCCTTCCGTTTTCATTTTGTGCTACACTTTGGTTACTGTCTCCTTGAAGATACCCTCCTACTGTAGAAGTATAGGTTAAGTTTCTCCATAAAGAATCTACTTTTTCGAAATGAGCAATTAACTGAACATCTTTTTCAAAGTTTTGAATAAATTTCGCTGGAGTTCCATTAGGCATTCCTTCCCAATATTCAAACTTATATCCAGGAGCAGCTACCGCGGTAATTTCTACTGGCACACCATCAAAATAAACCCCTGTCCATGGATAAGGGTTTGGTGACACTCCTACAGTATTGTGATGGATATCTATGGTGTTGATTTTTATATAATTCGGCGTATTTACATCATTCACATTTAATGTAATATTGACGGTTCCATCCAAAATAAATTTACTTTGCAAATGTTCTCTCATTGGCTCTGGTCTAGTCTGAGCAAAGCTGATCATTCTATTCATTACACCATTAAGCCTAGAAAGGCCTCCGTTAAGATACTTCCATCTTGACAAATGTTCAGGAAACACATCGTTAAATAACCCTCTAGTTTCTTCTATCATTGGCTCTAGCCTACTCGGTAAAAAGGTAGTATTGAGCAGGTCCGAAAATCTGTTCACAAAATCATTGGAGAACTCTTTATTCTGAATTAGATTTCTGAGTAAAATAGTAGAACTATGATCTCTTGTTGCCCATTCTAATGTGTTATTACTAGAGGAATCATCAGTTGCGATTCCATTCAAAGTCAAATCCATATCATACAGCAACCATCTCCATTTACCATCATGACCATATGGAGCATTTTCTATGATACTATCTGTTCTAAGTCTCCAATAGTCTACATTGTTATGAGGCCAGTCGGTATTATTAGAATAAATTTCTGCGATTTGATAATCCATAAAATTATCAATGTCTATTTGATTTGCAACCTGATTATAATTTGCAGGTATTCCTAAAGAGTTATTTGAAATAAAATCAAGCATAGCGCTATAATGAAGACTGTCTCCTTCCTTGACGACCATCTCATTATTTAAATAATCAATATTATCGGGATCAATATTATATTTCGACTCCAAATAATACTTGTCTAATCTTTCTTTGATTTCATGTAAACCCCAAAATTCTCCATTTATAAAAACATCGACAAATTGTGAAGCTTGACTTCCAAAATTTAAATGACTAATCAAGTTCTGACATATGGCATCTTGCACTCTAAATGTAGAAGTGTTTTTAATTATTAGTCTTTTAAAATCTTTTTCATCTGAATTTTTAAAAAACGGATATTTCAATTTGCTTTTTCCATAATCACTTCGAGCGTATAACCTTACACTTTTTTGAGCGTCAGCTCTAGTCCAGCCTCCATGAATTCTAAACCCAACAGTTTGATTAAGTATAGCAGTATCTTGATTAGATTCAAAGTATTCGATTTGAATAGGATATTCGTTTTCTCTAGTTCTTCTTTGATAATTAGCATCTACAGTAGGGTTAGCTACAACAAGCGGAAAAGCTTTTCTCCAATCGTCAAAATCTACACCTGCAACATATAGCCCCTTCTCATAATCAAATAGGTCTTCCTTTGAAGTAGAAAAAGAAAGTACTGGTAATTGATAAGCACTTCTTCCATTTGAATTTACAAAGTAGGTTTGGGTGATAATATCACTGTAGCCAATCCCTTCTTTATAAATTCTAGATTTTACTACAGTTCCTTTAAATACATCCTCAGTATTTTCAGGAATATAATCTACCACATAATTATAAGTAGTAGGAACTTTTGATGCATCTAATGGATCGTTCGTTCTGTTTCTAATTTCTATAGGTTGAGTATATTTATATGTAAAAATGGAATCGTCCACTCGAAATCCCTTTGGAAAAATAGGAAGGTCTCTATATTTATTTTTGTACTGATAAACTTTACCTTCAGTATTTTCTATCAATGGATCTGAGCCATCTGTAGTATATAAAATAATAGCACCCTCACTTTGCGTGGTTAAATAAAGATTAAACTTGTTTTTATAAAATCCTCCATGTTTAGAAAATGTGGGAGGAGTTAATGCTTCTATGTAAATATTGCTTTCTCCAGGCGTTGTGTTATTTGTTACTTTCCAGTTAGAAGTACCATCTGGAATTCTAGCATAAGAATTATCTTTTTCTAAGCTTGGTACACCCATACTATCTATCACTGAGAACTCTTCGTTGGATAATATCAATTCCTCACCATCAGCATTGATACTGAAATTTGTATGAATTTGACCGTCCAGCCCTATCTTATCTTTACCTGAAGCCCATATCAATATATAGCCTTTTGCAGGAATGAAACCTTGTGAGAATCGCCATTTAGTGAGATTGTTTTCGTCATCAGACAAATACATTCCAGTCAAATTAATCTCTTGAGCGCTGGAATTATACAATTCTATCCAATCCTTAAAATCTCCATCCTCATCACTTATAGTACTTTCATTAGAAGATACCACTTCATTAATAAAAATTTGTGCAGATAATTTTTGATTAAAAAGCAAACAAGTCAAAACTAAAAGAACGACTCGAATAAATAGTAGATGGATAATTTTATTCACAACTCAAATATTTTAATAATATATTACTAATAAGACTCTTAGCAATATATATAAAAAAAGGGATGTTTTCACATCCCTTTCAAGTTTTTTTTTAAAAGAATCGAAATTTACTACCGGGATAGAATGCCTCTTCTCCTAATTCTTCTTCTATTCTTAAAAGTTGATTATATTTTGCCATTCTATCTGAACGGGACGCAGAGCCTGTTTTTATCTGTCCGCAATTTAAAGCTACTGCTAAATCTGCAATAGTATTGTCTTCAGTTTCACCCGAACGGTGGCTCATTACACTATTATATTTACTTCTTGTAGCTAGCTGGACAGCTTCTATCGTTTCTGTTAAAGTTCCAATTTGATTCACTTTTACAAGAATTGCATTTGCGATATCTTGGTCTATACCCGTTTGAAGTCTTTTGGAATTAGTTACAAATAAATCATCACCTACTAATTGGCATTTATCTCCAATTTTCTCAGTGAGACTTTTCCATCCTGCCCAGTCATCTTCGTATAAACCGTCTTCAATAGATATAATAGGATATTTATTGACCCATGAAGTCCAATAGTCTACCATTTCAGAAGCTGATAATCTTCTATTGTCTGATTTACTAAATACGTATTCCTTTTTTTCTACATCATAAAATTCTGAAGCAGCAGCATCCATAGCAATCATTACATCTTCACCGGGTCTATAACCAGCTTTTTCAATAGATTGCAATACGATTTCAATAGCTTCTTCGTTTGAACCAATATTAGGAGCAAATCCACCTTCGTCGCCCACATTTGTAGAATATCCTTTTGACTTTAATACTGCTTTTAAATGATGAAATATTTCTACTCCCCATCTCAAACCTTGTGAAAAAGATTCAGCGCCAATAGGCATCACCATAAACTCCTGAAAATCTATACTGTTATCTGCATGAGATCCACCATTTAAGATATTCATCATCGGAATCGGTAAAGTATTAGCATTTACTCCTCCAATGTATTTGTATAATGGTAGTCCTGCTTCTTGTGCACCAGCTTTTGCAATTGCTAAAGAAACAGCTAATATTGCATTAGCACCTAATTTTGCTTTATTTTCAGTACCATCAATTTCGATCATGATAGTATCTGCAACTCTTTGTTCGAAAACATTCAAACCTGTCAATTCATCACTGATAATATTGTTGACATTCTCTACCGCCTTCAAAACTCCTTTGCCCATATAATGAGCTCCACCGTCTCTTAGCTCTGCAGCTTCATGCGTACCTGTGGAAGCTCCAGATGGAACTATTGCTCTACCTATAAATCCATTTTCTGTTTTTACATCCACTTCTACCGTTGGATTCCCTCTAGAGTCAAGGACTTGACGACCTTTAATTTCTACGATATAACTCATAAATTTAAGTTGGTAATATATTGTTTATAATAAAATTGATAACTGATTGGTGTATCCATATAGGATTCTAAAGAATAATCACTCTTTAAATTATTAGAGAAAAAATAGTCTATTGATTTAAAGTAAAATTGAATTTCAAGAACGAATTTTCTCAAAAAGATACTTTTGAAATGAATTGTATTGTGTTCTATTTTTTTAAAAATATCCATTTATTCTTAAGTTGCTCGAAGTTAAGAAATTATGAATCAATTATAAATTTCTAATCTACTATTCATGAAGTTTTATTATTTTTTTAAAATGACGTACATTTAAAGAAATTCTATTAAAAATATGTATTCCCATATCAAATTGAAAAGAACAGCATATCTGACTGAAGAGCATGATATGATTAAAGAAGCTTGTAAACAATTTACTGAAAAAGAAATCGCACCTTACCATGCACAGTGGGAAGAAGAAGGTCAAGTCAGTAGAGAATTATGGTTGAAAGCTGGTGAAACTGGTTTATTATGTGTAGATGTACCAACAGAATATGGCGGTGCTGGATTTGATTTTTCTTTTTGTGCTTTAATTACAGAAGAAATGTCCAAATACGGATACACTGGCCCTGGTTTCTTTTTACACTCAGATATTGTTGCTCCATACATCATTGATTATGGGACAGAAGAGCAAAAACAACAATGGCTACCATTGATGTGTACAGGTGAAGTAATTACTGCTATCGGTATGACTGAGCCTAGCTGTGGAAGTGACTTACAAGCATTAAGAACTACAGCAGAAGACAAAGGAGATCATTATGTAATCAATGGACAAAAAACATTCATTACTAATGGTTACATGAGTGACATGGCTATTATTGCTGCAAGAACTATAATAGATGGTCAAAATCATGGCATTAGCTTATTCATTATAGAGTCTACAAGAGAAGGGTATACTAAAGGAACTCCATTCAAAAAAATCGGGATGAAAGCTCAAGATACTTGTGAATTGTTTTTTGAGGATGTTGTAATTCCAAAAGAAAACCTTTTAGGTCAAGTAGGAAAGGGATTTGTATACATGATGCAAAAACTAGGAAGAGAGCGTCTTTCAGTTGCATTGATGGCAAGTGGTGGAGCTGAAGGAGCATTAGAAAACACTATTCAATATACTATGGATAGAGAAGCTTTCAGACAACCAATCGCAGGTTTCCAAAATACTCAATTTAAATTAGCAGAATTAGCAACTAAACTTCAAATTCATCAAACTTTTGTTGATAGATGTGTTGAATTATATGTTGAAGGTGAATTAACTGCAGAGACAGCTTCAATGGCTAAATTCTCTTGTACGGATATGCACCAAGATGTAGTAGACGAATGCTTACAATTACACGGTGGCTATGGCTACATGTGGGAATATTATATAGCTAGAGCTTACGCAGATAATAGAGTGGCTAGAATCTACGCTGGAACAAATGAAATTATGAAACTATTGATATCAAGAGGTCTATTAAAAGAATACTTCGCTCAAGAAAAAGCTAAAAGATCTTTAGCGAAAGCAAAAGCTTAATTCAAAACTAAAATATTATAAAAAAGGCTGTCGGAATATTCTGACAGCCTTTTTTGTTTTGATGATTCGTTAGTTAAAATTATAAATCAATATTTGATTAGTAAAAATCTTTATTGCACAATTACAAATGGAACTGAATACAAATCTCCACCTGTGGTTTTGATGACAACTCTATAAGTAGCCGAAGGAATATTTTGTAAAGAAACTTTCTTCCACGATTCTACATCTGTTACTTTTCCTACTTCAATAATCGTCCTACCTAAAATATCAACTATTGTAATATTAGAACCTGACAATCTTTTAGCAATTTTGAACTCTAGTGTAGATGCTGAAGAATTTAACAAGTTAGATTTTAATGTAAAGTCATTAGAGAAATCTGCATCGTTTATTCTTGTAGGTACTATTTCTACAGTAATTAATTTAGTATCTACTATTTTATTATCAATTTTCTGAGACAACCTAAAAGTATAAATTCCTGATTGAGAAATATTAGTATTAAATGAATATTCAGAGATCAATTCTTCTAATTTGATATTTGCATCTATTAGACCTATATTTTTAAATACCCCATTTTCTTCGACTTCGACAGTATAGGTAGAGGTATAAAGCTCTTTGTCTATTGACCAATTTAAAGCTATACTTCCATCTTCAATAGTACTTGAGAAAGAAATAAGACTATCTAATTTTAGTTCTACAATTGCTTCTGCAGAATATTTATTGACTCCTTTTGCATTAGTATATCTTAAACGATAAATGTTTTGTCCATTTTTTGGATATAACTCTACATACTGAAAATCTAGCTGATAAGGATCATTGGGAGTATAATCAAACAATACTTGCCAAACACCTTGGTCGCTTTTCTTTTCTATTTGATATTTAGATACTCCATCAATATTATACATGGACCAAAAGTGCCTTACTTTCTTTTCATCTCCTACAGGCATATAGGATTTCAAGGAGTCAGTTTGATCTACGTTAACAATTTTGTGACTCATCCAAACAGGACTTGTCCATGCCCAAACTTCTTTTGCATCGATAAAGTCAATGATAACATTGGTTTGTTTGACTCTTAAATAATACATACAAGAGTCTGTAAAACCTGGATCTATAAATTCTACTTTTAAGTTTTTAGGATCAGAACTATTGGTATTATATTTTGCAATAATTTCAAACTTAGGATGTCCATTTTCAAAAACACCTCTTTTAAAATCCCACTTGAGTACTTCAGCATAATCAATGGAATCTGTACCCATCACATCAAAAGAAACAGTAGGCTTAGTATCTGGATGAATAGTTATTGTGGATCCCATCAAAGCATTATTTACTCTAAAATCAACCCAAATCCTTTCTCCAGTTGTTCCATAAGTATGTCTGTTTTTCATGGCTTGAAACAAAGTATCTCTTTCTAACTCATTAGCATAAACAGCTACTACACCGTTCACTATAGAGCCTGGGTGACCAGTATGATCATCACTACTTGCAATCACTCCTAACTTCTCTCCCATAGCCCAAGCATCTTGAGCGTAATTGGGTCCATTAAAAGAACCTGCTATTTTACTTCTTCCATAATAGGATAGGTTATGATTTGGGTCATAACTTTCTGAAAGTCCGTGATAACTGTATATTTCAATCAGTTTTTTATATTCTTCGTTATATTGAATTCCTCCGAAAGAGTTACAGTTTTTACATTTGTCACCTTCAACTTTCACATTGAAAACTTTCCCGCAATGATGAGGAATCGTCAATAGATCAATTTTAGAATTTTGTGCTAAAGACCAAACTGTTTGTATATCATTTACGACTCTCATTGGCCACATAGGTACATTATCTATTTCTTCGTCTTTGACGTTAAAAATTAAATTATAATGTCCTGTTGGATATAGGTAACTATTTTCATAACCTATAAAAGGTATAAACTTTCCTGGAACATGATTAGCAAGTACTTCAGCTTTCTGTCTTGTCCACTCTCGGTCCGATAATCCATAAATTGTTTTACCATGATCTGCATGATCAGTTGCACACATAAAATCTAATGCACGTGCATATCTAGCATACTCATATCTTCCACGACCTACGCCATCACGACTTGGAGCACCATGACTATGCAAGTCTCCCCAATAAATAAAAGGACGTTCATTATCAACTCTAACAGGGTTAGAAGAGACGACTGCTACATTTCCTGAATTTACACTACCAGATATTACATATGAACCTTCCTCTACAAAGAAAATAGGAATTTCTTTCTTACCTGAATCACTCGGAGTAAGTATTACTTTTTGAGGAAGAATTACATTTTGAGAATTATTTACAGATAAATTGATCTCTCCTGTAAATGATTGAACGATATTGAAGTAATCATCTGCAGTTGTGACTAGAAGTTTAGCTTCTTGACCAGCTTTAGCGACAGAGCTAGCAAATAGATATACTGTTTTTAAGGTATTAGCTTTAATTTCAAAAGGAGGTGTATGAGTAGTAAGCTTTAAATTATTAACATTGCCATTATCAGACATTGCAATTTCTAAGTTCTCCTTATTTGCAGTATTAGGTACTTGTAATAATGAATTGGGTCCATTTCCTTCTCCTACGGTAATAGTAATAGAATCACCCACTGCCATATCTGCATTTCTAGTAACAATAGTGATAATCTTTTCGTGAACATTCAACTCCCAAAAAGATATATTTTCGTCATAAGAAGTTAGTACAGAATTAATAGCAATTCTACCACCATCGGCACTTGTAGAAGCTTTTACATACCCTGGGAAATTAGGTAGCAATTGTTGCATGTTATCAAATCCTTTGACGAACTTGACTTTAAACAAAGTATTTGCTTTAATTTCCTTCTCAGCTTTTATGATAATACTTACAGAAGTTTTTGTGCCAGCTATAGCATGATCAGGAGTAACATAAGCTGAGAAATACTCATCTGGATTTTCCTGAGCGGATACAAAAAAAGGAATAAGCAGAAATAGAAAAAAGTGTAATATTCTAGATTTCATAAAGCTACAATTGTTTAATTAGATAAATATAAATACTAAAAACGAGTATCTATAAAAAAAAACAAAATACATGTAGAATACAAAACAAGAAATGTATTACACTTCCTATAAGATAACTCTTAAGACATCATTCCAATAAACTTATCAAATAGATAAGTAGAATCATGAGGTCCAGGCGAAGACTCTGGATGGTATTGTACGCTAAAAGCATTTTTACCTTTAACAGCAAGTCCTTCGACGGTATCATCGTTTAAATTGATATGGGTAATCTCTGCTAAAGTAGAGGCTTTTAGTTGATCTGAGTTTACAGCAAAACCATGATTTTGGGTAGATACCTCACATTGACCTGTAATTAAATTTTTTACAGGATGATTCCCTCCTCTGTGACCATGATGCATTTTATAAGTATCAATTCCTAGTGCACGAGCTAAGATTTGATTGCCTAAACAAATACCAAATAATGGAGTATTATCATCTAAAATAGACTTAACAGTGCTTACAACTTCATCCATAGCTCCAGGATCACCCGGACCATTAGAGATAAAATAACCATTAGGTTGAAAAGCATTCAAATCTAAATAAGAAGTATTTGAAGGAAAAACTTTGACAAAGCAATTTCTATCCACAAAACTTTTAAGCATACTAGATTTAACTCCTAAATCTAAAACTGCTACTTTAAACTTAGAATTCTCGTCTCCTAATGTATAAGGTTTATCAGTAGTAACTTTTGAAGAGAGCTCTAGTCCCTCCATTGATGGAACTTCCTTTAATTTACTCTTAAGTGAATCAATATCTAAATCAGAAGAAGATATTATAGCATTCATTGCGCCTTTATTGCGAATATGACGTACTAACATTCTTGTATCTATACCAGAAATACCTACCAAATTATTCTCTTCAAAATAAGTTTGCAAATCAGTACTAGATTTCATTCTAGAATAATTTGTAGCGAAGTCTTTACAGATTAAACCAGAAATCTGAACCTTTGGAGATTCAGCTTCTTGATCAATTACACCATAATTCCCAACATGTACATTGGTAGAGACTAAAAGCTGACCAAAGTAAGAAGGATCCGTAAATACCTCTTGATATCCGGTCATATTGGTAGAGAAACAAACTTCACCAGTTGTAGTTCCAATCATTCCACAAGAAAAACCATGAAACATTGTTCCGTCTTCAAGTAAAAGGATTGCTGGCTGTTGTAGATTATTGGGATTCATAAAGACAAAAATAATATAATCAGATAGGTAAAAAAAAAGGATAGTGTAAAAAACACTATCCTTTAATATTATTTAATGTATACACATTATTCTTCTGTAGGAGCTTCGTTAGTATCAACTGTTTCTGTTGATGCTTCATCAGTAACTTCTTCTACTTTCGTTGCAGCTTTTCTTGAACCTGCACGTCTAGTTTTCTTCTTAGCTTCTGCTGGTTTAGTGTTAGCATAAACATCATTGAAGTCAACCAATTCGATATATGCCATTTCAGCATTATCACCCGGTCTGAAACCAGATTTGATAATTCTTACATATCCTCCTGGACGATCGATAACCGCTGGTCCTACCACATCAAAAAGTTCTTTTGCTGCGTATTTATTTTTAAGGTAACCAAAAGCTACTCTTCTATTATTAGTAGAGTTGTCTTTACTTTTAGTTATGATTGGCTCAACAAACTTTCTTAATTCTTTTGCTTTTGCTACAGTTGTAACAATTCTTTTATTAAGAATCAAAGAAGTTGCAAGGTTGGATAATAAAGCACTTCTGTGTCCGTACTTTCTTCCAAGGTGATTAATGGTATTTCCGTGTCTCATTGCTTAACCTTTAAAGGTATTAGTCATCTAATTTGAATTTAGAAAGATCCATTCCGAAAGAAAGTCCTTTCTCTATAATTAATTGTTCAATTTCAACTAGTGACTTACGACCGAAGTTACGGAATTTAAGTAATTCATTAGTATCGTACTGAACTAGCTCAGCTAAGCTATTAATTTTGGCAGCTTTTAAGCAGTTAAACGCTCTTACTGAAAGATCCATATCTTCTAATGGAGTTTTCAATATTTTACGCATATGTAAAACGTGCTCATCTACTACTTCTTCTTCAGCAGAATCTTCAGTATCAAAACTGATATTCTCATCTGAGATCAACATTAAGTGTTGAATTAATATTTTAGCAGACTCTTTAATAGCTTCTTCAGGATGGATAGTACCATCTGTTTTGATTTCAACTATTAGTTTTTCATAGTCAGTTTTTTGTTCTACACGCGTATTTTCTACTTTGTATCGAACGTTTTTAACTGGTGTGAAAATAGAGTCTATTGCGATTACACCAATTAAAGATGTATCTATTGTTTGTTCTTCTGCAGGTACATATCCACGTCCCTTTCCAATAGTCAATTCTATTTCAAGATGAACGTTTTTCTCCATATTACAGATTACTAAATCAGGATTAGTAACAGTGTATACATTGGTATGAGCCTCAATATCACTTGCTAAAAACTGATCTTTGCCTTTAATAGAAAGGAATATTTTATCAGGACCTACTTCACCGTCATTCAAAACACGTTTGATACGGATTTGTTTGAGGTTTAAAATTATCTCAGTTACATCTTCGATAATACCTTTTACAGTAGAGAATTCGTGATCTACGCCTGCTATTTTTATAGAAGTAATAGCAAATCCTTCTAAAGAAGAAAGCAATACTCTTCTTAATGCGTTGCCTATAGTTGCACCGAACCCTGGTTCAAGAGGGCTGAATTCGAAGACACCTTCAAAATCGGTTGCTTTTTGAAGTATAATCTTATCAGGCTTTTGAAACGCTAATAATGCCATGCAGGATAATTTTAGGATGAAATAATTATTTAGAGTATAACTCTACAATCAAGTGTTCTTTAATGTTTTCTGGAATTTGATCTCTGTTAGGTATTTCTACATAACGACCTTCCAATTTTTCACTATTGAATTCTAACCAATTGTATCTTTTAACGTTAGAAGAAGCTAAGCTTCCTACTATCATATCTATTGTTTTGGACTTCTCACGTACACTAACTACATCACCTACTCTAAGTGAGTATGAAGGAATATTAACTATTCTTCCGTTTACAGTGATATGTTTGTGAGAAACAAGCTGACGCGCACCACTTCTCGTTGGAGCTAAGCCTAATCTGAAAACAGTATTATCTAGTCTTAATTCTAATAATCTTAATAGAATCTCACCAGTTACACCTTGTCTTCTGTTAGCTTCTTCGAAAGTATTCAAGAATTGTTTTTCTAAAATACCGTAAGTATATTTAGCTTTTTGTTTTTCTTTTAATTGAGTAGCGTACTCAGAAGGTGTACCTCTTCTTTTTGTTGCTCCGTGCTGTCCAGGTGCAAACTTTCTTTTTTCGAAACTTTTGTCGTAACCAAAAATTGCTTCACCGAATGAACGGGATTTTTTAGTTTTAGGACCAGTATATCTTGCCATTATATTGTGTTAAACAGGTTAAAGGATTAAACTCTACGTTTTTTAGGAGGACGACATCCGTTATGAGGAATAGGCGTAACATCTCTAATGATAGAAACCTCTAATCCACTTGTTCCTAATGTACGAATTGCAGACTCTCTACCAGATCCTGGACCTTTCACATATACTTCTACTTTGCGAAGACCTGCATCGTAAGCTGTTTTTGCAGCGTCAGATACTGATACTTGAGCAGCATAAGGAGTGCTCTTCTTAGATCCACGAAAACCGTGCTTTCCAGAGGAAGACCAAGAAATGACTTGACCTTGTTTATTTGTTAAACTTACTATCAAGTTATTGAAAGTAGCTTTGATATAAGCATATCCTTCAGCGTCTACTTTTACAACGCGTTTCTTGACAGTTTTTGTTGATTTCTGTGCCATAATTATAGTTTATTACAGAAGATTACTTAGTTATTTTTTTCTTACCTGCAACAGTCTTACGTTTACCTTTACGTGTACGTGCATTACATTTTGTTCTTTGACCTCTTACAGGCAATCCTTTACGATGACGGATACCTCTATAAGACCCGATGTCCATTAAACGCTTAATATTCGTTTGTACTTCAGATCTTAACTGACCTTCTACTTTATACTCATTTGCCAAAATAGCACGAATATCAGCAGCTTGCTCATCAGTCCATTCATATACTTTAGTATTAGGATCAATTCCTGATTTCTCTAACACTTCTAATGCCAATGTACGTCCAATTCCGTAAACATACGTAAGCGCTATAAAACCGCGCTTGTTCTTTGGTAAGTCAATTCCAGCAATCCTTGCCATATCTTATCCTTGTCTTTGTTTAAACTTCGGGTTCTTTTTGCTAATGACGTAAAGTTTTCCCTTGCGTCTTACAATAATGCAGTCTACACTGCGCTTTTTAATTGATGCTCTTACTTTCATCTTATTTTTTATTTATACCTAAAGGTAATTCGACCTCTTGTTAAATCATATGGAGAAAGTTCTACTGCAACTTTATCTCCTGGTAAAATACGAATGTAGTGCATACGCATCTTTCCTGATATGGTTGCGACGATCTGGTGACCATTTTCTAATTGTACTCTAAACATAGCGTTTGAGAGTGCATCTACAATAGTTCCGTCAAGTTTGAGTAAATCCTGTTTTGCCATAATTTCGAAAGGGACTGCAAATATCTGATTTTTTATTGGAAATCAGAAATGTATTCATTTATTTTTAATTCTTTAAAAATCAACTCATGATTACTTAACACTTCAACACCGTTTTGAGTTAATGCTACGGTATGTTCAAAATGAGCAGATGGCTTGCCATCTACTGTCACAATAGTCCAACCATCATTCAATTGTTTGACTTTATGTGTGCCTAAATTAATCATAGGTTCAATTGCAATCGCCATTCCGGCAATTAATCTTAAACCACTTCCTCGTTTCCCATAGTTAGGAACATCTGGTGATTCGTGTAAGCTTTTTCCAATACCATGACCTACTAATTCTCTAACTACTCCGTAGCCATTTAATTTTTCAGTATAGTTTTGAATTGCATAACCAATATCTCCAATTCTGTTTCCAACTTTTACTTGTTCAATTCCTTTTGTTAAAGATTCAAGTGTAACCTTTAGCAATTTTAGATGACTAACATCTTCTACACATACCGGGAAAGTAAATGCAGAATCTCCAAAAAAACCGTTTTTCTTAACTCCACAGTCGATAGATAGTAAATCACCTTCTTTGATTACTCTGTCAGATGGTATACCATGTACGACTTCTTCGTTAACAGAAATACATAATGATCCTGGAAAACCGTTATAACCTAAAAATGCAGGATATCCACCGTTGTCTTTAATATATTGTTCAGCTATTTTATCTAATGATTTAAGAGTAACACCGGGTTTGATAAATGGAACTAATGTCGCGTGTGTGCTGCTGACCATCAAAGAACTGATGCGCATTAATTCTATTTCCTCGTTGCTCTTAAAATGAATCATCTTGTATTATTGATTAACACTCGCTGATGTAGAAGAAGATTTAAATCTTAATCTTGTACCAGATTTTGTAAGGCTATCATAATGACGATTCAATAGGTGACTTTCTACTTGCTGAATAGTATCTAATACTACAGATACCATAATCAAAAGTGAAGTACCACCGAAAAACACTGCAAATTGTGAGTTAACTCCTCCCAATCTCGCAAAAGTTGGAAGTATTGCTATTATCCCTAAAAACACTGCACCAGGTAAAGTAATTTTAGAAGTAATAGAGTCTATATACTCTGTTGTGTCTACACCAGGTTTAACACCAGGTATAAATCCATTGTTTCTTTTTAAATCTTCAGATATCTGAGTAGGATTCACTATTAATGCAGTATAGAAGTAGGTAAACAATACCACTAATATGAACATCAATACTGTGTAGGGAGCTGAAGTGTAATCACTGAACTTAGCAATTAAACCACTATCTACATTTGGAAAAAACTGTAATACCGTAGCTGGAATGAATAAGAATGCTTGTGCAAAAATGATAGGCATTACTCCAGCAATATTCACTTTTAGCGGTAAGAAATCTCTATCTCCAGCAATTGGAGTATTTCCAACAATCTTTTTTGCTCTAGTAATAGGAACTTTCCTAACAGCTTGAATTAATGCGATTGTAGCAATAATAATAACAGCTAAAGCTATAAACTCCATAACAATCATTAGCAGGCCTGCTCCTCCACCGCCAAGTTTCATAGAAACTTCTTGGTATAATGAGCCAGGTAAAGTTGCAATAATACCTGCCATAATGATTAATGAAGTACCATTACCGATTCCTGATTCTTGTATTCTTTCTCCTAACCACATCACGAAGATCGTTCCACCTGTCAAGATGATAGTTGTTGAGACCCAGAATAAAGCTGGTGAGATAAGAATACTATTGCTAGTTAAGAACTGTAAGTATTTAACATAAGCAGAAGCTTGTACTAAAGTGACGAATACAGTACCATATCTTGTATATTGATTGATCTTTTTACGACCACTCTCTCCTTCTTTCTGTAACTTTTGAAAATAAGGTACAGCTATTGTTAAAAGCTGCATAACAATAGAAGCTGAGATATATGGCATAATCCCAAGTGCAAATACTGAAGCTCTACTGAAAGCACCACCAGCAAACATATTAAATATGCCCATGATGCCACTAGAACCTGAACTTGCTAATTGTGATAGTTGGTTGGGATTTATACCAGGTAGGATCACAAAAGTTCCAATTCTATAGATTAACAACAGACCTAAAGTATATAATATTTTAAATCTGAGTTCTTTTATGCCCCAAATGTTTTTGATTGTATCAATAAACCCCGTCATAGATCTTTCCTATTATAT
The DNA here is from genome assembly GCA_035515235.1 of Chitinophagales bacterium. Classification (GTDB taxonomy): domain Bacteria; phylum Bacteroidota; class Bacteroidia; order Chitinophagales; family JADIYW01; genus JAMLHH01. The sequence goes on from DATJBS010000055.1 coordinate 40,648, forward strand.
AGTAGTTATATTTCCACCTTTAGCTTCGATTGCAGTTTTAGCTTTTTCACTAAATGCATGCGCTTCGATAGTAATAGCAGCGTTTAATTCACCATTAGCTAAAACTTTAAGAACTTCATCTTGAGAAATAATTCTCAATGCTCTAAAAGTTTCAATATCAAAATTAGTGATACTGTGTTTGTCAGCAATAGCTTGTAACTGAGACAAGTTAATCACTGCATACTCAACTCTATTAAAGTTTTTGAATCCTCTTTTAGGAACTCTTCTTTGCAAAGGCATTTGACCACCTTCGAAACCACGCTTGGTTTTATAACCTGAACGAGATTTTGCACCTTTGTGACCTTTAGTAGATGTTCCACCTGTGCCAGATCCTTCACCACGAGCGATACGCTTACGAGCTTTGATTGCTCCTTTGGCTGGTTTTAAATTTGATAAGTTCATGAACTATATTTCTTCTACAGTTACTAAATGTTTGATTTTCTCTACCATTCCCAAGATTTGAGGATTAGCATCATGTTCTATGCTGCTATTCATCTTTCTCAAACCTAAAGCATACATTGTATCTTTTTGTCTTTGAGTTCTATCGATGATACTTTTCACTTGTGTTAACTTGATTCTTGACATAAGATTAACCGTTGAAAACTTTACTTAATTTTTGACCTCTATCTTTAGAAACTTGGATAGGATCTCTTAATACTGATAATGCTAAAAAAGTAGCTTTTACAACATTGTGTGGGTTGTTTGAACCTAAAGACTTAGCTAAAACGTTTTGTACTCCAGCGCTTTCTAATACGTGTCTCATTGATCCACCTGCGATTACACCTGTACCTTCAGTTGCTGGTTTGATTAAAACCTTAGCACCGTCCAATCTTGAAGATTGTTCGTGAGGAATAGTTCCTTTGTACACCGGTATTTTAATCAAATTGTTTTTAGCATCATCGATTCCTTTAGCGATAGCACCTTGAACTTCACGTGCTTTACCAAGACCGTAACCGATAGTACCATTTCCGTCTCCTACTACAATAAGTGCAGAGAAACTGAATGTACGTCCACCTTTAGTAACTTTAGCAACACGTTGGATATTTACAACACGTTCTTTAAGTTCTGTTTCGCTGGCTTTTAATTTATTTTCTTTGACGTTTGTCATGAATATAATTTCTTAATTAGCTATTAAAATTTTAGGCCGTTTTCACGCGCACCATCTGCTAAAGCTTTCACTCTTCCGTGATAAAGGTAACCGTTTCTATCAAATACTACACTACTGATACCAGTTTGTAATAACAATTGAGCGATGTTGGCACCAACTTCTTTTGCAATTTCAGATTTTGATTTTCCTTCTTTGTTCAACTTTGAAGAAGAGCTAGATAGGAGTGTTTTTTTAGAAGTATCATCTATAACTTGTGCATAAATTTCTTTATTGCTTCTATAGACGCTCAAGCGTGGTCTTTCAGATGTTCCATTAACTGACTTTCTGATTCTCAGCTTTATTTTTTGTCTTCTTAATGCGGTACTATTAGACATATCAGAATTTTTTATTTTTTCTTACCAGCTGATTTACCTGCTTTTCTTCTTACTACTTCGTCTGTATAACGGATACCTTTACCTTTGTATGGTTCTGGTTTACGTAGTGAGCGTATTTTAGCGGCAACTTGACCAATTAATTGTTTATCAGAAGACTCCAACTTAATACGTGGAGGCTGTCCTTTTAAAGATTCAGTAACGATAGCTACTTCTTTTGGGAGTACCATAAAGATAGGGTGAGAGTAGCCAATTGATAATTCAAGAATGTTTCCTTGATTACTTGCTCTATAACCTACACCTATAACATCAAGTTCTTTTTTGAAACCTGTGTGTACACCGATGACCATATTGTTCAAGATCGAACGATATAAACCATGTAGTGCTTTATGGCGTTTTTGTTCAGTAGGACGTTTAACTTCTGCTATTCCATCTTCTACTGAAACGATGATATCTCTATCAAATTTTTCTGTTAAAGTACCTTTTGGGCCTTTTACAGTGATGATATTATTATCAGCTACTGTAATTTGGACTCCTGAAGGAACTGTTATCGGGGCTTTACCAATACGTGACATTTCAGTAATATTTTAAAAAATGTAACAAATGATCTCACCACCAACTTTCAAGTTACGTGCTTCCTTGTCAGTGATAACACCTTTTGAAGTGGATAAAATTGCTATTCCTAGACCGTTTTTGATACGTGGAATACTATCCACATGCGTATATCTTCTTAATCCAGGCTTAGAAACTCTCACTAACTCTCGTATAGCGGGAATTCTGCTTGCATCATATTTTAACGCTATTTTGATAGTACCTTGCGGTCCATCATTATCGAATTTATACTGTAGAATATATCCACAATCGTATAAAATCTCTGTTAGCTTCTTTTTCATATTTGAAGCCGGGACATCCACTACTGTGTGACCCGCCATTTGTGCATTGCGGATACGCGTAAGGTAATCTGCTATTGGATCTGTAACCATCTCCTATTTATTTCGTCGTTTATAATCTTACCAACTTGCTTTTGTAACTCCAGGAATTTTTCCATCAAGAGCTAAATCGCGGAATTTTATTCTAGATACTCCAAAAAATCTCATGTAAGCTCTAGGTCTGCCTGTAATCTTACAGCGATTTCTCATTCTATTTTTGCTAGAATTCTTTGGAAGTGCATCTAATTTCTCCCATTCTCCTTCTGCTTTTAATTGTTCACGTTTTTCGGCGTATTTAGCAACTAATTTTGCTCTTTTCACCTCACGTGCTTTCATTGATTCTTTAGCCATTATTGTGGATTTTTCTTTTTGAAAGGCATTCCTAATGCTGATAATAAACTATAAGCTTCTTCATCTGTTTTAGCTGTAGTTACAAGGGTAATATCCATACCATTGATTTTGCTAATCTTATCGATATCAATCTCTGGGAAGATAATGTGCTCAGTAATACCAAGCGTAAAGTTACCTCTTCCGTCAAAAGATTTTTCATTGACACCTTTAAAATCACGCACAGCTGGAAGTGCAACAGCCAAAAGTCTGTCTAAGAATTCGTACATTCTTTCTCCTCTAAGCGTTACTTTAACTCCAATCGGCATATCTTCTCTTAACTTAAAGTTAGATATTGCTTTCTTAGAAATTGTAGGTACAGCTTTTTGACCGACGATGCGACTGATCTCATCTAAACAGTTGTCCACCATTTTCTTGTCTCCTACTGCAGCACCAACTCCTTGGTTAACAACAATTTTAGAGAGTTTAGGAACTTGCATGATGCTTTTGTACTGATACTTTTGCATCAATTCCCCAGAGACTTGTTCTCTGTATTTTTTCTTTAATCTAGGTATGTAGCTCATTAGTTAATAACTTCTTGAGTTTTCTTAGAATATCTTACCATCTTACCATCTACCTCTTTTCTTCCAATTCTAGTTGGTTGACCACCGACCATTACTTGAAGGTTTGAGATATTTATAGCAGCTTCTTGTTTAACGATGCCACCATTTGGACTTTTAGCTGAAGGTTTAGTATGTTTTGAAACCATGTTTATACCTTCAACGATTGCTTTGTTTTTAGTAGGGTAAACTACTAAAACAACTCCTGATTTACCGCGGTCCTCACCAGATAATACTTTAACAGTATCACCTTTTTTTATTTTCAATTTCGGTTGGAAACGCTTTTGTGTTTGCTGTTTCATACTTAAAGTACTTCGGGTGCTAGTGAAACAATTTTCATGTAATCTTTGTCACGTAACTCACGTGCTACTGGGCCAAAGATACGAGATCCTCTAGGTTCGTTGTTGTTATTCAATAATACTACTGCATTATCATCGAAACGTATGTATGAGCCATCTTTTCTACGAATTTCTTTTTTCGTACGTACAATAACTGCTTTTGATACTTGTTTCTTCTTAACGTTTCCACCTGGAGCCGCTTCTTTAACTGATACTACGATCTTGTCACCGATTGAAGCATATCTTCTTCTAGTGCCACCAAGAACGCGGATACAGAGCACTTCTTTAGCACCGCTGTTATCAGCTACTTTTAATCTTGATTCTTGTTGTATCATGTTATTTAGCTTTCTCTATGATTTCTACTAATCTCCATCTCTTAGACTTGCTAAGTGGACGAGTTTCTACTATTCTAACTAGATCACCTATTTGTGCTTCGTTAGTTTCATCATGTGCATGGAATTTCTTAGATTTCTTTACGAATTTACCATACTTTGGATGCTTTAATTTACGTACAACGGTAACGGTAATAGTTTTTTCCATTTTATTACTGGAAACTTTACCTGTTCTCATTTTACGTTCTTGTCTTACTACTTCGCTCATTCGACTTAAATTTTACGCGTTATTAGTTAATTCACGTTTACGGAGTTCTGTTTTAAGCCTGGCGATATGTTTGCGCGCTTCACCAAGCACATTTGGATTCTCAAGAGGTGAGATAGTATGATTAAAACGTAAACGTTGTAATCTCACTTTGTTATCAGCTATTTGCTGAACAAGCTCTTCATTGCTGAGATTTAATACTTCTTCGTATTTGTTGTTAGGCATGACCTATGTTTTTTAATTATTCAGAATAATCTCTTCTTACAATAAATTTAGTTTTAAGAGGCAACTTTTGTGCAGCTAATCTTAAAGACTCTTGAGCTAGTTCCAAAGAAACACCTTCAGTTTCGAAGATAATCCTTCCTGGCTTGATAATAGCAACCCAATGATCTAAGCTACCCTTTCCTTTTCCCATTCTCACTTCAAGAGGTTTTTTCGTGATAGGTTTGTCTGGAAATATATTGATCCAAACTTTACCTTCTCTTTTCATCGCTCTTGTAACTGCAATACGAGAAGCTTCAATTTGTCTATCGGTGATTCTACCAGCTTCTAGAGCTTTTAATCCAAATGAACCGAAAGATAACTCAGAGCCCTTAAAAGCAAGACCGTTAATTCTGCCTTTTTGTACTCTTCTATATTTTACACGCTTTGGTTGTAACATGACAATTCAAATTATTGTGTTTTTTATTTCCTGTTACCACCGCGAGATGGACGTTCAGGTTTTCTTTTTTGTTTACGTTTAGTTTCTTCAGCTCCGAAGTTTGGAGACAAATCTCTCTTAGTGAAAATCTCACCTTTACAAATCCATACTTTGATACCAATGATACCGTATACAGTATTTGCTTCTTTCAAAGCGTAATCTATATCTGCTCTAAAAGTATGAAGAGGAGTACGACCGTCTTTGTATTCTTCAGATCTAGCCATTTCCGCACCGCCTAAACGACCAGAAACTTTAATTTTAATTCCTTCAACACCTAATCTCATTGCAGAAGAAATCGCCATTTTCAAGGCTCTTCTAAAGTGAACTCTAGCTTCTAATTGTTTAGCGATTGTTTCGCCAACTATAGCAGCATCGATTTCAGGTCTTCTGATTTCAACGATGTTGATTTGAACGTCTTTTTTCGTGATTTTTTTAATCTCTTCACGGATCTTATCTACTTCTCCTCCACCTTTACCAATGATTATACCTGGTCTTGATGTATGAATTGAGATAGTGATTCTATTCAACGTTCTTTCAATGATGATTTTAGAAATACCACCTTTGTTTATACGTGCATTAAGGTATTTTCTAATTTTGTGGTCTTCAATTAATTTGTCAGAGAAGTCTTTTTCTCCGTACCAATTAGAATCCCAACCTCTGATGATTCCGAGTCTGTTGCCTATCGGGTTAGCTTTTTGTCCCATGCTATATTCTCAGTTTATTCTGTGTCAGTAATATTGTTAACAACATCGTTCGGTAAATTTGCATTTACTTTACTTGCTAATTCTATATTAACATGGCAAGAACGTTTTCTTATTCTGTTTGCGCGACCCATTGGTGCAGGTAAGAATCTTTTAAGCATTCTACCAGCATCTACTGAAATCGATTTAATATAAAGTTCGCTTTCTTCAGGACTAGTTTGGAATTTTTGTTCCCAAACATTGATTGCAGTTTTCACCAATTGAAGAACGTCGTCAGCAGTTTCTCTTCTAGTGTAAGTTAAGATATTGAGTGCTTTGTCTACATCAAGACCTCTTACAGTATCTACTACTAATCTCATTTTTCTTGGTGAAGTAGGACGACCTTTAAGACTAGCAGTACAAGTAGTACGTTTCGCCTCTTTGCGTTTATCAGCGGCATTTCTTTTTCTTGCTCCCATAGTATGTCTTATTTCCTATTTCCTGAATGTCCTTTAAATGACCTGGTTGGAGAAAACTCTCCTAGTTTGTGGCCTACCATATTTTCGGTCACATACACAGGTATAAAACTTTTACCATTATGAACAGCTACAGTGTGTCCAACAAAGTCAGGAGTGATCATAGATGCTCTTGACCAAGTTTTGATAACAGTACGTTTTGTACCGTCGTTCATTTTTTCAATCTTCGCTTGAAGATGATGGGCAACATAGGGCCCTTTCTTTAGTGATCTAGCCATGAGTTAGATTATTTCCTCTTGGTTATAATTAATTTAGAACTAGGTTTCTTTTTGTTACGCGTTTTAAAGCCTTTAGCCATTAAACCTGTGCGTGAACGAGGGTGACCTCCAGATGAACGACCTTCACCACCACCCATTGGGTGATCGACAGGGTTCATCGCTACACCTCTTGTTCTTGGTCTTATTCCTCTCCATCTAGAAGCACCTGCTTTACCAAGTGTAATCTGATTGTGATCTGAGTTTGAAACTGTACCAACAGTAGCTAAACAAGTACTTAAAACTTTACGTGACTCACCGCTTGGTAATTTCACTACTACATATTTACCTTCTTTAGAAGTTAATTGAGCGTGAGTACCAGCACTTCTACAAATTGCAGCACCTCTACCTGGATTTAATTCAATGTTGTGAATTACTGTACCCAAAGGTAATTTTGCAAGAGGTAATGTGTTACCTACTTCTGGAGCTGCAGTTTCGCTATTGATAATTTCTTGACCAACAGTTAATCCGTGCGGAGCGATAATATATCTTTTTTCGCCGTCTTTATAAGCCACAAGTGCTATAAATGCTGAACGATTTGGATCGTATTCAATTGTTTTCACAACTGCAGGAATATCGAATTTGTTTCTTTTGAAATCGATAATACGATATTGTCTTTTGTGACCACCACCTGTATATCTCATCGACATACGTCCAGTGTTGGTTCTACCACCAGACTTCTTTAATGAAGTCAAAAGTGATCTCTCCGGAGTATCAGTAGTCACCTCAACAAAAGCATTGGTAGCTTTTGTTCTAAGACTCGGAGTAATTGGTTTATACTTTTTAATTCCCATTTCCTTATTTTTCGCCTAAGTAGCTTAATTTAAAAGATTATAAATCTGTAAAGAAATCTATTGTTTCGCCATCAGCTAAAGTTACGATTGCTTTTTTGTAGCTACCTTTTCTTCCAGATAACACACCAGCTTTAGTAAATCTACTTTTCGCTTTTGCAGGCATAATCATCGTACGGATATCAGTTACATGAACACCGTAAGCTTTTTCGATTTCCTTTTTGATTTGAATTTTATTAGTTTTCTTTTCAACTATGAATCCAAATGTTCCCAACTTATCTGTTGCGATAGTTTGTTTTTCAGTGATGATAGGTTTTTTCAAGATATCCATGTCGACTAGTCTTTAGTATTAGATAATAATTCTGAAATAACTTCAATCGATTTCTCACTAATTAAGATAGTGTTAGAGTTTAAGATATCGTAAGCATTAAAGTTTAATACTTCAGTGATATCTGCTCCAGGAATGTTTCTACATGATAAGAAAACATTCACATTTACTTCAGGAGTGATAAGGATAGATTTTTTATCATCTAATTTGAAACCCTTTAAGAAGTTGATATATTCTTTAGTTTGTGGGTTATCAAAAGTAAAATCTTCTACTATTTTGATTGATTCATCTTTAAATCTTGCAGAAAGAGCAGATTTCTTAGAAAGAAGAACTACTTTTTTGTTCAACTTAAAGTGATAATCTCTAGGTCTTGGACCAAAAATTCTTGCACCACCTCTAAACAAAGGGTTCTTGATACTTCCTTTTCTTGATCCACCTGTACCTTTTTGTTTATGCAACTTACGAGTAGAACCAGATAATTCTGATTTTTCTTTTGATTTGTGAGTACCGCTACGAAGTCCTGCTAAGTATTGTTTAACAGCTAAGTAAATTACGTGCTCGTTTGGCTCTATGCCGAACACATCCTCTGGCAATTCGATTGATCTGCCTGTAGATTGTCCTTGTATATTGAAAACTTCTGCTTTCATATCTATTTCTCTATGATGATAAGTGAACCGTTATGTCCAGGAACACATCCTTTAACGAAAATCAAATTTCTATCGTGTAAAACTGATAAAACTTTCATGTTAGATTGTTTTACTCTGTCGTTACCCATACGACCACCCATTTTCATGCCTTTCATTACTCTAGAAGGAGTAGATGCAGCACCTAATGAACCTGGAGATCTCAAGCGATTATGCTGACCGTGAGTTTGTCCACCCACACCCGCAAAACCGTGACGTTTTACAACACCTTGGAAACCCTTTCCTTTAGATTGTCCGGTTACAGCGACTTTATCACCTGTGTTTATAATTTCAGAAGTTACGACGTCCCCTAATTTAAGATCAGTAGCACCTCTAAATTCAACTAATTTTCTTTTAGGAGTAGTAGAAGCTTTTTCGAAGTGTCCTGCTAAAGGTTTAGTAGTATTCTTCTCTTTTTTCTCACCGAATCCTAATTGTACTGCTTCGTAACCATCATTTTCGATAGTTTTCACTTGAGTAACAACACAAGGTCCAACCTCTATAACAGTGCATGCTAATGACTTACCAGTTTCATCGAAGATACTGGTCATGCCTACTTTTTTTCCAATTATTCCCTTCATTATACTTTGATTTCTACGTCCACGCCTGAAGGCAATTCAAGTTTCATCAGAGCATCTACAGTCTTAGGTGTAGCGCTATATATATCCAAGAGTCTTTTATAAGTACATAACTTAAATTGTTCTCTTGCAGATTTGTTGACATGTGGTGATCTCAACACTGTAAAGATTCTTTTATGTGTAGGTAATGGAATAGGACCAGTCACTACAGCACCTGCATTTCTTACAGTTTTTACGATTTTTTCAGCAGACTTGTCTACGAGATTGTGATCGTATGACTTGAGCTTAATTCTTATTCTCTGTGCCATTGTTATATTATTCTGCTTTAACTTTAGATTTAGCTTTAGAAATTACTTCTTCAGTAACGTTATTAGGAGCTTGAGCATAGTGAGAGAATTCCATAATTGAAGTTGCTCTACCTGATGTAATAGTTCTTAAATCTGTTACATAACCGAACATTTCTGACAAAGGAACTTTTGCTTTAATAACGTTAGCGTTATTTTTCATTTCCATTCCTTCCATCATTCCACGACGACGGTTCAAGTCACCAACAACATCTCCTGTGTTTTCTTCTGGAGTGATTACTTCAAGCTTCATGATTGGTTCCATCAACATCGGACCTGCTTTTTTACAAGCATCTCTGAATGCAAATTTCGCTGCTTGCTCAAAAGAGAATGTATCAGAGTCCACTGCGTGGAAAGATCCATCATACAATCTTACTTTCAAACTTGGTAACTCATAACCTGCAAGAACACCAGTTTTCATTGCTTCTTTAAATCCTTTCTCTACAGATGGGATAAACTCTCTTGGTACCGAACCTCCAAAGATGTCGTTTACAAAAGTAAGACCTTCTTTGTCAGCGTCGCCAGGACCAATCTCTACTGCGATATCGGCAAATTTACCTCTACCACCTGATTGTTTAGCGTATTTTTCTCTGTGTTGAATTGATTTGCTAATTGCTTCTTTATAATTTACTTGAGGAGCTCCTTGGTTACATTCAACTTTAAACTCACGTAGTAATCTGTCTACAATAATTTCTAAGTGTAACTCACCCATTCCTGAAATCACTGTTTGAGCAGTGTCTTCGTCGTATTTTACTTTGAATGTAGGATCTTCTTCAGCTAATTTTGATAAAGCCATCCCCAATTTATCCGCATCTTTTTGAGTTTTAGGCTCAATTGCGATTCCGATTACTGGATCTGGGAAGTTCATTGATTCAAGAACTATAGGTGCATTTTCAGCACACAATGTATCACCAGTTCTGATATCCTTAAAGCCTACAACTGCACCAATGTCACCAGCACCTAACTGATCAATTGGGTTTTGTTTGTTTGCATGCATTTGGAAGATACGAGAGATACGTTCTTTATTTCCACTTCTACTGTTCAATACATAAGATCCTGCATCTAACTTACCTGAGTATACTCTTGTAAATGCTAAACGTCCTACATAAGGGTCAGTAGCAATTTTGAATGCAAGAGCAGCAAAAGGTTCATCGTAACTTGGTTTTCTTTCAACAGGTTCTTCTGTTTTAGGATTGATACCAGTAACATGATCTTTATCTAGAGGACTAGGTAATATTTCCATTACTAAGTCCAACATTGTTTGAACACCTTTATTTTTGAATGATGAGCCACATACCATTGGAACTATAGAACCATCGATTGTTGCAGCACGTAATGCATCCAATATTTCTCTTTCAGTGATACTAGAAGGATCTTCGAAGTATTTCTCCATTAATCTATCATCGTATTCAGAAACTGCTTCAAGAAGTTTTTCTCTATACTCAGTAGCTTCTTCCATCATATCTGCTGGAATATCTACTACTTCATAAGTCATACCGTGATCGTGTGAATTCCACACCATTCCACGGAAGTTGATTAAGTCAACTACTCCTTTGAAAGTATCTTCTGCACCAATAGGTAATTGAAGAGGAACAGCGTTACTACCTAACATTTTTTTGACTTGACTTACAACATTTAAGAAGTCAGCACCTTGACGGTCCATCTTATTGACGAAACCTAAACGTGCTACGTTATAGTTGTTAGCTAATCTCCAGTTAGTTTCAGACTGTGGTTCTACTCCATCTACTGCAGAGAACAAAAACACTAATCCATCTAATACTCTTAATGATCTGTTTACTTCAACAGTGAAGTCTACGTGACCTGGAGTGTCAATGATATTAACGTGATAATTATTTTCTCTATATTTCCAACCGATAGTAACAGCAGCAGAAGTAATTGTAATACCTCTTTCTTGCTCTTGAGCCATCCAGTCAGTAGTTGCAGATCCTTCGTGCGTTTCTCCCAACTTGTGGTTTACACCTGAATAGAAGAGGATACGCTCAGTAGTAGTGGTCTTGCCTGCGTCGATGTGAGCAGCAATACCAATGTTTCTTGTATATTTTAAATCGCGAGCCATAAAATTTCCTCCCAGGGTTTAAACTTTAAAGTGAGAGAAAGCTTTATTTGCTTCCGCCATTTTGTGAGTATCTTCTTTTCTTTTCACAGACGCACCTTCTCCTTTTGATGCAGCCATGAATTCAGCAGCTAATTTTTCACCCATAGACTTACCATTTCTCTTACGAGCGAATGTTATGATCCATTTCATAGTTAAAAATTGCTTTCTTTCTTCTCTTATTGGAGTTGGAATTTGGAAAGTTGCCCCTCCTATTCTTCTGGACCTCACTTCTACACCTGGCTGTACGTTTTGCATAGCTAGCTTCCAAATCTCATGGCCACTTTCGCCAGTTGATTTTTCGATTCTATCCATTGCTTCGTAGAAAACAGCAAATGCAGTACTCTTCTTGCCGTCATACATCAAACTATTGATGAATCGGGTTACAATAGGATCTCCAAATCTTGGATCTGGAGCAAGTGGGCGTTTTTTGGCTTTAGTTTTTCTCATCTCTTTACAAAGACTATATTGTCAATTATTTTTTCTTCTTAGTTCCGTATTTAGATCTACTCTTCTTACGATTGTTTACACCTGCGGTGTCTAACGCTCCTCTGACAATGTGATAACGTACGCCTGGAAGGTCCTTTACTCTACCACCACGGAGAAGCACTATGGAGTGCTCTTGAAGGTTGTGACCTTCACCTGGGATATAAGCAATTACTTCATAACCATTGGTCAAACGTACCTTAGCCACCTTACGCAATGCGGAGTTAGGTTTCTTAGGTGTTGTTGTGTAAACACGAGTACATACTCCTCTTCTTTGAGGGCACGATTCAAGTGCTCTTGACTTGGAAGGAGTGTCAATGACCTCCCTGCCTTTCCTTACGAGTTGTTGTATTGTTGGCATCTTACCTTTTTACAGATTTTTTGGGACTGCGAAGGTAAGTAAAGACTTTTAAAAAACAAAAAGAAAAAAGAAATATTTTTCTGAGAGTGATTCGTAGCCTTACTTCCCCTTTGGAAGCAGTTGCTAGAGACATGTACCGAATTGTACGATACGCTTCTGAAGCGGGACAAAGATATGAATAATAAACTCTTTAGCAAATTTCTTTTAAGTTAAATAAAGAAGTATTTAACATAAATTCTTTGATGTGCACAACTTAATTGAACCTCAGCTTAATTCCAATAATCTAAGCAATCATGCAGTATTTATATTGAACACCTTTATATATAGTAGATGTTAGCGTTCTTAAAACTGCTCAATAGCACTATTTGATAAAAATATAAAACCTCCTACTGTTTGTTTTATTCAAGAAAAGAGAATCAAAAAATTCTATTATTAAAATTCTAAAGCTTCACAAAATTCTATAATGAAATCTTTTATTTAAAAATTGCAGCAAGTATTATAGCAGCTAGCATTAAATACCCATACTTACAAACTTGTGTTATTGCTTACGCGACTTTGCAAGACTTAGTAAATGAAAATGATCCAAATTTCTTATGAAAGCACATCTCTTAAATATTGCTAAGAAATTGAAATTCCGTATAAAGGAATTATATGAAATATTGTGATTACAAAGTCTGTTTGTATCTTTAAAAAATGTACAGAAAAATTTGCGCTGATGCTATTTATCCAGTCAGCTCAGAAAAGATAATAAACGGTGTGGTTGTGATAGACGATCAAGGTACCATTTTAGAAATTTCTGATGCTTCTAAATTTGACCCTGCTGAGTTAGAAACCTATAAAGGAATCATCACTCCTGGAATGGTCAATACTCATTGTCATTTGGAATTATCTCATATGCACAATAAAATCCCTACAGGAACAGGTTTATTAGGCTTTATTGGAAATGTAGTTAAAAATCGTGCAGCAGAATCTGAATATATACAAGAGTGTATTGTGAACTCTGACAAATACATGTATGATAATGGAATTGTTGCTGTAGGAGATATTTCTAACAAAACAGATACTTTTCCAGTAAAAAGAAAGAGCGCATTAAAATATTACACTTTCATAGAGAATTTTGACTTTCTACAAAAAGAAAATGCACTTCCTACATTTGACATGTATAAAAAGGTATACGATGATTTAGAAGAAAAGGAACACCTTAGAAAAAGCATGTCTCCTCATGCACCATATTCCATGTCACCTGATCTTTTTAAATTAGTTAATAGTTTAAATGATATAGCAGGAAAAACAATTTCTATTCATAATCAGGAGACACCACCAGAAAATGAATTGTTTTTGAATGGTACTGGAGAATTTTATGAATTTTTCAAAAGCTTCAACATGAGTTTGGAGGATTTTAAGTCCATAGGAAAAACATCTATCTATTATGCATTGCAATATTTAGACCCGAGACACAAAACTCTTTTCGTACACAATACATTAACTACTCAAGAAGATATTCAAGCTGCTCAATTATTATTGCCAGAAACTTATTGGGCTACTTGTCCTAATGCTAATTTATATATTGAAAATAGACTACCTAATTATAAAGCGTTTTTAGAAACAGATGCTAACGTCACCATTGGGACGGACAGCTTGACCTCTAATTGGCAATTATCTGTTTTGGAAGAAATGAAAACCATTCTCAAATACCAATCTTATCTCAACTTCGAGCAAGTTCTTCAATGGGCTACTCTAAACGGTGCTAAAGCGCTTTCATGGGAAAATGAATTAGGTTCAATAGAAGTAGGCAAAAAACCGGGTTTGGTATTAATTGAAAATATAGATTCAAGAACTATTCTTTCATCCAACTCCACTTCTAGACGAATCGCATAATGCATTTAATCTGTTTAGACATAGGAAACACACGATTAAAAGTGGGCATCTTTCATCCTCAAAAAGAAGCTGAGTTCATCGTTTTTCCAAATTATGATTTAGAGACCTTCCATTCATTGACCAAAAAATATCCTACCCATCAATTTGTATGCTCTAATACAGCTTTATTAAGTACAACAATAGATAGTTTTTTAAAACAAACCTCTAATTTTTTAGAAATCAATCATCAAATCGATTTTCCTTTTGATAATTTATATGAAACACCACATACATTAGGAACAGATAGAATGGCTCTAGTAGCTGGCGCGATTTCTTTATATCCCAACAAGAACTGTCTAATTATAGATGCAGGAACAAGTATTACGCTTGACTTCATCAATCAAAATGGGGAGTATTTAGGAGGCAGCATTCATCCTGGAATAGAGATGCGGCTCAAAGCATTGTACAATTTCACAGGAAAATTGCCGTTGGTGAAGGATGATTGGAGAGAGAATCTTATTGGAAAATCTACGAACGAGTGCATTCAAATCGGCACTGTAAAAGCCGCAGTATATGAAATTGAACAGTTTATTTCAGAGTATCGAGAAAACTTTGAAGACTTAGTAGTTTTATTATCAGGTGGAAATACAGAAATATTTTTTTATAAACTTAAAAATGAGATATTTGCACATCCTAATTTGGTCCTTTTGGGACTTAAAACAATTGCGCTATACAATGCAAAATAAAAAAAATTACCTAGTAGGTTGTTTGATCACATCCTTCTTCTTCTTTGGTACTAAAATATCTTTAGCTAATGAAAGCACCCCATATGCTCAATATGGTATAGGTCTAATTTCTGATCGAGACTTTGTTCCAAGTAGCTCCATGGGTGGACTAGGTGCAGCGTACAGATCGCAAGATGGCTTTAACTTTAATAATCCAGCTTCACTTACTGAAAGCACTTTAACTTCTTTTGAAATAGGAACTTTTGGAACTTTTGGTAAAAGAAAAACCAACGATGGCTCTGCTGCGATAGGAACTGCTGGTTTGCAATACTTAGCAATGACCTTCCCTGTGATGAAAAAAAGATGGGGAATGTCTGTAGGCCTTTTGCCGTTCAGTTCAAAAAATAGCTATAATACAGATAGCGTCAACTTCGGTGGCAATAAAGGCATTATTCATAATGAGAATAATGGTCAGCTTTATAATTTTTATTGGTCAAATGGTTTTACTTATAAAGATTATAGCTTAGGAGTCAATGTTGGATATTTATTCGGCAATCTTTCTAATAATACCTTATCTCATACTTTGAGCGACGGCATCCTTGATTATTTTGGATATGGCGCTTGGTACAATAATACATTATTAGTTAAAAGTGTGACTTTCAATATGGGAGCACAATATCATAAAGTATTCAAATACGGCGGAGAGAAAAACAAGCAATTAAAACTTACTGTAGGACTTGCTGGAGCTCCAGGATATAATTTAGGTAGCAGATCGGTTTTAGACGAATCTGTTCTAGCAGTAGATAGTAAACTTTTAGGTGCAAAAGCAGAGTCTCAATCTTACAAAGATTACTTATCAGATCTCTACAATAGATACTCTGAGAACTTTGATACATTGAGTATCAACAGTGATATTTCTACTAAAATCCATATTCCAGGATATATCCAAGCAGGATTTACTTTAGCAGATAGTATGAGATGGATGATAGGTATAGATTATAAATATCAGCCATGGTCTAATTATACTGGATATGGTATTCAGCGAATCAATACTCTTCAGAATAGCTGGAGATTAGGGGCAGGAGGAGAATTTCTTCCATCATTAAAACCCGGTTCTAAGTTCTTTAGTAGAGTAAAATATAGAGCTGGTTTCCATTATTCTCAAACTAATTTACAGTTAGATTCTAGGTCAATCGATGAGTTTGGCATAAATGTTGGTTTTGGTATACCAATCGTCATAAGATTATATGATGAATTTAATACCAGGATGTATGTTTACGCGTTCAACCTAAGTTTTGAAGCAGGCTCAAGAGGAACTTTGAATAATAATTTAATCAAAGAGAATTACGGCAAAATCAAATTAGGAATCAACTTAAACAGCGCTTGGTTTCAGAAAAGAAAATATTATTAATGAACAACAACGAGGGTTTTCGTAAAATGAAAAAGACTTACTTACCAACTTTCTTTCTTGGATTATTCCTAACTACTTCAAGTCTTCAGGCACAGAATTGTAGCCAAGGGGATGCCAATGCAGCAAGAAACTATTCTTTATATAAAGAATATTTTAAACAAGAAGCTTTCGATAGAGCTCTACCTTTTTGGAGAGAATCTTTTGAGAAATCACCTGGATTTAGAAAATCTATATTCGTAGACGGTGCCGATTTGTATACTGATTTAATCAATAATACAGAAGATGCAGCTCTTAAAGAAAAATACATCGATACTTTAATGAGTATTTATGACAAGAGAATTCAATGTTGGGGTGATGAAGGATATGTATTGACTTTAAAAGGAATTGATGTCGCTAGATTTAGACCTAACGAATATCCTTTAGCAAAATCTATCCTTGAAAAAGCTATCAATATCGAACAAGTGAATAGTAAATACTATGGTGTTTCCACTTATTTCAATTTATTGATCAACCTTAAAGATGAGCCTAATGGCGTAAGTGCAGAGTTCATCAAAAAGGAATACAATAAACTAGTAGCCATCTGTGATGCGAATATTGAGGCCAACAATTATCCTCAAGAATTTGCTCAAACAAAAGAAGCCATGGCTTACAATCTAAAAGAGTATGTCTTGCCAAAAAGATTTGCTGAAGGTGCTGATTGGTTTACTTTGACTCCAGAAGCTAAAGTCGACTCTGTAACGTTATGGATATCTCAAGATTCTTCAGTCACTAATTTAGAAGATATTTTATTTAATATTAGTAGAGACGCAGATGTGAACGAATCCGATATTAGATATACTATCGAAATGAAATTGCATGAGAACAATCCAACTTCTAATAGAGCGAATAATTTAGGTGCTCATTTCTATAAGAAGAAAAAATATGCAGAAGCTATTCCTTATTTCCAAGAAGCTATAGAATTAAGCACTGAGGATAAAGACAAGGCTAATCTATATTTAGCAATAGGCGATACTTATAGATTGATGAATGAATTTTCACAAGCTAGAGAAGCTGCACGTGCTGCTATTGGTTTAGATTCAGCTTCAGGAAAACCTTACTACTTGATAGGTGTACTTTACTTATCTAGCGGTAAATTATGTGGTCCTGGAACAGGTTTTGATTCTCAAAGAGTGATTTGGCCAGCATTTGATTATTTCAATAAAGCCAAAGAAATAGACCCTTCGTATGCTGAAGTAGTGGATCCATTGATGAAAGACTACAAAAAGTATTTACCTACAAGAGAGGAGATCTCTGCGAAAGGTTTAAAAGTAGGTCGTACATATAATGTTCCATGTTGGATACAAGAAACTACGACGATTATTTCTAAAGATTAATTCATCAAATATTATAATAAAACGGGAGACTTTGGCAACATCGTTTCCCGTTTTGCATTTAAGACATATCTTTAGATTCGCAATGATGAAAAAATGGATTCCATATTTCTTTATAAGTGCTTCGCTCGCATCTTGTAATAACGATCCTAACGCTATCAAGAAGTTTGCAGATCCTGAGAATATTTACATAGAAGTCTCTGAAGATATCCGACTGCTTCATAAAGAGCAAGGATATACCTCTGCTATTATTACAGCTCCAATATTGAATCGTTACACTAAGAATGAAAACAAAAGTACTTTTCCAAAAGGTTTACAAATTGAATTATATCAAAATGATTTAATGACAGCCATCATTCAAGCTGGATACGGAGAGAGAGATGAAAGTTCAAAAATCATGAAGGCCTCGGGAGGGGTTACCATTATCAATTACAAGCAAGAAAAAATGGAGTCTGAAGATTTGATTTGGAATGAAAGTCTCAACAAAATCAATATAGAGGGCCAAGTCAAAGTCACAACTCCTACAGACATCATACAAGGTTTTGGCTTGGAATCAGACGATAAGTTCAATAATTATAAGATGTCTAAAATTACAGGTATTCTAAAGGTAGAAGGCAACAATATTCCTGGAAACTAAGCTTTAGCGGGCTTCGTTAGGCGGCTAATGAGCATTCCAAAAGCAGCAGCAGTGAAGAACATAATAATGCTGTAAATAGCAGGAGGAATAGCCATGGTTTCATTTCCGATAACATTCATAGCGATATAAATCGCCAAAGTTCCATTATGGATTCCTACTTCCATACCTATAGCAATCGCTTGTCTAGCATCTACTCTCAATAATCTCGGCAATAAATATCCCACAGCCATACTGATTACATTAAAAGCTAAAGCTGCCAATCCCACTTGCTGAAAATAAGTCAGCATATTATCTTTCTCTTTACCCACGACAGCAATAATTACTAATGCTAAAATTAATGCAGAAGCAATTTTTACTGGTTTTTCTAGTTTTTTAGAAACAGATGGAAAATTCTGATTGATGACCATTCCAATTAAAACCGGTACTAAAACAATTGCAAACACTTCTATTACTTTCTTGAACTGAATCGGAATATATTGACCGTCATTCATGAAATATTCTAAAGAAAGGTTTACTATTAATGGCAATGTAAATAAGGATAAAACACTATTGACAGCTGTCAAAGAGACATTTAAAGCAACATCTCCATTTGAAAGATGACTGTATAAATTCGCGACAGCTCCACCCGGAGAGGCAGAAAGCAACATCAACCCGACAGCTAATGCGGAAGTCAATCCAAAGGATTTAGCTACAAAAAAACAAACTATAGGTAATAAAATCATTTGGCAAAACAAACCTACCAACATCGCTTTTGGATATTTCACCACTCTAGTAAAATCTTTAGTAGTCAGTGATAATCCAAGACCCAACATGATAATCCCTAATGCTATGGGCATGACTATTGTCAATAAGCTACTTTGTTCCATTTTTTGATGTTTGGAGCCAAAGTAAGTAAATTATTCGGAAAATATGGGCTTTAGATAACATTGTATTTACAATTTACAAACCTGCACAAATTGCTTTGACATCAAGAGGAATTGAATTCTTCAATTGATCTCTTATCTTCTATTCACTAAGAGTGTCCGTGGTTAAATTATCCAACACTAAAAATTCTTTTGTAATGGGTGGCAAGTAATAAACTCCTCCAAAGATAATTTTGAATCGAATGCGCCAGGAAGGATTATTTTTCCATTCATAACGAATTTGTGCAAAACCACTAAATACAATCTTCATTGGACTCCAACTAATTTTTGGTTGATTAGTCAATCCTAAAGGAGGCAAAACATCATATGGTTCTCTAAAAGTACCAAACAATCTATCCCAAATCATAAAAGGACATGGGCCGAAATTTACATTCTGATCTCTTTCATAAGCAGAGTGATGCACTAAATGATATACGCCTGTATCTCCGAACACCATACTAATTCTTTTTATCCATTTCTTATTTGCAATATCATAATGAATCGATGAGTGATTGAAAGGTTCTATACTCAACTTTACTGTAAACCAAATCGCTAGTTCAAAAAGCAATGGTTCTGTATAAATCATATTAGATAAAACTGCAAAAAATATAATTCCTGGTATTGCCAAAAGCACTTCTAAAAATGCAATATTATTACTTGGAGCTGCAATAGGAAATAAAAACTCTGGACAGTGATGAGCTTTATGAGCTAATAGCCAAAGAATTCTAGATTTGTGTGATAAGTAATGGACGATATAGATGGGCAAAGAAGCTGCTAATAATAAGATAAATATGGCTAACCAATAATTAGAGATATTTAAAGAGTATGGAGCTAAACTAGCGTATAGCGCAGTAATGGTATCTATAGAAGAATGAATAAAATTACCTGTCCAATCAGAGTTGTATCCTAAATAATATATTATCATCGAGACAAAACTCAGTAACAATAGAGTAGAAGTACTGATTAGAAATGCAAGTAGGAAAGTTGTAAAAAACTTATTGAAATTATTTTCACCCATCTTTTTCTTTGTCAAATAATAGCTATGGATGATAATTCCTGCTCTTATCATCATCGTAATGACAGCAAGACCTATAAATATATAGGGCAAATATTTTCTAAAGCCAAGTGTACTATTTTGATAACTACTAAAATACTTTTCAATGACTTCTTTCAGATTTGAAATAGTAATGGTATTCACACCTGGCACTACTCCTATTACCATCACTGTATAAAATGAAAAACCTATGGCAACAATCCAAATCCACGGTAGAATCCATTTGGTATTCGCCCAAAATTTATCTCCTGGTTGAATTTCAAAATTCCATATTCTTTTTAGGTATTCCATTTAATTTCTTCAATTGCAGTAAAAAGATTAATACAATATCACCAAAAACAGTTAGATATACAATTTTTTTAGATGTTAAATTTTGAGAGAAGGTGAGATTTAAAGCTTTTTGAAAAACATATCACGTTCTCTCTTTTATGGAATTTCTTTCAAAATGCATCTAATTAAGAGCGACGCTAGAAGTAATCAAATAAAGTATAATCTATGGCAAAGAATAAAACTATAAATATAGATGGGAAAGATATATCAATTATCGATAATGATCCACAAAGCGATTATATTTCACTTACTGATATGGCAAAAAGTCAGTTACAAGAAGTTGTTATAATAAAATGGTTAAGTCTGAAAAGTACTATAGAATATCTTGGTGAATGGGAAGCTCTTTATAACTCAGATTTTAATTATACCGAATTCGGTATAATTAGAAATGCTGCAGGAAGTAATAATTTTGTTCTTTCTGTGAAACAATGGTTGGAACATACTAAAGCAAAAGGGTTAGCAGCCAAAGCTGGTAGGTATGGAGGAACCTATGCTCACAAGGATATTGCTTTTCATTTTGGAATGTGGATTAGTCCTAAATTTCAATTATTACTTGTTAGAGAGTACCAACGTTTAAAAGAGGAAGAAAGTCATCGAGATCAATTAGAATGGAATATTCATAGAATATTATCCAAAGTAAATTATAGAATACATACAGATGCAATAAAAGAAAATCTAATTCCTAAATTAATCAATTCCCAACAAGTAACCTTTATTTACGCCACCGAAGCAGATTTACTGAATGTTGCATTATTTGGTATGACAGCTAAACAATGGCGATCTGAAAATCTTGAAACAAAAGGAAATATTAGAGATGATGCCACTATTGAACAATTAGTGGTTTTAAGCAATATGGAAAGTATAAATGCTCTGTTGATACAACAAAATATTTGTCAATCAAAAAGACTTCTTCAACTAAACAAAGTTGCTATTTCTCAAATGAAATCGTTAATTCGAAATAATTCATTCAAAAACATACCACAACTTAAAAAGGATATAAATTGATTTTATTTGTATTCTCTTTAAATTAGAAGAATAAACTTAATTAATCTATTCGCTTTTAGTTTTTATTTTCAACTACCACTTCCCATAAGCAGAGAGCTAAATGATATTTTGTAGTTTTGCCTTTTATTTTGAAATGAATCTATCGTGAGCTTAATTAAAAAATTGGCATCTGAAACTGCTGCTTATGGACTAAGCAGTATTTTGGCGAGGCTCATCAATTATATATTTTCTTTTATTATAGTAAAAGCAGTGACTACTGCAGAATACGGTGATTTCACTAAATTCTATGCCTACGCTGGCTTCCTACAAGTGGTGCTGACCCACGGAATGGAGACTGCTTATTTTAGATTTAAGAACAAGGCAGGAAATCATCCTCAAGCTTTTGCCACAGGTTTTATGTCTATGGCTGCTCTTTCTATGAGCTTCCTATTGGTTTCTTATATTTTTCAGCAACCGATAGCTTTCTATGCAAAGGTGGCTCAAAATCCTGAGTTCGTATTGTTATTTGCTTGGATTATGGCATTTGATACTTTGTCGGCTTTGCCTTTTGCAAGCTTAAGAGCTCACAATCGACCATTCACATTTGCTGCTTTTAGAATTATCAATATTGTCATCAATATTATTTTCATTTTGTTGCTCTTGTTTTGGTTACCCAAAATTTATGATCAAGCAGTAATTTCTGGAGCGTTTTGGACAAATTATTACAATCCAAATTATGGTGTGGGATATGTGTTTATCGCTAATTTGATTGCTAGTGTAGTCACTTTTATATTGATGTCTAGAGAGTTGAAGCAACTGAAATTAGGTGTAGATTTCTCACTTTACAAACAAATGCTGCCCTATGCTCTACCTATTATGTTGGTGGGATTTGCAGGAATGATAAATGAAATGTTGAGCCGGGTGATGATGGAGTATCTATTGCCTTATGATGATTATACCAATAAAGAACTTTTAGGAATATTTGGATTCAACTATAAGTTTGCAATGTTGATTACGCTGTTTTTACAAGCTTATCGATATGCTGCCGAGCCTTTCTTTTTTGCTAATGCAGAAAATGAAAATGCTAAGGAAGTCTACGCGAAAAGCATGCATTACTTCATTATCGCAGGCTGTTTTATTTTCTTATCTGTAATGGTGATGATTCCATTCATACAGTATATGTTGTTATCCTTTGATCCTAAATATGCAGAGTATTTCCACGGGCAAAACGTAATACCAATTTTATTAGCGGCTAATTTATTATTAGGAATTTATTTTAATCTTTCTACTTGGTATAAGGTCACTGACAAGACTCATATTGGAGCAATGATTTCAATTTTTGGGGCAACAATGACTTTTGTTTTGAATTGGATCATGATTCCCAAATATGGATATACTGGAGCAGCCGTTTCCACTTTATTATGTTATTCGTCCATGGTTATTGTAGGCTATATCACGGAATTAAAGTACTACCCTATTCCTTACTATATTAAACATGGATTGTTTTATATCGTGCTTACCGTCATACTTTGGCAAATATTCGAATTTACTAAAGGGTTTTTCAATAATCAGGTTGTTTTAATTACTGGATTATCTGTCGTGATGCTATCAATTTATCTGGTAGTTACATATCTTAGTGAACGAGGACAATTGAAATTTAAAAGAGGTTAAATACTTGAAGATGTTTGATGTAAATATTAAGATAGTCAATCTATCCACTAACCCATTACCAGAGTATGAGACTGCTGGTTCTGCAGGGATGGATATTAGAGCTGCACTAGGAGAACCCGCAATGCTAAAACCTTTACAAAGAGTGTTAATACCAACTGGTTTATATATAGAACTTCCTAAAGGATATGAAGCTCAAGTAAGACCTAGAAGTGGGTTAGCCATAAAGAAAGGCCTTAGCGTATTGAATTCACCGGGCACTATAGACAGTGATTATAGAGGGGAAATTAAGGTAATATTGATTAATCTATCTAATGAAACTGTCATCGTCAATACTGGTGAAAGGATTGCTCAAATTGTCATAGCTAAATATGAAAAAGCAGAATTGACAGAAGTAGATGAATTATCAGATTCTGAAAGAGGCGCTGGTGGATTTGGTCATACAGGAGTTAAATAATTTTTTGATTTAGCCTATCTATTCTATCTTTGTTTAACATGTTACTTTAAATAAAAATTTTAATGAATATTATTATACCAATGGCGGGGAGAGGATCTCGTCTTAGACCCCATACTTTAACTACTCCAAAACCTTTAGTTCCTGTAGCAGGAAAACCCATAGTAGAATGGCTTGTAAAAGATATTATCAATTTATGTCCGGACAAAGTAGATACTATAGGATTTGTAATTGGTGATTTTGGAAAAGAAGTAGAAGAGAACTTAATTAAAGTAGCAGAAAGCCTTGGAGCAAAAGGTCAAATATTTTATCAAGAAGAAGCTCTAGGTACTGCTCATGCAATTTATTGTGCGAGTGAATTATTGACAGGACCTACCATTGTAGCTTTTGCAGACACACTTTTCAAAACTGATTTTAAAATCAATAAGGAAGATGATGGTGTGATTTTCGTTCAAAAAGTAGAAGATCCATCAGCATTTGGTGTAGTGAAATTATCTCCTGAAGGAATTATTACTGACTTCGTAGAAAAGCCAGAAACTTTTGTCTCTGATTTAGCAATTATAGGAATTTATTACTTCAAAGATGGTGTCAAATTGCGTTCTGAAATCAAATACCTTTTAGATAATAATATCAAAGAAAAGGGAGAGTTTCAATTGACTAATGTCATGGAGACCATGAGAAAACAAGGTACTCAATATCGTCCTGGTGAAGTTATTGAATGGCTAGATTGTGGCAATAAAAATGCTACAGTTCATACCAATCAGAGAATGTTAGAAATAAAGACTCCTGCAGGAAATATTTCTAATACAATTCAGTCTACGCATGCTACTATTATTCAACCGTGTTTCATCGGTGAAAATGTAATTATTACAAATTCTGTTGTAGGCCCTCACGTCTCTATTGGTGACAATACAACTATATTAAATAGTGTTATTTCTAATACAATCATCCAAAAAAACACGCATATTCAAGGTATAATTACCACCAACTCAATGATAGGCAATCATGTACAGTTATCATGCAAGGCTAAAGATTTGAGCGTCGGAGATTATACTAATAATGAAGAATGATGCAGATAAAAACATATTTCAAAGTAATAGCATTGACTTTTTGTCTTTTGCCAGCCATTGCATTTGCAGGTAAAAAATCTAAAAAAAAGAGCACTAAAGAATCGGTAGTTACAGCTTCCACTTCTAATACCATTAAGTCTTTGACAAGAGAGGCGATGTTCATCAATGCCATGCAGTCCAAGCTTTTGGGCAATCTTAATGAAGCAGCTCTTAGGTTCAACTCTATCATCAAAGAAGACCCTAACAATTACGCTTCTTATTTTCAATTAGCTCAAATTTATTTCGAATTGCGTGAGCTTCCTAAAGCTGAAGTTGCAGCACAAAAAGCTTTAGATTTAAATCCAAATGATGAATGGCATTATGTTTTCTTGGGACAAATCAAAGCCGGGAAAGGTGACTTTAATGGAGCAGCAAATGTCTATGAAAAACTCATCCAATTTCAACAACCTAATGATATCGACTTATATTTTGATTGGGTCATGTTATTAGAGAAAGCAGATAAAAATGACAAAGCTCTAGAAGTACTTCAAAAAATGGATAAGAAGTTTGGTCCAAATGATGATATTCTTTTTGAAAAAATAGCAGTTTATCTCAATACTGAACGTCATAAAGAAGCCATTTCTGAAATAAAAAACCTTATTTCTAAAGATACTTCTCAATATAAATACTATGGGTATTTAGGAGATATTTATGAGCAAGCTGGCCAACAAGATAAGGCTATAGAATCTTATGAAAAAGTGCTCGCAAAAGAGCCTGACAATGTATTAGCGATTTATTCTTTATCTAATATTTATTCAAAAAATGGCGATGATGCACAACAAGAAGTCATTCTTTCTAATGCATTTCGTTCTAAAACGATGAGTATAGAAGATAAGGTAAGATTATTTATTCCTATCATTCAATTTAAGGAAGGCTCAGATAGTGTAATTAGCAATAGAGAAATGATTTATCATTTGCTAGATACCTTATATGTTGCGCATTCTGATGATAGTGACATGATTGGTTTAATCAATGACACTTATTTGACTTTAGGAGAAAAAGAAAAAGCTTTTGATTTTTTAGAGAAAATAGTTCAAGATTCTAGTTCTAATAAGGATATCTGGATACAATATTTATCAGCGATTTCTAATTTAGGGCATTTTGATTCTTTATATAATAATTCCGTTGAAGCCATCTCAAGATTTCCAGAAGAGCCCACTTTCAACTTCTTTGCAGGCTTATCCGCGACATTGACTAAGAAATATAAAGAGGCACAAAGTATTTATACTGAAGGTTTGAAGAAAGAAATTGATAATGAAAATCTTAGATTACAATTGCTTATAGGCTTGGGCGATGTTTCAAGTGAATTAAAAGATTTTGATATTTCTGACGATTCGTACGAGAAGGCTTTAGAGATAGAACCCAATAATCCCACGGTTTTAAATAACTATGCTTATTTCCTTAGCGTTAGAAATTTAGAGTTGAGCAGAGCTGAAAAGATGAGCAAAAAGTCAAACCTTTTAGAAGAAAACAATGCTGCATTTCAAGATACTTATGCATGGATTATGTATCAAAAAGGGGATTATAACGAAGCTTTAAAATGGATGGAAAAAGCTATGATTTCTGCTGGAGAACAATCTAGTGCAGAAATGTTTGACCACTACGGGGATATTCTTTTGAAGCTTGACCAAAAAGAAAAAGCGATTCAGTTTTGGAAAAAAGCAATTGAAAAAGATAATACAAGAGAAGAAACTTCCAAAAAAATTCAACAGCACAAATAAGAAAATTACTATTTAAGGTAATATTGGACAGGTTTTATGGAAAACCTTGTCTTCCTCTCTCTTAATGATATAAGATTATTATCATGAAAGAGCAGTTTTTACATTTTGTGTGGCAGTACCATCGTTTTAACCATCATCAGCTACAAACTATCCAAGGTCAACCTATTCAAATTATAGATTATGGCCAATCTAATCCTAGTGATGGTCCAGATTTTCTATTTGCAAAAATTAAAATAGGCAAAGTCCTTTGGGTCGGTCATGTAGAAATTCATGTACATTCAAGTGATTGGGAAAAACATCAGCATTCAAAAGATGAAAACTATAAGAATGTCATCTTACACGTCGTATATCATCATGATAAGGAAATTAAAAACTTTCAGCCTCCTACTTTAGAGCTCTCTGGACTGATTCCTAAGTCAATATATGAACGCTTTCTTTATTTAGAACAATCACCACACATCCTCCCTTGTCAGCATTTAATCACAGATATTGACCCAAGCGTTATCACTATGTTTATGCATCGTTTGGCAATAGAAAGGTTAGAGTTGAAAGTGCAGAAAATCGAAGCTCTACTTGAAAAACATCAAAACAATTTTGAGCAAGTTGCATTTATTTGGCTGAGTAGATATTTTGGAATAGGTTCTAATAGTGATGCATTTCAAGAATTGTCCACACGCATTCCCATAAGTTGGTTGTCCAAAATTCAAGATGAACCAGAAAGCATTACGGCTTTAATGATGGGAAGTGCTGGATTCTTAAAGTATTTACCAGAAGATGAAAAATATCTTTTGAATCTCTCGAATCAATTTGAACATTTTCAGCACAAATGGAAGATTTCTGTTTTAGAACCACAATGGTGGAAATGGAAAATGGGAAGACCTTCTACCTTTCCTTCTTTAAAATTAGCTCAACTTTCAAAACTTTTAGAAAAGAAGTCATCTGTATTTCAATTGATTCTGGATGAAAAGTATTTTGTAAAAGAAGTTTGCTCTATTACATTAAATCCATTTTGGGACGAACATTATATTTTACAATCCACTTCTGTCAACAGAGAAAAGGGCATATCATTAGCGTTTGCAAATAGACTGCTCATCAACGTCAGCGTTCCTTTAATGTTAGCTTATGGGAGATATTTAGGAGATTATTCTTGGACAGAGAAAGCATTAGATATTTTAGAGAAATTGCCTCCGGAGAAAAACAGAATCACTAAAGTGATGCAAGGTTCAGGGCTAATCAATGAAAACGCTATGGATAGTCAAGCACTCCTTCATCTTAAAAATGAATACTGCGATCTTAAGAAATGCTTGAGTTGTCAGATTGGAAATAAAATTATTTGCTCAAATACATACCAATTACAAGAAGCTGACGTAAATTTGGGACAATATGAAGCCTACATCTGATTATTCACCTATTGAGAAATCTAGAGATTTTATAGAATCTAGTATTTATGGAGTATGTGCCTATTTAGGTAGAAAATTAGATATGCCTTCAAAGAAGGTGAGGATGTTTTTTGTTTACGCTTCTTAGTTTGTCTAAAAAGATAATTATATTATCTATAATTACATTATGGAACAAGTTTATACATATGAAACACCAAGTAAGCTGCGAAGAGGATTTTCTTTTTTTATAGATCAATTTATTATTTCATTTTTTTTAAGCATTACTTCATTAATAATTTTTTCTTTGGTTAGTGATGAATTCCTGCTTGATTTTAGCCTAAAATCAAATAGAAAATGGAGCTGGATTTATATATTTATTACTTCTTTTTGTTATTTCTTTTATTATTTCTTATCTGAATCTATTAATGGAACAACTTTTGGTAAAAGTTTATTGAGACTTTATGTTTTTGAACCGGAAAACATGGAAAAACCTTCAGAAAGTAAAATTTTAATAAGAAGTTTTACTAGATTTTTACCTTTCGAGGCGTTATTTTATTTATATTCTGATGATGGTATTGGACCACATGATTTAACTTCAGGTACAGTTGTAAAATATAGAATTAAGGAGAAGAAAGCTATTGTTAAAAAGGAAAATATACAGATTCAAATACCCAAATTTAAATTTGGAGAACAATTAAAAGATATCAACTTAGGGCTTTTAAGATTATTTGCAATTTTAGCTTTTCTAATCCCACTTTTTTATACAATGTATAAATATTCTGATTGCCCATATTATAGAGATGATTGCAGTTGGACATCTAAGTTTATAACGTTCATAAGCAGTTTTGTTATTTATATAATTACAATTGTTATTGGAATATGGGTATACAGAGGATTTAAAAATAGCAATAAAGAACAAAGCTAGTTTTCCATAAAATAGATAATTTTACAATATGAAGCCTACATCTGATTATTCACCTATTGAGAAATCTAGAGATTTTATAGAATCTAGTATTTATGGAGTATGTGCCTATTTAGGTAGAAAATTAGATATGCCTTCTAAAAAGGTGAGAATGTTTTTTGTTTATGCTTCGTTTTTGACTTTAGGTTCACCTGTCATTATCTATCTCACATTAGCGTTTATCTTGAATTTAAGATTCATGATTAAGACGAAAAGAAATCCAGTATGGGATATTTGAAAAAGAAAATATCTGTTCCATATCAATTTAAAGAAGGTCAAGAAAAAGAAATTATTAGTAAAATTGAGCACTTCTGCGCATACACTGAGCGATGTGAAGCGGATGTCATCAAAAAACTTAAAGCTTGGAAAGTTCCTACAGAATTATTTCCTGAAATAATAGAATATCTAAAAGAACAGAAATTCATTCACGAAGAAAGATTTGGACAGCTTTTTACCAATGGAAAATTCAAACTAAAAGGTTGGGGTAAACAAAAAATCAAAGTTCATTTGATGTCCAAGCAAGTCAATGAAAGTATTATCGAAGAATCACTTTCTGCCATTGAAGACGAAGCCTATCTTCAAAAACTGGATCAAATATTAAAGCTAAAGCTTAAAAATATGAAGCAAGAAGATTCTTTTACTATGAAAGGGAAGCTATATCGTTATGCGCTCCAGAAAGGTTATGAGTCCTCATTGATTTCGACGTGGCTGGCAGAGAATGAGTTTTGAGTGATGAATGTTGAGTGATGAGATTTTAATTTGGCAATTAGTTAATGAGAATATGAATTGATTAGAAATTAGATTGTGTAAAACAGTACTACAACGTCTTTTTGAACTTGGTTCAGAATCTATTACTTCTAAAAATTTATAATTTTGATTTCTTTAAATCTACTTGACTTTATAGTCTGATTTGAAGCATACTGAATATGCGCCGTAGGTAAATCAGCTTTTTAATAAAAGGAGAAAGGTGTGCCGTAGGTACACAACTTCTATATTATGAAATTTACCAGATTATGTTTTGTCTCTACGAGGCAATCTCTTTCGTGGAATTGTATTTTTCTATAAAGCTTGAGCACCTACGGCGCGATGAGCATTGTTTTTTATGCCTAAATCTTTAACCATTAACTTCTTAATGATAAAAACTAGAACTACTTAAATGTCAGCAAATATAGTGGTCTGCGGTCAGTGACTGTGGACTATAAAAACTTCTTAATGGATTTAATTTTAGCAATCTTCTTTTAATTCTTTCGCAGATTTCGCAGATTAACGCAGAAAAGCTGCTTGCAATTCTTAACTTCTTAATGCTTTAAAGATTGCTTTTACTGTTTTATACAGAGATCCTTACATATATGCTGAGCTAAGTCGAAGTAGGATGACATATTGGAAAATATGATTGAAATCAAGCGGTCAACCTCATTTAGGGATATACAAAATACAGTGATCTGCGGTCAGTCGGCTGTGGACTATAAAAACTTCTTAATGAATTTAATTTTAGCAATCTTCTTTTTAATCTCCCGCAGATTTCGCAGATTAACGCAGAAAAGCTGCCTGCAAATCTTAATTTGTTAATGTTTTAAATTTTGATCATTGTTGTCCGAGATAAATTAAAATAAAGTTGTTAGTCTATCAAAAGTAGCCTAAACATTGACTTTTTATTTTTAATTATCAGTTTTTTCAAAAACAAGCTAATCAAATAAAGTGAGTTGATTTCTGGGTTTAGCATT
>DATJBS010000056.1:0-16923 GCA_035515235.1 Chitinophagales bacterium
CTATTGAATCCTTTACAATGTTTATCAGTTTGCTTTTCGCTTACAAGCTTATTGAATTTGGAACGATCTAATTTGGAAATTATTTGAGAAAACAAAGTTATATTTGTCATGAGAGGGAGGGGTTTTGTTGTGCAACTCAAAGTTAATTTGAGATACGAGATTCTCCCTCTTTTTTTTAAAACGTTTAGGACGCTATTGAATTAAAAAATCAATTTTGATTTTTTAAGAGTCATTTTATTGTTTAAAACCAAAACATTTCCACATGAACATTTCTACTATTTTAAAAACTTTTATTACAGGATTTTTATTTATGTTCTTAACTAATCCTATACTTCACCTCTAGTGATATCTTTATATCTAATAGTATTCTCAACATCTTCTTTTGCTCTTCTATCCAATGTTGTATGTCCAGAAAAATTATTAGTGGAAATGTTAACGCGTTTATGACAATAACTTTGAATATTCTCGAATCGTCACTTCTCAAATTAGTAATTAAAATGCTATAACAATATTCCCTAATCCCGCTTCTGATATAGTTCAAATCAAAGGATTGTCCAATCAAAATACAGTCACAGTTTCTAATAATTTAGGAAGAGTTTTAAAGTCTTTCGAAAATTTAGAAAGTAATTTCTCTGTGAGTGATTTATCGAAAGGAATATATTCTATTACCATATATTCTGCTCATAAAGAAATCATCCAAACTCTACAATTGATAGTTCAATAATCTAACATTTAACTTTAATCATGAATAATTAGCTCACTTCGGTGGGCTTTTTTGTTTTCGGAATTAAAGGTTGGCTATAAGGATGTTGGTGTAAAACCCAAAGCTGGTGTGAGCGCTATGTCGTTAAGTTGGTGGGAAATGTCATTCTGACGAATGTGGTCACTGAGCAACGTCGAAGTGAAGAATCTCTGACACTAATACTCTAGAAGTATCAAAAGCATTGAATTTAGAAATCCTTCATTCCGTTATAGCTATCAGGATGACACAGTGCTTAACTTAACTACATTGGATGCGAGTGTCTCGCTCGTATTCAATTTGAAAGACCATTATTTAGTTCTCAATTATACTTTCAAAATAGCATGCCTCAAAAAAATCTTTAATTTTTATGGAAAAAGCACCTCTTCATACTCTTATATGTATAAGTAATAGGTAAGGAAGTTTTCATCATTAGAGCGAGGTAATTAGAGTATGTTAGTTAAAACTTATGCAAGTACGATTTATGGAGTAGATGCAATTACTATTACCATAGAAGTCAATGTGATAGATAAAGGAATTGGTTATTCTATTGTTGGCCTACCAGATAAAGCTGTGCAAGAGAGTCTCCAAAGAATAGAATCTGCATTGAGTGAGTCAAAATTTAAAATGAAACGACTCAAGACAGTCATCAACTTAGCTCCTGCAGATATTCGTAAGGAAGGTTCTGGATTTGATTTACCTATGGCGATAGGAATTTTAGCAGCTTCCAATCAGATTTCTGATGAGAAGTTATCAGACTTTATTTTTATGGGCGAGCTTTCATTAGATGGCGGACTTCAGCCGATAAAAGGAGCGTTGCCGATAGCCATTCAAGCTCGAAAAGAAGGATATAAAGGTATTATCCTACCAAAATCTAACGCTAAAGAAGCCGCAATAGTCAAAGACTTATTAGTCTATGGCGTAGATAAATTGACAGAAGTCACAGAGTTTTTGGAGGGAAAAGTTACTCTGGAACCTACGCAAATGAATACAAGAGATGATTTTTATACAAACCTGGAATTTCTAGAGCATGATTTTGCAGATGTAAGAGGTCAGGAAAATATCAAGAGAGCTTTAGAAATAGCAGCTGCGGGAGGACATAATGTGATTTTAATTGGTCCTCCAGGAGCAGGAAAAACCATGCTTGCCAAAAGATTACCAACTATTTTGCCTCCACTTTCCTTGCATGAAGCTTTAGAAACGACCAAGATTCATTCTGTTGCAGGGAAATTATCTAATAGTTCAGGATTGGTTTTTGAAAGACCTTTCCGATCTCCACATCATACCATTAGTGATGTCGCTTTAGTAGGAGGTGGTTCTAATCCTCAACCTGGAGAAATATCTTTAGCGCATCATGGAGTTCTGTTTTTAGATGAATTACCAGAATTTAAAAGAGCAGTATTAGAAGTCATGCGCCAACCAATGGAAGAAAGGAAAGTGACGATTTCTCGTGCAAGATTTACAGTAGATTACCCAGCGAGTTTTATGTTGATAGCTTCCATGAATCCTTGTCCTTGTGGATTTTATAACCATCCAGAAAAAGATTGTGTTTGTGGTCCAGGAGTAGTGCAGCGATATTTGAATAAAGTATCTGGACCTTTATTAGATAGAATTGATTTGCATGTGGAGGTAACCCCAGTCAAATTAGACGAACTGACTTCCAATATCAAATCTGAGAGTAGTATTGAAATTCGCAAACGTGTTATCAATGCAAGACAAATTCAAATAGAGCGATTGCAAGAACAGCAAATTCATTGCAATGCACAAATGAGTACGCCCATGACTCGAAAAGTTTGTATGCTCACAAGTACTTGTCAGAGCTTACTCAATAAAGCCATGGAAAAACTAGGTTTGTCAGCTAGAGCTTATGAGAGAATTCTTAGAGTTTCTAGAACGATTGCAGACCTTGACGGTAGTGGAGAAATCAAAATTGAACATCTTGCAGAAGCTATTCAATATAGAAGTTTGGATAGAGATAATTGGGCGGGATAATTTTCATGTTGAGCCAATAAAAAAGAGAAGCAATATGCTTCTCCTTAATTATTTATCTAGTCTAGAAACTAAGTTACTGATTCTTGACTCTTTGTTTTCGTACTTCGTAAATTTAATTTGTACTTCTACTTCTTTCTAGCCATCACTTTCTTTGCAGCAGCTACGATATCTTTAGGAGATAATCCATATTTTTCTAATAGTTGAGTAGGTGTACCTGATTCGCCAAATGAATCTTGAACAGCTACAAATTCTTGTGGAGCAGGAGCGTGAGTCGCTAAAACTCTAGCTACACTTTCGCCAAGACCACCATTGTATTGATGTTCTTCTGCAGTGACAACACAACCAGTTTTACCAACAGATTTCAAAATTGCCGCTTCATCTAAAGGTTTAATCGTGTGCATATTAATCAATTCTACAGAATATCCTTCTTTTTCTAATGCTTGACCAGCTTCCACTGCATGCCAAACCATGTGACCACAAGCAATAATCGTAATGTCTGTGCCTTCTGAAAGAAATTGAGCTTTCCCGATTTCAAAAGTTGGATCTTCTGCAGGTGTAAATATTGGCCATACTGGACGACCAAATCTTAAATAACAAGGTCCTTGCCATTCCACTACAGCTTTAGTTGCTAATCTAGTTTGATTATAATCCGCAGGAACGACCACTGTCATACCTGGAAGCATTTTCATCATTCCGATGTCTTCTAATACTTGATGAGTAGCTCCATCTTCTCCTAAGGTAAGACCAGCGTGAGAACAAGCGATTTTTACATTTTTATCTGAATATGCAACAGATTGTCTGATTTGATCATACACTCTACTTGTACCAAAATTAGCAAACGTAGTAGGTACAGGAATTTTCCCAGCGATAGCTAGACCTGCTGAAACGCCTATCATATTCGCTTCGGCAATACCAGCTTGGATGAATCTATCTGGAAATGCTTCTATAAATTTTTCAAGTTTGAGAGACCCAATTAAGTCAGCACATAAAGTGACAACATTTGGATTCGCTAAACCTGCTTCGTAGATTCCTTGTCCAAAACCTGAACGAGTATCTTTTTTGTCTGTGAAAGTTATATTTTGAAGGGTCATTATGTTAGTATGTTTTAGGTTTCATTTGAGTACTTCTGATTCTTAGAATAATAATTTTATCCTCTAAAAAGTTATAGGATATTCTGTATTTGTAAATTTCATAAGCTTTAAAAGTCCCGTTGTTTTTCTCTTTATATTTATCGTTAGGATATTTTTCAGGATAATCTATTAATGAAAGTGTTGATTCAAGAATTTCGATTTTCAGCTTTTCAGCATTTTGAATAGAAGTATCTTTAATATAATTATAAATTGCTTCTAGCTGCTCTTCTGCTAATTTAGTCCAAATTATAGTCCTTTTAGTTACCATTTTTTACTATCAATTTCCAGTTGCTCTTGCGTTTTGTACTCACCATTTTTAAATTGTTCCATAGAAATGTCAAGATCTTTATTGTAATCTTCAATATCTATATCCTCTTCCAAATCCAACAACTTTCCGATAGCTTTTAATATCCATTCATCTTCAACTAATTGAAGTTCCTGAATGATGAGTCTTTTCTTTTCTTTTAAATCAGTGGCGTTCATAAGATTGAATTTATACTAAAGTTAAAAATTAAAAATCTCCTAAGGTTTCTTCTAGTTGAGACATTGCGCTGACTACTTGTTCTGCATTTGGTGCATTACCGTGCCATTTATGTGTACCCATCATATAGTCTACACCATACCCCATTTCTGTAGTCATTAAAATAGCAATAGGATGTCCTTTTCTAGATTGAAGTTGAGCTTCCTTTAAAGTAGCCACTACATTTTCCATCTTATTTCCATCCATCTCTAGTACATTCCAACCGAAAGCTTCGAATTTTGCTTTTAAATCTCCTAAAGAAAGAATTTGATCGACAGTACCGTCAATTTGACAATTATTATAATCTACAGTAAGAATTAAATTATCGATCTTATTATGAGCTGCAAATAATACTGCTTCCCAAATTTGACCTTCTTGCAATTCTCCATCTCCTGTCAATACGAAAACCGTACGGTCATCGCCATCCATTTTCTTAGCTAATGCAACTCCGTTCGCTACAGACACACCTTGACCCAATGATCCACTAGCAATGCGAATGCCCGGAAGACCTTCATGCGTAGTTGGGTGACCTTGCAAGCGACTGTTCAGCTGACGAAAAGTAGAGAGTTCTTTTACATCAAAATATCCACTTCTTGCTAATACACTATACAATACAGGAGAAATATGACCATTAGATAAGAAGAAAACATCCTCGTCTTTTCCAGACATATTAAAATTGGTATCGTGTTTCATGATATCAAAATATAATGCGGTGAGCAGGTCTGCACATCCTAGAGATCCGCCCGGATGACCACTCTTTGCATTACCTACCATACGTACAATATCTCTCCTTACTTGAGAGGCAATTCGTTGAAGTTCTAAAATTTCTGCCATTTAATTTACTTTGAAAACAGTTGTAAAGTTAGTTTTTATCAAGGTATATCCGTAATTAATTCTTATAAGTGAGAGTTTTTAAGATACACGGTGTGAAATTCCTAAATTTCATGAAGTATAAAAGAGCTTTCTAATAAATAGCAATTTGGTAACAAAGCCAAAAATATAATTTAATACCTTTGATAATCAATAGAATACAGCAGTTTAAGTCAAATAAATATATTTATAAAATTCACATTTAGTTTTTTAATTTTTAATTTTTATCACATTTTTTAACAAAAGTCTAAATTATACGTATAGTATATAGAAGAAAACTCAATTACAGTTTATAGTTAATTATACCAATATGAATAAAATTTTAACATCAGTTTTAATCTGCATTTTATTTACCAGTGTGGTGAATGTAAGTGCCCAAGTAAGAAGTGTATCATACGATTTTCAAAAAAATACTTTTGACAATGATTACAATCTCCCTTCCGAAGAGCGTTTCACCATGACAGGATTTATAGATTCTACAGTTCAATTAGTAGAATTAGAAATTTATGAGGGAAAGAATAAAAAAGGAGAGAAGAAGGGATATTATGCGACTAATTGGCAAAAAGATAAGTCTGATAGTGGCAATCAATTTTACTTGTCTGTCAAACAACCTCTTCGTCAAAATTCTAAATATGATTTTGAACTAAGATTTTTCAGAAGCTTAAACTCAGAAGAAGTAGATTATACTAAGACTTCAATCGTTAGCAGTATTTATAACTATTTAGCTGCCATTGCAATTACTGAAGGCAAGAGCATTCAATTGAGTTCTTCTACTGACGTCATTCAAGAAGACATGAATAGAATTGTTCAAGAAGGCTTAAGCAAATACAGAACTAGAACACAAGATGAATTTCCTGGTTTTTCTGATATTGTTTTGAGACAATTAGAGGAGATGTCTGATATCAAAGGTAAAAGAGCTAGAGAAATTAAAAAAGACGAAAACAATTCTGTTGATGAAGCTTATACCAATAAGATTGCAGGTATAGTTCAACAAGTAGATATTGAAGTCGAACAGTTTTTTAATAATGAACTTTTAGTGCTTTCAGAAACGAAAACAGTCAAAGACCATCCAACTGAAAAACAAAGAAATATTGTAGCAATTAACGGTGGTTACGGTGGAGCGTGGTTCAATGGTAACCTCAATGATTTTAATTATGGCCATGCACCTTATGTAGGATTATCTTTTCCATTAGGTAAAAAAGCTTTCACAAGTAAGTTTTGGAGTAATACTTCTATTTCTACAGGAGTATTTGTTTTAAACTTTAAAGACAAAGACGGCTCT
This sequence comes from Chitinophagales bacterium, assembly GCA_035515235.1. GTDB lineage: Bacteria > Bacteroidota > Bacteroidia > Chitinophagales > JADIYW01 > JAMLHH01. The sequence continues at coordinate 6,534 of DATJBS010000056.1, forward strand.
GCTATAAAAGGACCTATTATTCAACGACCTTTTTATGTAGCATTAGGATATAAGTTTTTTAGATTTTTAAGATTTAATGCCGGAGCTGTTCTCTTAGAAAAAGAAGTAGAAGGTGATGGAGATTTCGTCAATACAGATAAAATATTTGTTAGACCATTTGTTGGTTTAAGTTTGGAATTGAATTTTTGGGCAGATTTTGCAAAATAATACGATATGAAAAAGAGTAGTTATATATTGAATATAGTGCTACTGCTCAGCTTCATGACGGTATCATTTACGGCAAAAGCTCAGTGGCAAAAATGGCACTTCGGTGCTGGAGTAGGATCCATGACTTATTATGGAGACTTATCAGATAAATTTGTTAATGCGAATCTTCAAGAACTAGGCTATCATGCTTATTTAGAAAGATTGATTGCAAAAAGATCAGGAATTTATTTAAGAGTAGAATCAGTTAATGGTCATCTACTAGGAAGTGATAGAGCTCCTAAAGGATGGATCAACGGTTCTGGAAAATATTTTGATCGAGCGCTTAATTTTAGAACAGAAATCCATGATGTCAATACTTCCATGGTGTTCTATTTTGGTAGCAATAAAAAAAGAGAACGTGCACCTTTTTTAAATGCTTATGTAAGAGCAGGAATTGGAGTAGGTTATTTTGATGTTTATGGTGACTTGAAAGATGCTGATGGAAACATTTACAACTACTGGACGGACGGTACAGTAAGAAGTATAGCTGAAAGTGCACCTAATGCTAGTAATGCAGATATTGTTTCAAGAGATTATAATTTTGAAACCAACTTGCGTGAACTAGAAATTGAAAAAGCTTATACAAGGTTTAAATGGCAAATTCCAGTAGGCTTAGGTTTAAAAATGCGTTTAGCAGATGCTGTATCCCTAGTTTTAGATGCTCAGTATACCTACAGCATGACAGATTATTTGGATAATGTAGGCGACAAAAAAACACAATCTACTATCACTGATCCTAATGTCCTTTATGCAGCAGACCCAACAGGATATATTGGAGATAGAGCGAGAAATATTAATAGCTCTTCAGGAATAAACGATTCCTATTTATATGTAAGTGCAGGTTTGACTTTCAATGTAGGAGACAATTCTAAACCGAAGTTCAAAACACCTGTTTATTATCCTAAAGTAATTTTACCAATTAAGGATACATCCGATCTAGATTATTTAACGGAAGCACAAGCAGATAGTTTTTTAGCTACTCAAAAAGATAAAGATACCGTTCTTCAAAAAATTATCGCTCCTTCTTCTCTCTCTTTAAAAATGAGAGTAGACTCAGTAACTTTGGTCAAATCTTTAGATGATCCCAATAAATATGTAGTTCAATATTTCATCGCAGTGGATAGCTTGGAATTAGAAGATGCTCAACTTTTATATAAAAAAGATATCATTGTTTTAGATACTACTCAATTACCTTTAATCGAAGATTCGATATATACTTCTGCACAAACCATGTTAAGAGAAGTCACGGATAGTTTAGGAAATCAAAATCAAGAAGATACTATCATGAGTTCTCAAGATTCTATTCTTTACATGATTCACCAACTGCAAAGTAAACTAGGTGAACTTGAAAGCGCAGTAGTTCAATCTGATACAAATCTGATAAAATCTAGAATAAAATCAGATAGCATAATTGTAAAATCTAATGCTAAGGATTCGTTGAAGAATCAAATATCTGCTAAAAAAGATACTTCTAAAGCAATTGTCAAAGTGGTGAATCCTGAAATTGATTCTATAGTTCATCAACAAAATATTGATACTGTTTCTAGAATTATTGTACCTAAAGTAGATTCACTTAAAACACCATCTTCTAAAGGAAAAGATTCTTTATCAGTAAAATCTCAATCATTAGTCAAAGATTCAACTAAGATAAAATCTAAAGTTGCCGAAGCCCAGGATAGCACTACTGCTATGAAAACAAGTCTGACAACTTCTGCAATGGACACGACAGCGAAAAGGGATTCTTTAGAAAACTACGACAATCAACAAGCAGAGTTAAAAAGACAAATTGAAGATTTACAGAATCAATTAAAATCTCAAAAAGACTCAATTAACTCTACAAATTTAAAGAAAGCGCCCAGCTCTCAAAAAGACACATTAGCAAAAGATAATCAGAAGATAGAAGAATTGAAAAATGAACTTCAATCTCTAGATAGCACTTCTGTACAACAAAGCGATTCTTTAAGAAATAAGCAAATAGATGCGATTCAATTAAAAGCTACACCAAAAGATTCAGTAGTTGGGTCAAAAGCTAAAAAAGTAGCAAATGCTGAAGTCGATACTTTGCAAAATAGAGATGATGAAAAAGCAGAATTAAAAAGACAAATTGAAGATTTGCAGAATGAACTTAAATCTCAAAAGGATTCAGTAGTTACAAAACCTGTTCAAATAGATTCTAGCGCACTTAAATACAATCAAGAAGTCGAAGACTTGAAGAAACAAATTCAAGCATTAGAAAATACTTCAAAAGCTAAAGCGGATTCTTTACAAATGAAAGAGGAAGAAATTTCTAAATTGAAATCTGCTCCAAAAGATACTACTTCAAAAACAATCAAGCCAGACACAAAAGCTAAAAAAGCAGCAAATGCTGAAGTCGATACTTTGCAAAATAGTGATGATGAAAATGCAGAATTAAAAAGGCAAATTGAAGATTTGCAGAATGAACTTAAATCTCAAAAGGATTCAGTAGGTACAAAACCTGTTCAAATAGATTCTAGCGCACTTAAAGATTCTCAAGCGAAATACAATCAAGAAGTGGATGACTTGAAAAAACAGATTCAAGCATTAGAAAATACTTCAAAAGCTAAAGCGGATTCTTTACAAATGAAAGAGGATGAAATTTCTAAATTGAAATCTGCTCCAAAAGATACTACTTCAAAAACAATCAAGCCAGACACAAAAGCTAAAAAAGTAGCAAATGTGGAAGTAGATACTTTGCAAAATAGAGATGATGAAAAAGCAGAATTAAAAAGACAAATTGAAGATTTGCAGAATGAACTCAAATCTCAAAAGGATTCAGTAGTTACAAAACCTGTTCAAATAGATTCTAGCGCACTTAAAGATTCTCAAGCGAAATACAATCAAGAGGTGAATGACTTGAAAAAACAAATTCAAGCATTAGAAGACAATTCCAAAACGAAAGCGGATTCTTTACAAAAACAAGAAGCAGAAATTTCTAAATTGAAATCTTCACCAAAAGACACTACTTCAAAAACATCCATATCTAATGCGAGCTCTAGAAAATCAGTTGCTCCACAAGATGATACCATTCAATATTATGAGCGTCAGCAAGAAGATTTAAAAAGACAAATTGAAGATTTGCAGAATGAACTCAAATCTAAAAATGAGCCTAGTAATCTTAGAGTTAGTCAAAAAGATACCACTTCAAAAGCAAAAGCAACTTCTGCAGAAGACCCATCTATTCAAGAGATGAGACAGAGAATCAAAGACTTGGAAAACTCTTCAAAGTCAAAATCTGATTCATTAAAAAAATATGAAGAGGAAAGAAAAAATGCAGTAGAAGAGAAAGTAGAATCAAATAGAGGGAATTCTAAAAGCTCAACTAAAATAGCTGCTCAACCCATTCAAGACAATTCTAAAGACTCTTTAAGATTAAAAATTGCAGAACTAGAAAACCAGCTTTATAATGCACAGAGGTCTAATCAAGACAATTCTAGAAGAACTACAGATCCTTACTATAGAGAGGATACTATCAATTCTAATAAAAAAGTAAATCCAAATGTAACCTTAGCACCCAATTTGACTTTTGGAAATTCGAAAAAAGATAGAAACACTCCAGCTTATTCTGATAGAGAATATGAGGAAGATAATAGTTCACCGCGCTCTAATAAAAAGGATAAGAAAGAGAAACAAGGTTCGAGTGTAGGATTTGATTATAATGGAAAACCAGGATTCTTTGAAGCAAAAAGACAAAAGAAAGAAGCTGGAGAGACTTTAGCATCAGATGATACCACACTTGCTGTAGATTCCCTTTCATTTACAATATCTTCTACTGGAGATACAGTTTATAATTATTCAGATACCTCAGATGTTGATTCAGATGTAATAGAAAGTAGTGAAAAAGCTGTTGATAATGATTTGATAGAACAAAATGAAAACTTAAGAAATCAAATCTCTAATATTCAAAAAAATCAAGATAGCTTGATAGCAGTGTTGGGTAAATTAATAGATAAATCTAATCAACCTTTAGAAAAACCTGAACCTATTGTCATAGAAAAAGAGGTGAGAGTTCCACAAGAAGTAGACTCATCTGCAATCATTGAAAGTTTATTGAAACAACCTTCAACAAAAGTATTTTTTGCAGTAGGTAAATCAAGCGTAAGCAGTCAATATAAAATGGGTTTAGATCAATTAGCGAATCAAGTCAATACTTATCCTGAGTTGAAAATTAGATTGAAAGGTTTTGCAGATCCAACAGGCAATGCCGCTGCTAACTTGAAGCTATCTGAAAATAGAGCTAATGCAGTAAAAACCTATTTGATTCAATCGCATAATCTTACGCCAGACAAAATAATTGTACTTCCTGCAGGACAAGAGGACAACTCTAGTGATATGAGTTATTCAAGAAGAGTAGAGGTGCAATTAGTCAAATAATTCCATTTTGATAAGTTTGTAATCAGTCTAAATTTGAAAGTGATGAATAATTCTTATTTTTGTCAAAAAACTAAATCATGAACATTCCAGAAGGTTTAAAGTATTCTAAAGATCACGAGTGGGTTCGTGTAGAAGGTGACATTGCTATTATAGGTATTAGCGATTTTGCTCAAGGTGAATTAGGTGATATTATTTATGTCGATATCGAAACAGTAGGAGAAGAATTAGAAGCCAATGATATCTTTGGTTCAGTAGAAGCAGTGAAAACAGTTTCTGATTTATTCATTCCAATCTCTGGAGAAGTTTTAGAGTTCAACGAAAAATTAACAGATGAGCCTGAACTAGTGAATACAGATGCATACGGAGAAGGGTGGATGATTAAGATGAAAATCGCAGATCCATCTGAACTAGATGCATTAATGGATGCAGCAGCTTACAAAGAAGCAATTAGCTAATTATTCTTTACAAATATATCATAGCCACGGATTGAATTCGTGGCTTTTTTATTTATACATATTATATGTTCAGAAATCCTCTTATTCGTTGGACTATACTTTTAGCTTATATAGCAGTAGTGTATTACTTATGCTTACTGCCGAGTAGCAACGTCCCCAAAAACACCTTTTTGGATAAAATCTATTTCGATAAATGGGTACATATCATGATGCATTTTGGCACTTGGACTTTATTGGTTTGGAATTTTAAAGGACCAGGATTGTTGATTCATCATAGAGCTAAAGTGTTTGTACTATCATTTTTCTTAGTACTAATTATAGGTGGATCTATAGAATACCTTCAAGGCCAGATGGGCCGCTCAATGGATTGGCAAGACGAACTAGCAAATTTTACGGGAGCATTGATTGCGTGGAGGTTTTGGTTAAAATTCGAGAATAAATGGAAAGTCTATCAGTTGTAGAAAACTGTTCTGTATTGTATAATTAGTGGAAAGTAACATTCTGACTAAGTTTGGTCATTGATCTTGTTGAATATTATTTTAGTGCTTTCCAAATCGCTAGAATGAGAAAGCAATAGTGGAGCATTACCCTGCAACATAGATTTTGTAAGCGGGCACCCACTCTGAGAAAATGACGTAAAAACATCTACTGTTTGACAAACTTCGTCTGTATTTTAACAGACGAAGTGAGGAGTTTAGATGTTTTAGTCATTGAACAGAATGTGGATCGCTGAAAAATCAGTTGCTATTTTTTGCATGCTTTTTACTAAAAAGAGTATGAAGAGAAAAAAGAAATCATAATATTGATTTGGAATTTTAGAGAACCAAAATCAGTTGTAGAAAACTGTTCTGTATTGTATAATTAGTGGAAATAACATTCTGACTAAGTTTGGTCAATGAGCTTGTTGAAAATTATTTTAGTGCTTTCCAAATCGCTAGAATGAGAAAGCAATAGTGGAGCATTATCCTGCAACATAGATTTTGTAAGCGGGCACCCACTCTGAGAAAATGACGTAAAAACATCTATTGTTTGACAAACTTCGGCTGTGTTTTAACAGACGAAGAGAGGAGTTTAGATGTTTTAGTCATTGAACAGAATGTGGGTCGCTGAAAAATCAGTTGCGATTTTTTGAATACTTTTTACTAAAAAAAGTATGAAGAGAAAAGAGAAATCACAATATTGATTTGGAATTTTAAAATCCAAAATCAGTTGTAGAAAACTGTTCTGTATTGTATAATTAGTGGAAAGTAACATTCTGACTAAGTTTGGTCATTGAGCTTGTTGAATATTATTTTAGTGCTTTCCAAATCGCTAGAATGAGAAAGCAATAGTGGAGCATTATCCTGCAACATAGATTTTGTAAGCGGACACCCACTCTGAGAAAATGACGTAAAAACATCTACTCTTTGACAAACTTCGTCTGTATTTTAACAGACGAAGTGAGGAGTTTAGATGTTTTAGTCATTGAACGGAATGTGGGTCGCTGAAAAATCAGTTGCGATTTTTTGCATACTTTTTACTAAAAAAAGTATGAAGAGAAAAGAGAAATCATAATATTCTTAAGCATGTGGGCTTTATATCCTTTTCTATTAAAGAATAAGACAAGAGAAATAAAAATTCATACTTAATCCAACCATTCATTTCCTTTAAATATTATCTTAGAAGAATGAAGCTTTTATGTAAAAATTTAATTTTTATTTGGTGCCTAACTTTTGGACTAGTTCAAGCTCAAACTAATAATACCCAACAAAGCATTCAATTAGCGCAGCAATTTCAAGAAAAAGGAGAATACGATAAAGCTGTAGATATTTACAAGAAACTTGAAGGCAATTCTGAGGTATTCTTCGAAATCTACGAGGAGTATAAAACAGCTCTAAGACAATTAAAAGACTCTAAAACAGAAGAAGCACTCATCAATAAAGCTTACTTGATCTCTGGAAAAGATCCTATACACCTATTTCAATTAGCATTGTTTTTTGAAGAAACTAAAAGTGAAAAGGAAACTCAAAAACAATTGGACAAAGCGCTCAAAGCTTTAAAGAACAATTCCTATCAAATTTACCAGATTACAAGGCTCCTTATGGACAGCAATCATCCTGAATGGGCAAAGCAAGTTTTCTTGAAAGGTAAAGAAGTGTTCAAAGATCCTAAAGCTTTTGATTTAGATTTAGCCTACATCGAAGGAATAATTGGCAATTTTAGATCAATGAGCTTTTCATTAATTCAATATGCGATTTCCAATCCTACAGAAATCAATAATGTCACTCAACTTATAGAGTCGTCGATAGAAAAAAAAGACAATGCTGATATTTTTGAAGAAGAACTTCTACGTGTCATAGGTAAAGATCAAAAAGCTTGGCCTGCAATAGAACTATTGGCGTGGTTATACAAAAAACAAGAAGATTATGCTTCAGCATTCGATCAAATTCGATCTTTAGATTTATTAAGAGGAGAAGATGGCGCTCAAGTGATTGATTTAGCTCGACTTGCACAACGAGAAAAAGATGACCGCACAGCATCTAAAGCATATAATTATATCATACAAAAAGGTAAAAATCATCCTTATTATTATACAGCATCATTAGAAATTATAAACAGTCAGAAAAGATTAGCATTTCAAAAAGCTAATTTTAATCTAGAAGATTTGTTGAAGCTAAAAGAAAGTTATCTCGAAATCATTCAAGAGAATTTCAATTCTTACAATACAGCCAAAGCCAAAATTGAATTAGCAGATTTAGAAGCTAAATATTTATTTCAAATCGATTCGGCAATTGCACTAATGCTAGAAGTTACAGAAGACATAAACACACCTAGAGAGTTTTTGGCGGAAGCAAAATTAGATTTGGGCGACTACTATATCATGAATGGTGAAGACTGGGAATCCACGCTATTATATACTCAAATCGCCAAAGCTTATAAAGGCACGCCGACAGGAGAAGAAGCAAAGTTTAGAAATGCAAGATTAGCTTATTTTAAAGGAGATTTTGATTGGGCATTGACACAGCTAAAAGTGATTAAAGCCAATACCTTCGAATTGATCAGTAACGATGCTATTGAGTTAGCGTCTTTTATTTCAGATAATTACAATCAAGATTACAATGAAGATAAAGCCGCTATGAAATCTTTCTCAGAAATGGATTTATTATACTTTCAAAACAAATGGTCAGACGCCAATAAAATAGCAGACCTCATGCTGTTAAATTATAAAGGTCATCCGATAGAAGATGATATCTTTTTAATGAAAGCAAAAATTGGAGAAAGACTAAAAGACTATACCACAGAAGAAAAATACTTACTTCAAATAGTGGAGCAATTCCCATCAAGTATTTTAGCAGACAAAGCTTTATTTCAATTGGCAGCATTATATGAAAACCAATTGTCTAATCTAGAAAAGGCCAAAAGCTATTACGAGAAAATTATTCTAGACTATCCCGATAGTATTTTTACAATTGATGCGAGAAAACGTTATAGATATTTAAGAGGAGATCAATTATAGCTGAATAATATAGTATTTAAAGTATTTTTGCAAAATGATTCTGTACAATATTACATTTCATGTAGAGCTGGGAGTAGTTGCTGATTTTAAAGAATTTTTAATTCAAGAACATCTTCCTTTTGTAACCGATAGTTCACATGTTTTAGAACATAAACTTTTCAAACTTTTAAATGTAGATGAGTCAGAGGCCATGACTTGGACGATGCAATATTATTTGGAAGATATGGGAACTTATAACCAGCACATCGCTGTTATAGATACGAAATTGAAAAAAGAAATTTATGAACGATACGGAGAGCAAGTTTTACATTTCTGTAGCATTCTTGAAAAAATTTAAACTATAAAACTATGTCATATTATTTAATGATTTTTTTCTTCATGGGTTTGAGCTGGTATGTCAGCTTTATGATGAAGAAAAGATTTAAGGAGTACTCTAAAATGACCATCTCATTGACAGGTGCTCAAATTGCAGAAAAAATGCTTAGAGATAATGGAATTACAGATGTTCAAGTAATATCTACTCCAGGAGCATTGACGGATCATTATAATCCCGCTAACAAAACTGTCAACTTAAGTGATTGGGTATATGCTCAAAATACTGTAGCAGCAGCAGCAGTAGCAGCTCACGAGTGTGGTCACGCTGTTCAGCACGCACATGCATATACATGGTTAGGATTTAGATCCAAAATGGTTCCAGCATTAACGCTATCTTCTAAGTTCATGCCTTTTTTACTTATGGGTGGAATTTTATTGTTTTACTCTTCAGGTAATTCAATGATATTAATTGCAGGTATTACATTGTTTGCATTGACTACCGTGTTTACATTTGTTACATTACCAGTAGAGTTTGATGCTTCGAATAGAGCCTTGAAATGGTTAGATGGAGCAGGAGTATTGGGAAGAGTAGATCACGAAAAAGCTAAAAGTGCATTGAAGTGGGCAGCCTCTACTTATGTCGTCGCTGCTTTAGCATCCCTTGCTCAACTATTATATTATATCAGTATTTTAAACAGAAGGGATTAATTCTCTTATAAGCATAAAATTAAAAGGTCGCAATTTGCGGCCTTTTTTGTTTTAGATAGGATTGATAAATAGGATCTGCTGAAAAGCTTGAAACAAGTTATAAATTGATTTTCGTCTCCTGAAACATTTAGAGTATAAATCAGAAACTAAAACACTAATTCCGTGCTTGATACACCATTAGTTTTGCAGATGGGCACCCACAGGACGAAATCGGCTTAAAAACATCCACTGTTTGACGAGGTACGAGGAGTTTGGATGTTTTAGCCTTTGAGGAGAAAGTGGGTCATCGAGAAACTCGGTGCGATTTTTTGCTACTTTTTTCTTAAAAAAGTTGATGAAAAAAATATTTCTCAATGAAATTTCGGAGTAGACTAAACTATTAAGTAAAAGTGCAAGGTTATTGGAAGGTTTGAATAAATAACCAAGCACTAGGGATAATTAAAATGAAGTTATAATGCGTATAATTAATTAAGTTTTGTTAAGCAAGCCCTAAATAGTAAAACGAAAGGTCGCAATTTGCGGCCTTTTTTGTTTTAGATAGGATTGGTAAATAGGATCTGCTGAAAAGCTTGAAACAAGTTATAAATTGATTTTCGTCACCTGAAACATTTAGAGTATAAATCAGAAACTAAAACACTAATTCCGTGCTTGATGCACCATTAGTTTTGCAGATGGGCACCCACAGGACTAAAAACATCCACTGTTTGACGAGGTACGAGGAGTTTGGATGTTTTAGCCTTTGAGGAGAAAGTGGGTCATCGAGAAACTCGGTGCGATT
>DATJBS010000057.1:0-12150 GCA_035515235.1 Chitinophagales bacterium
AAATCAGCTGTCCGAAAACACACTTTGTAGAAAAATAGTTACTTTTAGTCATCGTTCTAATGTTTTGTAGTAATTACAAAAGTACGATATTTTTGAGTAGCCTTAATCGGCTACTCTTTTTATTCCGGACAACAATGATTATTTTTTACTAGTGGAGGCTGTATGAAATTATCGGTGTAAAATATATCCAATTTTATGACTTCATTTTTACCCTTCCCTACTGTATAAGATTTACCAATTGATGAATTAATATTAGAAAAGTGATGATGATAATGAAATGTTTTTTCAATAAACAGATCAATAGTTTTAAAGTTTATACTACCATACTGAGCATCACTGAATAAATCAATATCTACAGATAAACGATGTCCTAATTGAAGACTTAATGCTGTTCCACCTACTAAACGAAATGAGTTTAAAGCAGATGATTTCATTAAAATATCTAATGAATCTAAGAGTAATTGATTAACCGCATTGTAGTGCAATGTCATTTCTCTAGACTTGTCAATTCTTGAATAGAGTATGGAATTCTATTTTTAGATAATTCTAAAGCTTTTTTAATTTTACTAGTCCCATAGAAACGAATGATTTCATTTTTGTCATTTTCATTTCCTCGTTCATATACACGCTGAATAACTGGAATAAATTGGTTTTCCCAATCTATTTTATTGATATCTGTATCCCAAAATAAAGATTTGCTAAGTATAGATAAATTAGGACTGATTTGATGCTCTTTTTCTTTAACTTTTTTGATTTCGTAATATGCTTGTAATAACACTAAAGTTCCTTCTTCTAGCTCTAGCTCTTTTTCTATTTTTAAAGCTAGTGCTGTTTTAATACCTCTTTTCCCCTTGATAATGGCGTTAAATGATTGAGGATGCTCTTCGATAGATAATGCAAAAGGACGTTGTTTAATAGAACGCTTCTTTAGTTCTCTGTCTAAAATTATCCCTGGGTGAATCCCTTGATATTTTTCAAATTGCTTTCTCACTATATAAATATAAACATTTTTGTTTATAGTTTTGTTGGTGAGAAAATGAAATTGCTATCTTATTTAATGATAAACAAAAAACTAAAGTATGATACAGGCAAAAAATTAAGAAAATAAGACTCAATACAAACTCTGTACACAAATTATGCGCATTCCTAAAAGCAAAAAACTCTAAAGCCTTATAATTCAAAGCCTTAGAGTTTTATAATGCGGAGAGAGCGGGATTCGAACCCGCGGTAAGCTCACACCTACACACGCTTTCCAAGCGTGCTCCTTCAGCCACTCGGACACCTCTCCTTAATTTTTCATTAGTGGTGTGCAAAGATGAGATATTTCAACCAAAATGCAAGTTTCACTTCAACTATTTATTTTTTATAGTAGCTAAAACTGTTTCTCCTACTGCTTGTAAGGTCGTTTTGCTGATAATATTCATATTGTCGTTATGAGTATGCCAATATCTTCCAAAACCTGATATTGTAGTTGGGTCGTTATGAATAATATCAATCATTGGAATTTTTAAATACTTATTGACATATACGTGATCATCGATAATAGGAGCCGTCTTTTTATAGGAGAAATATTTCTCGTGACCTAGTTGATGAGCTGTATTCCAAATTTGATTGACTAATTCAGGATTGAAGTTCATAGAAGCACCTTCCATAGTGAATATTGCATCTTCAGAACCTACCATATCCAATAAAATTCCTTTGTAAGCATAGTAATTCGGTACGTGCGGATTTCTCGCCCAATATTGAGAACCTAAACAATAAGAATCTTGATGATTATTCAAGCCAGAATCTTCTACATCAAAAAAGATAATATCTATTCCCACTTCTGTTCCGTGTTTTTTGATTTGTCTAGCAATTTCTAAAAGGACTCCTACGCCACTAGCACCATCATTAGCACCAAGAATAGGTTGATCTACATGTTCATTATCTTGGTCAGCCCAAGGTCTTGTATCCCAATGTGCAGCTAATAAAATTCTAACTTTGGCATCTGGTAGATAGGACCCAATAATATTATAACATGGAACTGTTTTGTTTTCTGCAGTGAGTATTTCTGTCTCTTGAACTTGTACTTCTGCTCCCATATCTTTGAGGACATTAGTTAGCCAAGTAGCGCATTGTTCGTGAGCTTCAGAGCCAGGTACTCGAGGTCCGAATTCCACTTGTTTGTAGATATAATAGAAAGCAGAGTCAGATGAAAATTCAGGTCGTTCCACTACTTTAGTGACAACTTGCGGTTCGCTTAATATAGGTTGCTCTTGTTTTGCTTTGCAAGCAAAAAATGAAATACAAGAAACTGTGAAAAGTAATATTTTAATTTTCGATTTCATAGGTGGTAGTCCCGTCTTTAGCATCTTTAATAATAATTCCTGCAGTCTTTAATGCATCTCTAATTTGATCAGAAAGTCCCCAGTTTTTTTCAGCTCTAGCGCTTTTTCTCAATTCAATAATAAGATTCATGGTAGCATCTAATGCATGATTACTAGTGGCTACTTCTTCTGTCAATCCGAATACTTCAACTACAATATCGGTATAAATTTTCTTCAATTGGTTAAAAGTAAATTCCGAAATTCCTAAATCCGATTGGTGATGTAGAGTATTGATATGAGTAGTCAATGCAAATAAGTTAGCAATAGCTTTAGCAGTGTTAAAGTCATCACAAACATTATCTAGAACTTGCTTTAAATTCAATTGGATCTCCTGCTCTATATCTTGATGTATAGTCTTCGCAGTCCATTCCATTTTAGAAATATAATCTAATGCATTCATGACTCTTCTCAATCCTTTTTCTGCATCGTGTAGAGATTTGATAGAGATATCTGTTTCGCTACTGTAATGTGATTGTAAGAATAAGAATCTTATTGTCATCGGGCTATATCCTTTATCTAATAATGGATGGTCTCCGTTTATCAATTGCAATGGTAGGATAGAGTTGCCTTCAGATTTGCTCATTTTCTTTCCTTCGAAATTGAGCATATTGCTATGCATCCAATAATTAACAGGTGCGTGACCACAAGCTCCGATGTTTTGAGCAATTTCAGATTCATGATGTGGGAATTTTAAATCCATACCACCACCATGTATATCAAAAGTTTTACCTAAGTATTTGGTGCTCATTGCAGAACATTCAATATGCCAACCTGGAAACCCTTCTCCCCAAGGCGAAGGCCATTTCATGATATGGCTTTGGTCTGCATTTTTCCAAAGGGCAAAATCAGGTTTGTTTCTTTTCTCTTCTTGACCGTCCAAAGTTCTAGTCGTTTCTAAGAGATCTTCTAAAACTCGACCAGATAAAGTACCATATGGATGATCTTCATTGAATTTTACGACATCAAAATATACAGATCCTTTGACTTCATAAGCGTATCCATTTTTAATGATGTCTTCAATCATTTGAATTTGCTCGATGATATGACCACTTGCAGAAGGCTCAATACTAGGAGGTGAAATATTAAAAAGTCTCATTACATCATGGAAACCTATAGTATATTTCTGTACGATTTCCATAGGTTCGAGCTGTTGCAATCTTGCAATTTTTGCAATTTTATCCTCTCCATGATCTGCATCATCGACTAAATGTCCTACGTCAGTAATATTTCTGACATATCTCACTTGATAACCTAAGTATTTTAAAAGTCTATAAACTATATCAAAAGTCATAAACGTGCGGACATTCCCTAAATGAACATCATTATATACAGTCGGCCCACAAACATACATTCCTACAAAAGGAGGATGAATAGGGTCAAAAAGCTCTTTCTTTTTCGTATATGAATTGTATATATAAAGTGGATGAAAAGTCATTGTGCAAAGATATGTTTGAAAGTAGATTTGCGAAATTTTTATGATAGATATTCTAAATGAAAAGAATTAATTAGATAGAACAATATCTGCTATGATTGGAAAATGATCGGAATGAGGATTTTTATTCTTTTTATAATCCGAACAAGAGAATTTTTTGTCTATAAAAATGTAATCAATTCTCAATAGCGGTATAATTCCATTATAAGTAGATCCAATTCCACTTCCTCTTTGTATAAAAGTATCGTCCAAAATTTCATTCATTTGTTGGTAGGCAAAAGAGCTTGGAGTATCATTAAAATCGCCACCTAAAATTACTGGATAATTAGAGCTTTCGATAAAAGACTTTAACTCAGCGATTTGAATACCTCTTTGTTTATATGCTTTTCCAATTTTTTTGACTAGAGGTATTATTTTTGAAATTTTAGATTTCTTTTCTTCTTTAAGTTCTTCGATGGTAATATAATCTTCAGAACCGAAATAGATGGATTGTAAGTGGACGCTAATAAATCGTATCATTTGATGATTGATTTCTATATCTGCATAAACTCCTCTATTATAGAATTGACCATAGGGGCCAGGGTTAGATTGTCTTACGATTTCTTCACTATTCTCAATGGGGTATTTACTAAAGATGGCTACTCCCCACATTCGAGTTTTATTTTTAATTAGCTCTACAGCCTTCACATGATGCTTGTATCCTAAAGAGTCCAGCGTCTTAATATTGTTGAAGTTTTTCTTATCAGAATAAAATTCTTGAATCAATAATACATCAGGATTGGCATTTTGGATGGAATCCATCATTGATTTCCTAGCCTTATTGTTTTTTGTCCAATTGTATAAATCAAAATTTCTAACATTAAAGCTCATTACTCTTAAATCAGAAGACGTGATAGAAGGTTTTTGTAAAAAAGGTAAAGCTACTTGAGCTCTTAATTGGGGATATGTAAAAGCTAAACCAATTAATGATAAAATAAAAAACCACCTTTTTCTTAATATCCACGAAAGAACAAAGAAAATATTCAAGATAACTATTGCAGGAAAAGCAAGTCCGAATAGCCCAAAAGGCCAAAAATAATCTGGATTAATTCTAGATGCAAAACCGGAAATTACTAAGAGTAAGAATGCTATAATATTTGCGCTTCTAGAAAAAAAAGATAATAATCCGTAAAGAAACTTCATCTAATCTTCTTGGCTAATTTTAAATAGAAATGATTTCTCTTCTGTGCTTAAACTATCGTATCCTGAGCGATTAATTTTATCGAGTATTTCATCCAATCTTTCTTGCTTACTGATACTTGATTCAGATGGAGCAGCACTAGTTTTTGTGCGATATTCTCTGTGACCCGCAGCTACTTTCTCTTCTTTTTTATAAGCTACTTTTACTTTTGGTTTGGGTTTTCTCAGATATTCTATCCAATCTTCCAGCCAATAAAATGGTTTTGCCCAATCTCTACCTTTTTGAAGCTGTTGGATATAGATGAATCCCATCAAAGCTCCGGCAAGATGTGCTAAACTACCGCCTGCATTATTGCCTTGTAGAGTGATGATATTGATAAATACATAGAATAAAGCAATCCATTTAATTTTGACATTGCCTAGAAAGAGTAATCTTATTTCATAATTAGGAGAAATAGCGACTGCTGCAAAAGTGATTCCCATGACGCCACCTGAGGCCCCACAAATTGAAATTGGGCCCAATATTTTATACTCTGGAATAATATTATATGCTAATACAAAAAATAGATAGCCAAATAAGCCTGAAAATAGAAAAATGGGTAAAACCTTAGAGTTGCCAATTAAATCTTTAACGATATTTCCAAAAATATACAAGACGAGCATATTGAAGAAAATATGAGAAAGACTATTGATATCATGGACAAATAAATTGGTAATGATAGTCCAAGGTTTGAATAAATTATGTCTCAGACCTGAACTTCCAAGTAAATTATCCATCACAAAACTTCCTGCAATACCTTTAAATAGCAGCTTGTCAAAAAATAAAAATAAGCTTAGTGCTACAAATATTCCTACGTTGATGAAAATCAACTTAATATGAGCACCACCATAGTGGTACTTATATTTGATTTCTTGCCATATAGATGAATTGCTATACATTTCAGATTATAAGATACCTTTTCTTTTCCAAGATTTCAAAATTAAATATCCAAATAGAGCTCCTCCCAAGTGTGCAAAGTGAGCAATATTTCCTTGTTGCTGATAGCCAAACCATAGCTCCATTGCAATCAATAATGCCACTAAAACCTTAGCTTTTATTGGAATAGGAGGGAACAACAACATTAACTTAGTGTCAGGAAAGAAATATGCAAAACCTATCAAAACACCAAAAACAGCTCCTGACGCACCGACCATAGGAGTAAAAAATATTTTAGCCACTTCTTGTTTTTCAGAAAAAGGAATTGCTAAACTATTGATCATATCCAAATTGACCCAAAGTTGACCGGTGATATCATATACTTGATATACATTCACTAATTGATGTAAAAATGCTCCTCCAAAACCTGTCAAAAGGTAAAATAATAAAAACCTCTTTGCACCTAAAACTCGCTCTAATACAGATCCAAACATAAAGAGTGAAAACATATTAAAAAACAAGTGCATTAAATTGGCGTGAGTGAACATATGCGTCACGATTTGCCACGGTCTAAACATTTCATTAGAGAAATAGTAAAGAGAAACGTATTGATATAACTGAGGAGAAACGCTCACTGCCAACAACATGATGGCATTGATGATAATTAGATTTTTAGTGATTTCGGGTAAATTTCCAAATCCGAACATAGGTTAATTGTTTAAAAATTTCTGGTCTATTTCATTTAATGAGATGGTCACAAATGTCTTTTTGCCACTCATCGTATAGTTGGGCTCTTCACAAGCAAATAAATCTTCAATGATAACTTTCATTTCTCTGATGTCTAATTTCTTGTAGGGTGTATTGGTTACACCTTTAGCCATAGATTGTGCCAATCTTTCTATTTTTGAAATAGCTTCGCTTCCATAACTTTCTTTATAGGACTCTAACATCATTTCTATAAGGGATTGTTCATCTTGATCTAAACTTTCTGCAGGTGTACCATGTACTACAAAGGTATTTTGTCCAAAAGGTTGTATGTCAAATCCTAATTTTTTCAAATCTGGAAGAATTTCTTGCAACAAAAATGAATCTTGAGGTGAAAACTCTAATGATTTAGGGAAAAGGGACTGTTGACTATTGGAAGGTTGAACTTCTAAAACACGAATATATCTTTCATAGTGAATTCTTTCCAATGCTTTTTGGATATCAATCAATACTAATCCGTATTTAATTTGAGTCAAAATATATTTTTGATGTAATTGTACCGGTTCGAAAGAGGTTTCATTAGAAGAAGTCTCGCTGAATAATCTTTCAGGTTCAGGATGAGCAGTTTCTTCGTCATCCATTTTACTTCTAATCGTAATAATATCAGAAGATGCATCAAAAGCTGCAGGTAAAATACTTTGCCAATTAGGAGTGCGAGGAGTCGTTAAATGAGGATTTTGTCCAGAGGAAGTAGCAAAACCATGACCTCCTGTGTATTTACCCATGATTTTTTCATCGGCCATAGGTCTTGTTCGGACGGATTCTAATTCGGAGAAACTCGCTTCCTGAGTAAAATCTAAAGTGGGAGTCACGCTATACTGAGCTAATCCATGTCTGACAGCCGCTTGTATGACCATAAAAACGGTCTTTTCATCTTCAAATTTAATTTCTTGCTTAGTCGGATGTACGTTGACATCGATTGCAGCAGGACTGATTTGAATAAAAAGCACATAAAATGGAAAACTCTTGTCAGCAATTAATTCTTCAAATGCTTTGCCGACAGCATAATTTAGAAATGGACTTTTAATGAATCTGTTATTGACAAAAAAGAATTGCTCGCCTCTCGTCTTTTTAGCTACTTCAGGTTTACCTATAAATCCGCTGACACTGACATAGTCCATAATTTCTTCGACAGGTACTAATTTGTCATTCATTGATTTTCCAAAAACTCCTACAATCCTCTGTCTAAGATTACCACCTTTGAGATGATAGAGCTCCATTCCATTGTGGTGGAATTGAAAAGTGATATGAGGATGAGCTAAAACAATTCTAGAAAACTCATCTATTATATGTTTGAGTTCTACGTGATTGGATTTTAAAAAATTTCTTCTTGCAGGGACATTATAAAATAAATTCCTCACTATAATAGTAGTGCCTACTGGATGATTGCAAGATTCTTGTGAAATTACTTTTGACGCTTCCACACGAATATGAGTGCCTAAACTATCTATTTCTCTTCGAGTCTTGAGCTCTACTTGAGCGACAGCCGCAATAGATGCCATGGCTTCCCCACGAAATCCCATCGTATAAATGCTGAAAATATCATTAACTGCTTTGATTTTTGAAGTAGCATGTCTCTCAAAAGACATTCTTGCATCAGGCATAGACATCCCACAGCCATTATCTACTATTTGAATCAAAGATCTTCCAGAATCATTGATAATCAATTGAATATTTGTACTTCCTGCATCTATAGAGTTTTCCATTAATTCCTTGATTACAGAAGCTGGTCTTTGTACGACTTCTCCTGCAGCAATTTGATTAGCAATAGCATCCGGTAATAAATTTATAATATCTGCCATTTCTCGAATCGCAATATTAAGCAATTCTGAATGAATGAATATCTTTTATAGGATTTGAATTCCCACATATTATCCCCATTTGAAGTGTATAATTTTTATTATGCTGAATTCTACGTGGATTTTCTTTTTCTTTGAATTTTGATGCAATTGTTTATATTAATTGCGTTTCGGTATAAATATTGTCAATTGTAGTTTATGATTCAGTTTCTTATAAAATCTCTTACTGTATTGTGTTTAGTTTTTGCAACTTCTCTTCAAGCTAATACACTTCCTCCTTATATGTTGAATGTGCCTGTCGAAGGACAGCAATGGGTAGATTCTATGATGAATGTATTGACTCCTGAAGAAAAAGTAGCTCAATTATTCATGATTTCTGCTTATTCGAATAAGGATGAAGCTCATTATAGAGAAATTGAAAATTTTATAAAAAAATACAAGATTGGTGGCTTGATAATGATGCAAGGTACACCTGAAAAGCAAGCTGAATTGATCAATAGATTTCAAGCAAATTCTAAAGTGCCATTGATGATAGGTTTTGATGGAGAATGGGGATTAAGCATGAGATTGAAAAATGTCATCGACTATCCAAGACAAATGGTATTGGGCGCATTGTCCAATGATTTACTACTATATGACATGGGCCGTGAATTTGCTAGACAAATGAAACTTGTTGGAATACATGTCAATTTTGCTCCTGTAGTAGATGTCAATAATAACCCTAATAATCCTGTCATTAATGACCGCTCATTTGGAGAAGATGTGCCGAATGTCATTAGAAAAAGCGTCATGTATATGAAGGGATTACAAGAGGGTGGCGTGATGGCTTGTGCTAAACATTTTCCTGGACATGGCGATACAGATGTAGATTCTCATTATGATTTACCTACAATAAAGCAAACGAAAGCACGCTTAGATAGTATAGAATTAAAGCCATTTAGAGCTTTAGCTTATAATGGAATTGGTAGTATGATGGTGGCGCATTTGAGTATTCCTTCTTTAGATAATGCGCCTAATTTGCCGAGTACATTATCGCCGAAAATTATAGACGGAATTCTAAGAAAAGATATAGGTTATCAAGGATTGGTTTTTACGGATGCTATGAATATGAAAGGAATTACTAAATATTTTCCTTCAGGTCCAGCAGAAGTCAAAGCGCTATTAGCAGGAAATGACATTATGCTTTTCTCGGACAATGTCCCACAAGCAATGGAAGGAGTTTTAAAAGCTATAAAAGAGAATGTACTCACTCAAGATTTGATTGATGAGAAAGTAAGAAAAGTTTTATTAGCTAAATATTGGTTGGGTTTGAATAAAAAACCTGTTTTAAATACTCAAAATTTAGATGCTAAAATCAATACAGAATACGCTGAATTTTTAAAGGAGAAACTTTTGACAGAAGCTATTACAGTAGTGACTGACAAAAATAATCTAATCCCTATTGGTGATTTAAGTAAATATAAAATAGCAGCGGTTCATATTTCTGGAAATTCTAAAAATGAATTGACAAGAATGTTGAATAAATATGGAGAAGTTAATCATTTCTATATTTCTAAAGATGCTTCACAAAGTGAATTCGATCAGCTGAGAAATCAGTTAAAAGAATATAATCTTGTGATTAATGCCCATTTTGATTTGACACGTTCCTCTAGTAGGAAATATGGATTGACTACAGCGAGTACACTATATCTTCAAAAAGTTAATGCAGAGAGAAATACCATCAATATACTTTTCGGTATTCCCTATGTATTGAATCGTTTAGAACCTTTGAATACCATTGTAATTGCAAACGTCGATGATTCAATTACACAATCAGCGACAGCACAGATAATTTTTGGTGGACTCGGAGCGACAGCAAGATTACCAGTGAAAAGTGGAACATATCCTGCAATGAGTGGAGTATCAAAGTTAGGAGGAACTAGATTAAAATATCTGAATCCTATGTATATGGGAATAGACCCACAAAAATTTAATGGAGTAGATAAATTAGCATTAGAAACTATCAAAATGGGCGCAACACCAGGTTGTCAAATTTTGGTGGTGTACAAAGATGCAGTGATTTATGATAAAGCCTTCGGACATCAGACTTATAAAGGCATTCCAGTTCAAACAACAGATTTGTACGATATCGCTTCTATTACCAAAATTGCTGCAACAGCTCCTATCTTAATGCACATGGGTGAATTAGGTAAATTTGATGTCACTAAAAAACTCTCAGATTATTTACCAGAATTGAAAGGAAATAAAAGGAATTTAGTCATCAAAGACATTTTAGCTCATCAATCAGGACTTCCTGCTTGGATACCTTTTTACAAAAAGACTTTAGATGACACTAAGCAACCCAACTCTAAGATTTATAGCAAAGATTCTAGTGAGCAATATGGATTGAAAGTAGCCCATAATATGTATATGGATATCCATTATATGGATACTATTTATAAGGATATTGAAGATGCAGCTTTGCAAGAAGCTCGTTATAGATACAGTGATTTGGGATACTACTTCATGAAAAAAATTATTGAAAAGCAATTTAATCAAACATTAGATGTGGTAGCAGATTCATTGATATGGAAAAGATTGGGAGGCACTCGTACCATGTATAATCCATTGCAACATGGTGTTTCTTTAAAAGAAATTGCGCCCACTGAAGAAGATAAATCTTTTAGAATGCAGAAAATCCATGGTTATGTTCATGATCAAGGAGCTGCCATGATGGGTGGAGTAGCGGGACACGCGGGACTATTCAGTAATGCGAATGATTTGGCTAAATACTTTCAGATGTTACTTAATAAAGGATTTTATGGTGGAGTTCAATTCTTCCAACCACAATCAGTAGAGAAATTTACCACTAAAGTAGGAGCTAATAATCGCAGAGCTTTAGCATTTGACAAACCAGTGATGACAGGTGGAGAAGGGCCTACATGTGATTGTGTGTCCGCAGAATCTTTTGGACATACGGGTTTCACCGGTACAATAGCTTGGGCAGATCCTAAAAATGAAATCATATTTATATTTTTATCGAATAGGACTTTTCCAGATGCTGAAAATAGATTGCTCATCAATCAAAATATCAGACCGAGGTTGCAGCAGATTATTACTGATGCAATTGGCGTAGGTAAATAGTAGAGCTACTCTTTAATATATACGACCAACCTATATCAGGGCGCATCCCTTCGGGTCAGGCTATTATTTCGTCTTCCCTTCGTGACGTTATTTATTAATTTTAAAACTTGACGCATTGCAATACGTCTCTCCGGGTGATACTCCATTCTATCCCTTGCGCGTTTGGCTTCGACTTTAGGTTATAGTTGCTTGTCCGTTTTCCTAGTGTTCAGCATATCAGTTTCGTCATTGCGAATGAAATGCAATGAAGTGAAGCAACCTCTTTTAGGGATATACATAATACAGTCGTCCATGGTCTGTGGACTAATATAGATTGCGAACGAAATGCAATGACGATTTTGAAATAAATCCTTACAGGATGACATTGCAAAGCATTATCTTATTTTAAGATATATTTCGCTTGAAAGGAAAATCAAAAGTTGTCCAACACGACAGCGCCTAGATTTTGCAGGCGGGTACCCACTCTGTGAAAAAGGCGTAACATCTTCAACTGTTTGACGACGATAGGAGGAGTTTTGAAGATGTAGCCTTTAAACAGAAAGTGGGTCGCCGAGAAATCCAGCGCGATTT
>DATJBS010000058.1:0-30377 GCA_035515235.1 Chitinophagales bacterium
AGCAGTCAAGAACTATAATGAATTTAGAAAGCATATGGCCTTTGAAAACGAATATTCACCATTGGAGTTTAAAAATACTTTGTTAGATTTGAGTACCCAAAAAAGACCGAAGGTGATTATTTATGCCGAGGAGAATTGCAAAATCAAGGCGACCACAAGTCGCCACGATTTTGACCCCAAAAAAGAACCTCAGGCTCATAATTGTCCGATTTGAAATTGAAATGAATCTTTAACCAAACGGTCAAGCATATTTAGGGAAGTACATGATTCTTGACTCTTGAATCCTGATTCTTGACTCTGATTCTTGACTCTAATTCTCTATTTCGCTACCGAAACTGATCTAGTTTCTCTGATGACAGTAACTTTGATTTGACCAGGGTAAGTCATTTCATCTTGAATTTTCTGTGCAATTTTGAATGATAATTGTTCAACATCTTCGTCAGTAGTTTTGTCTGCTTCTGCTATGACTCTTAACTCACGACCTGCTTGGATTGCATAAGCTTTAGTCACTCCATTATAAGACATTGCAGCAGATTCTAATTCTTGAATACGTTTAAGATAGGTCTCCATGATTTCTCTTCTAGCTCCAGGGCGTGCGCCGGAAATAGCATCACAAGCCTGAATAATCGGTGAAATCATAAATTGCATTTCCATTTCATCGTGGTGAGCTCCAACTGCGTTGACAATCATAGCATTCTCGCCATATTTCTCACAAAGTTTTGCTCCTAATAATGCGTGGGATAATTCTGGATCATCATCAGACACTTTACCTATATCGTGTAAAAGTCCTGCACGTTTAGCCATTTTTACGTTCAGACCTAATTCTGATGCCATGATAGCACATAGGTTAGATACTTCGCGAGAGTGTTGTAATAAGTTTTGACCGTAAGAAGAACGGAATCTCATTTTACCTACTAATCTTATTAATTCAGGATGTACGCCGTGTATGCCTAAATCGATGACGGTACGTTCTCCTATTTCTAAAATCTGAGCTTCTAATTGTTTCTCAGTTTTAGCTACTACTTCTTCAATACGAGCTGGGTGAATACGCCCATCAGAAACTAAACGTTGTAAAGACAAACGAGCAATCTCACGTTTGTAAGGGTCGTAACCTGAAATGATAATTGCTTCAGGAGTATCATCTACTATGATTTCTACACCTGTCGCTGCTTCTAATGCTCTGATATTTCTTCCTTCACGACCAATGATTTGACCTTTTTGATCATCACTAGATAGATTAAATACAGATACAGAATTCTCTATGGTATTCTCTGCAGCAGTTCTTTGAATAGATTGGATGACAATTTTCTTAGCTTCTTTATTAGCTCTAAGTTTGGCTTCGTCCATGATATTTTTTACATGAGACATGGCTTCTGTTTGAGCTTTATCTTTAAGCAATTCTACCAATTGAGCTTTCGCTTCTTCGGCAGTCAACTTAGCAATTTGCTCTAATTTAGTCACATGTTCAGAGTGCGCTTTATTTAACTCATCTCTTTTTTTAGCGACAGCCTCTTGAAGTGTTACTAATTTTGTTTTTTCTTCTTCAGTTTCTTTTTCTTTGCGATTAGCATTTTCCAATTTCTGGTTGAGAGATTGCTCTTTTTGTTTGATACGATTCTCTCCTTCTGCTACTTTTTTGTTGCGAGCATCTAGCTCTTGGTTGTGTTCCTCTTTGAGTTTAAAGAAGCGCTCTTTCGCTTCCAAAGCACGTTCTTTTTTATAGGCTTCGCCTTCACTTTTAGCTTCTCTTAGTAGGGTCTCTGCATCGACTTTTGCTTTTTCTTCGATGGATTTAGCATTCGATAGTTGTTGTTGGACATCGGCTTTAAATAATATTTTACCTAATCCGACACCAATTGCTAAAGCTACTATACCTATTACAATTTCAATCATTATTTAGCACGTTTAAATTTGGTTAAAGTGCTGAAAAAAGAAATTCCTTTACGGTGTAGAAAGATTTTTGGTTAATAAAGCATCCAATAAGTCAAACTTAGAAGACCACTCCTCTGATTGGGTGGATACTCCTGTACTTCTCAAAACTTCTACCTTTTGTTGGAATAGTAGCATGATTAAGAAATCCTGTTTGTCTTTACTTGGAAATTGTTGTTGATAATCTTGAACTTGATCATTGATATCTTTAGCTGCTTGTCTCACAATAGCTTCTTCTGCAGGCTTAACTTTTAACTTATAAGTTCTTCCTACTAAAACTACGTTGATATTGATATGAGTATCTATCATTTTATGCGTTGATTTGAGCTAAACAATCGTCAATTTCATTTATATAGTGCTTGATTTGCTTTTTAACTTCACTTCTTTCTTCATCAGAAAGGCCGACTCCCTTTGCCAGCATTAATACTTTTATGTTTTTATTTAAGTTTTCTATTTCTTTCAATAGCTGATCTTTCTCTGAATTTGTTTTCACAATTTGAGACTTCATTTGAGTCAATTCCATTTCTAACTTTTGGTTTTTCTCCAAAAGCATATGAACTTTCGCTACAATTTGATCCCATTTATGTGATAACTCTTCCATTATTGACCTCTTACTACTGCATTCAATTGTTTAGAATATTGTTCAATCATTTTACTCATGATTTTGTCTATATCTTTATCTGTCATGGTTTTTTCATCATCCTTGAAGACATAGCTTATGGCATAAGATTTTTTATCCTCAGCAATTTTCTCACCTTCATAAACATCAAAAAGATCCACATTTCTGAGTTGCTTTTTGCCATTTTTGACAGCGATTTGCTGAATATCTGTGAATTTAACGTTTTTGTCTAATAAAAGTGCTAAGTCTCTTCTAATTGATGGAAATTTAGATACGATTATTTTAGGAACAGTAGATTTTTTAGTCAATTTGAAGATTTTATCCCAATTGAAATCTGCTATAAAAACCTCTTGTTTGATATCCCATTTTTTAGAAATCGAAGCAGTGACTTTACCTACTGTCAATACTAGATTAGGACCTACAAAGTAATTGAGTTGATATTCATGCAAATAGTTAGTGCTCTCTTCCATGCTAGAATATTTTACACCCATTCTACTCAGTACATTTTCTGCCATACCTTTCATATAGTAAAAGTCTACTTTTTGAGAAGCAGTATTCCAATTGCTTGAAGTTTGGTCTCCAGTAGCCATTAAAAATAAATGTAAATCTTCTTGATATTGATCACCTTCTTTGATGTAAGTTTTTCCGTATTCAAATAATTTGAGATTTTTTTGAGAACGATTCACATTATAGCTTAAAACCTCCAATGCACTCACATGCATAAAAGGTCTCAAAATATCGAGTTCTACATTGATACTACTCAAAAGTTTAACTTGACTTTCTGCAGGAATCCATCCTTCTATGTTTTTTGAACGAGTCAAAGAGTTATTCAACATTTCATAAAAACCATTCGACGCTAAAAAATTTGCAGCTGTACGATATAACTGATCTTTATCTACGCCTTTCTTAACTGGAATAGCTGCATGAATTGCCGATGGAATTGGAACATTGTTGTATCCATAAATTCTCAAAATATCTTCAATAACATCTACATTTCTTGTGACATCAGCACGATATAATGGCACTTGTAATGTCCAATTTTCATTTTTATCTGAAATTTCAATTTCCAAAAGATTCAAAATCTTCTCGATTCCTTCGTTGGAGATTGGAGCGCCTGTTAGTTTTCTAACTTTTTCTGGTTCAAGAATAACTGCGTTTTTTTCAAATTTCTGAGCTATTAAATCTGTAATATTCGAAGTCACTTGACCTCCAGCAATTTCAACGATCATTTGAGCAGCCACTTTCAAAACTTCAACAGTTTCGATAGGATCTACACCTTTCTCAAAATGCTGAGCAGCTTCTGTACGAAGTCCATGTCGCATAGATGTTTTACGTATAGATGTAGGATCAAAATATGCACTTTCTAGAAAGATAGCCGTCGTATCGTTTTGAACACCTGAATTTAAGCCACCATAAACTCCTGCAATACACATCGGTTCGTCAGCATTACAAATCATCAAATCATCTTCATGTAATTTTACATCTACATTATCTAATGTTTTAAAAATCGTTCCAGCAGCTAAAGTTTTAACTTGTATACTACTTCCGACTTTTGACAAATTAAATGCGTGCAAAGGTTGACCGTAACTATGTAGTATATAGTTGGTGATATCTACTACATTATTGATAGGTTTTTGTCCGATAGCTTTCAATCTATTTTGCAACCACTCAGGTGAAGTTTCTACTTTTAATCCCTCAATAACTAATCCTGCATATCTAGGTGCTAAGTCTTGATTTAAAACCTCCACTTTGACAGTTGAATTATTTCCAATAGAAATATTCGCTACACCTTTTTGCAAGTCATTATTGATATGGTTTCTAAAAGCCAAAGCTGCTGCCAAGTCTCTTGCAACACCATAATGCGATTGAGCGTCTGTTCGATTAGGAGTCAACCCAATTTCAAAAACCACATCATTTTCTACATTATATATATCACTTACCGGAATGCCGACTGTAGTGTTTTCTGGCAACACAATAATCCCTTCATGAGATGCACCTAAGCCGATTTCATCTTCAGCGCATAGCATTCCATTTGATTCTATTCCACGGATTTTAGCTTTTTTAATATCAAATGGATCTTGACCTTGTGGATATAATTTTGCACCTACAGGAGCTAATACTACTTTTTGACCTACAGCAACATTCGGAGCACCACAAACTACTTGTAATGGATTTCCGTCGCCTATAGAAACAGTCGTAATTTGCAATTTATCCGCATCAGGATGAGGCACACAAGTCAAAACTTCTGCCACAACCAATCCTTTTAATCCTCCTGGCAAAGATTCATAGACCTCTTCGCCCTCTACTTCTAAACCTATATCTGTTAATAAATCTTTGAGAGATTCATTCTCTAATTCAAAATCTATAAATGTTTTCAGCCAATTCAGGGAAATTTTCATAATATCTGTATCGAAAAAGCAAAGTTAAAAATAATGGTGCAATTTGTTAATTAGAAATAGAATAAGAGCAATAAGATGAGCTTTTAAAGTTTTTTTATTTGGGCACGTCCCTCTTCCTCCGTCATCGGGTCGGGCTTTCGGCTTGTATGCCTTCGTTCACTTCGACAGTCTCAGTGACCGAAGACATATCGCCTCTATCCCTCGTGCGTGCGTTACGGATTCTGAAGCGATTCTGAACTAAATTCAGAATGACAAGGTTCGGAATGTCGAGAACGGTTTATTACAGAGTAGTTTATTTAAACGTAATGTCATTGCGGATTTAGTCTTTTGCGTCATTGCGGGCTTGACCCGTAATCTCATGCGTATTTCACAATGGATTCTGAATCAAGTTCTGAATGGCTGTGTAGTTCATTTTAAGCGTAATGTCATTGCGGATTTAGTCTGCAATCTTTTAGATTCTGAAACAAGTTCAGAATGACAACCTGAAACAAGTTCAGAATGAAAACCTGAAACTAATTCAGAATGACGGAGTATTTCAAAATGGTAAATTTTAACTACTGTGTCATGCTGGAAGCATCTCATGTACAAAATGTTATGGACGACTCTGCTTTTGTCATTAGTACAGAGATTCTTTCAGGATGACATTAGGGATTAAGTCCAAACCGTCATTGCGGGCTTGACCCGTAATCTCATGCGTATTTCACAATGGATTCTGAATCAAGTTCAGAATAACTGTGTAGTTCATTTTAAGTGTTATGTCATTGCGGATTTAGTCTTTTGCGTCATTGCGGATTTAGTCCGCAATCTCAAAAGTATAATTAATAGATTCTGACACTAGTTCAGAATGACGTGGTTCAGAATGACAATGTTGACAGGATGGTTAATTGTTCCTTTTATAATTCGTAATGAGATCCTTTCAGGATGACATTAGGGATTAAGTCCAAACCGTCATTGCGGGCTTGACCCGTATTCTCATGCGTATTTCACAATAGATTCTGAAACTAGTTCAGAATGACTGTGTAGTTCATTTTAAGCGTAATGTCATTGCGGATTTAGTCCGCAATCTCAAAAGTATAAATAATAGATTCTGAAACTAGTTCAGAATGACAACCTGAAACTAGTTCAGAATGACAATGTTGACAGGATGGTTAATTGTTCCTTTTTGCAATTCGTAATGAGATCCTTTCAGGATGACATTATAAATTCAGAATGAAAGTATTGATCAACCTCTATTGGGATATACAGTGGTCTGTGGTCTATCGTCCGTGGTCTATCGTCCCTGGTCTATTGTCTGTCGTCTGTCGTCAGTTGTCTGTCGTCTATAAAACCTTACCTCACCAACTCTCTAGAGAGCTTATTCGCTAATGCCATAATCGTCAAAGAAGGATTAATACCTGGTGCATTCGGGAAAATACTAGAATCGCAGATATACAAATTTTTCATGCCATGTACATTGAATTCTGGTGATACAACAGATGTTTTAGGATCTACACCCATCGTACAACCACCCATTAAGTGCAATCCAAAAGACATATGAGATTCGTACACCTCATAAGCTCCGGCTTTCTCCAAAATATTTCGAATCGCATTGTGGCCTTTTACTTTGCGTTCATTATCTTGGTCTGTCATCGGTTTATGGACAATGAGTTTGCCTTTTTTATCGACTTTGATTTCACCAATATTTTCATCTCTTACGGCTACTTCCACACATTGCATATGTCGGTAGCGTTTGAGTAAATCGTGATGACGAGCACCTCTTACAGTAAATAACATTCCAGTAGAAACGGGAGAACTGAATACATTTTCTAATTTGAAACCATTAGCTCTGAAATTAGGATCTTTAGAAGCTACAGATTGAAAGAACAATCTATGAGCATCTACATATTCTTTTTGGAAACCGAACCACATAAACTGTGGGTGCGTTGCAAATTTCTTACCTAATGCTGGAATTTTATCTTTATAAGCAGAAGTCAACATCATCTTGCTAGAACCAAAGGCTCCACCAGCTAAAATTACTTTTTTAGCTTTTGCGATAACTGGAGATTTTCTTCCTAAAAGTCCTTTTAAACCTTTTACAGTGACTCCATCATCACTATGTATGATTTCTGTAATCTCAACTTCAGCTTCCACTTTCAAACCAGATGTTTCAGCTTTTTGTATGAATGCAGCCATTGAACTTTGTTTGGAATCTCTATGGCAACCACTCAAACAAGTGATGCAATCATTGCCTAACTCTCTGCCACAATCGTGCTGACCACGACGGAGGTAATCCCATTTGTATCCTAAATCATCACAAGCTTTGACAAATAAATTTGCGTTGCCATTTCTTTCATTTTCAGAAAAAGTATGCAATTGCAAATCACTTTCTACCTGATCGTAGTAAGTACTCATTGATTTTGAAGTGAAATACTTTACCCCAGATTCATCTTTCCAATCATTGAAAGCGATATCGTCAAAACGGTCCATTAAACATTGGTACATTATAGAAGAGCCACCTACTAATCGGCCTCTTAAAAAGCCCATTTTTGCTTGCTGATCAAACTCTATTCCTCCTCCCCAATACAATTCTGCTGAGGCTTCTGCTTCTGTTTTTGGAAAGGTATTCTTTCGATAAAACTTACCTGCTTCAAATACTAATACTTTTGCTCCTGCTTGTTGAAGATAATATGCTAAAGCTCCTCCACCTGATCCAGAGCCTATAATAATGAAATCGTATTGAGTCATTGGTTGTTTTTCTTAGAGTTTTTGTTTTTTTCCTATCGTATCAGCTTTCAAACCATTTACGGCAAATTTGATCCAGTTTTTAGATTTCTTGAAGTATGCAAAAGTTAATCCACCTAAAATATCTGCTTTTTCTTTAGTGAATGGATACCATTGTAATTCTACCAAATCACTTTGTTTTTCAATGATGACTGACTTCAAATTACAAAAAGTCAATAAAGCTCCTTCGCCTTTAAAACGCCCAATTCCACTGTCTTTTACTCCACCGAACGGCAAGTAAGGATTGGCTTCATTGATCATGTGATTATTGATACAAACATTCCCTACAACTAAAGCACGAGCTACTCTTTCGCCTCTTTTCATATCAGTTGTCCATACAGAACCACCTAGGCCATAAGGAGAATTATTAGCCAATTTAATGACTTCTTCTTCTGTCTTAAATTTAAAAACTGCTACCGTGGGACCAAAAGTTTCTTCTGTTGCAATTTTCATATCCAAAGTACATTGGTCAAGAATAGTGGGCAACATATGGTGAGATCCTTTTTGAGTGATTCCTCCACAAAGTAATCGTGCACCTTTTGCTAAAGCATCTTCTATATGCTCTTCAATAAGAGCTACTTGGAAATCTGCAGTAATTGCTCCAACATCACAATCTTCAGGAGAAGATGTATCTCTAAATTCATTAGAAGTTCTGAGCATTTTTGTTTTCGTCACTAATTCATTTACAAACTTGTCATAAATTCCTTCTTGAACATATAGTCTTTCAATTCCTGTACAGTTTTGACCAGCATTAGTGAATGCTCCCCACATCACACCATTTACTGTTCTATCCATGTTAATATCGTCGAACACAATAGAAGGGTCTTTCCCTCCTAATTCTAAATCAACTGGAATCAATTGTTCTGCACAAAGTGCCATGATTTTCTTACCAGTTTTTACACTACCAGTAAAATGTATTTTGTCAGGACGTTGTTTGATTAATTCAGCTCCAACATTTTTCCCTCCACATACCACTTGTATAGCATCTTTCATAAATCCGCTATTTTCAAAGAAATGTTTCCATAAAGGCAAAAGAGGAGTGACTTCACTTGGTTTTACTACCACTGAGTTCCCTGATAAAAATGCTACTAAAGCAGGGACTATCACTTGATAAAAAGGGAAGTTCCAAGGAGTAATGACCATAATCGTTCCTAGAGGTTCTTTCCATTGACGTGCTTTTTTGCCCATCAAGAAAATTGGAATTTTAACGTTACTATCTGCTAAAACTTTCGGAGCCATTTTTTTATAAACGTCAATTACATCACAAACTTCAAAGACTTCAGCTGCGAATGCATCTAGACGAGCTTTACCTGTTTCGTCAATGATTCTGTCCAAAATGAAATCTGAATGCTCGAGTACGTAAACTAGTATTTTGTCGACTTCTTTGATTCTATCCTCGATAGACATAGCTCTGATGATAGGCTGCATTTGTCTAGCAGTATCCATGATTTTTTGCAGTTCTTCAGTGCTAGGATCATTCAAATCGTATAAAATATTCCCAGTGATGGGACTCTTAATTGTAGTATTCATTGAAGTTAAATTCTATATAAAGGTAATAGTTGATAAAAATAGGAATTACAGCCGAATTAAAGACCAATTATATAATGATAAAAGTCAAATAGATGGCTTTTGGACTATAAAGCAGCATAGTTTCTCTTGATTTTAATTTTGAATGCACTATAAATGATGGTCATTATAGGACTGATGATATTGA
This sequence comes from Chitinophagales bacterium, assembly GCA_035515235.1. GTDB lineage: Bacteria > Bacteroidota > Bacteroidia > Chitinophagales > JADIYW01 > JAMLHH01. The sequence continues at coordinate 9,422 of DATJBS010000058.1, forward strand.
AAAAACAAAATGGAGCAAAAGATAAAGTTGCTACACCAAGGACACTTGCTTGATATGCGCCACAAGTATTCCACGGAACTAATACACTTGTTACTGTTCCGCTATCTTCTAATGTACGACTGAGATTTTCTGATGCTAAACCATATTCTTTATAGGCTTCATTGAACATCCTGCCTGGAATAACAATGGATAAATATTGATCTGAAGCTAAAACATTCGTAGAAATACAAGAGAGAACAGTAGCAGAAACTAAAGAGGTTTCGCTTTTGACTAAATTTAAAATCTTCAAAGTGATGCTTTTTAAGAAATTACATGCTTCTAATATTCCACCAAACATCATAGCAGATATTATCAACCATACCGTATTGAGCATTCCCGACATTCCACTAGAAGATAATAAACTTTTGAGTAGCTCGTTTTCGGTAGGTATTTGCACACTTACTGTTAGTGCATCCATGATTACTTTATAGTTAGAATAAAAGCTGCTGCCGTTTCCAGAAGATAATAATTGAATGACATTTCCTTGAAAGATCAATGCGAATAAAGCTCCTAATAAAGTACCTACCATTAGTGCTGGAATTGCAGGCATTTTTTTTACAATTAATATGATGACTATTAATGGAACTATAAAAAGTAAAGGCGTGATATTGAAAATACTTTTTAACTGAGTGAGTAAAACCTCAATATCTGTAACTTGAGTTTGTGTAGAATAATTTAAACCAATTGCGAAAAATATAATCAAAGTGATGATATAGCTTGGAGTAGTAGTGTACAGCATATACTTGATATGGGAAAATAAGGGCGTATCTGTCATTGCTGATGCAAGATTGGTCGTGTCAGACATTGGAGAAATTTTGTCACCAAAATATGCTCCTGAAATTATTGCGCCAGCGATTAATGGTTCATAGAATCCTAAAGCTTTTCCAACTCCTAATAATGCAATACCCACCGTAGCAACTGTGGACCAAGAACTGCCTACTGCAATAGATACTAAAGAGCAAATTAAACAGGTAGCCACCAGAAAATAGGAGGGATGCATGATTTGAAGTCCATAATAAATCATCGCCGGAACAATACCACTCAATAGCCATGCGCCTGTAAGTGCTCCAATTAATAATAAAATCAATATTGCTGGTGTAGTAGAGCTAATCCCTTTGATTACTCCATTCTCAATTTGCTCCCAACTAAATCCTTCTGAATAGCCTACAATAGCAGCTACTAAAGCACTCAAAATTAAGATAAATTGATTGGAACCGTCGATAGCAGCATCCTTATAAATCAAAATCACATTGATCCCTAATAAAGAAATTAAGAATATTACAGGAATAAGAGCTTTATATATGGAAGGGATATGCGACGTAGATGCTTTGGTCATAAAGTGAAATTAGAAATATTGAGTGTATATTATGGAAATAAAAATCAATTTTTAATACCTACTCATAAATAATGAGGTACAAAGATGAAATGTAAATAATTTCTTTACTAGAGTTTCATTTCAAACCTTACATTTGTAAAAAGCATATAATCATGAAATATTTCTTTGCAATCATTTTTAGCATTGTTATGATATCCGTTTCAGCGAATGAGGATACTTGTAGAATTTTAAATCTGAAGGATATTTATATGGGCATGAGTTTCGAAGAATTATCGGATCAGCTAGATTTATACAAAATGGAATACTATATCGATCAGAAAAATCATTCTATCACTGCAGAGATGTTTGTAAGAAATTCTGATATCAATAGGTTAGATTTTAAATTCCAGGTAGATCAATGGGAAAATGATTCTGTAGCTCTAATTCCCCAAGATGCCATTTTAACTTATTTAATGGTGACTTACAATTTAGAAGTTAATATTGAGTCTGATTTGTTACTTCAATTAGGTGCTCCTCACAAAGAAACGATTCGAGAAATTAAACAGATTTTCTTTTTTGACAAACAGTGGGATTGTATTAATGAAAAAGCTATGCCTGTCCAAATTACACTTACTCATAAAAGAGTAGAGTATCAATTATTAGAAGAGTAAACAGAGATGAAAAAAGAATTTGTTTTCAGAATATCAGACGAAAGGAATTGTGCGGTAGCGTTGGGTTAGAATACCAGACGATATGAATCGTGCGGTAGCGATGGATTGGTTAAACATTAGAATAATGAAATCCCGTAGGGATGATACGTTTGTAGAAGATGGTATGTTTCTAGCAAAACGCAGCGAGAGGGATAGAATGGAGTATCACCCGAAATGTAATGAAGGGAAGACGAAATGATAGCCCGACCCGAAGGGGCTCGCCCAAATTTTAATATTATGTATGAATTCTTAAAATATTCTGAATCAATTCTGAACTAAATTCAGAAGGACAAGGTTCAGAATGACTGCTTGAAACGAGTTTCGGATGACAAATTGCCTTATTGGATTACTTCGTACCTCGCAATGACGTAGTATCTACAATCCAAGGATTCGTACGGGAGCTGTGAATGACGAAATTATATAAAATCTCTTCTTTCTAACTGAAATTAGTGGTGTTTCTCTCACTATAAATATAGATTTTTTCTAGTGTAGAATTTAGTTGAATTATTCTTGATAAATTTAATCTAGATGTTGAATTTAAAAGGATTTGCAATTAGAGAATTTATGAAGTGGCGCTCTAGTCAAGTTAGAGATTTCTCTATTCACTCTTGTACTCAACAGCATCAAATTCTATTAGATTTAGTACAATCTGCTTCTAAAACAGTATTCGGTAAAGAGCATAATTTTTCAGAAATCAAAAATTATCAAGACTTCAAATCTGCTGTTCCAATATTAGAATATGATGAATTGAAAAAATATTTTGAACGGACTTTACACGGAGAGCAAAATGTCATTTGGTCAGAAAATATTTATTGGTTTGCTAAATCGAGTGGTACGACTTCAGATAGCAGTAAATTTATTCCTGTTTCAAAATCTACATTAGATTCCGGGCATTACAAAGGAGCTTTTGATGTGATGTCGCAATTTTGTCTCAATAAACCCAATACTAATGTATTTAATGGTAAGACATTAGTGGTTAGTGGTAGTCAAAAAAGACATCCTGAAAATCAGAGAGTTAGAGTGGGAGACGTCTCTTCTATCTTGGTGTACAATCAACCATCTTTAGCAGATTTTTTAAGAACTCCAGCTAAATCTATTTCATTAATAGAAGATTTCGAAGATAAACTTGAGATAGTTTCTAAGAAAAGTATCGCTGAAAATGTCACAGGAATTGCAGGTGTACCAACCTGGAATATTGTTTTGCTACAAAAGATTTTAGCAGAAACCGGAAAGAATCATATCGGAGAAATTTGGCCAGAAATGGAATTATATATTCATGGAGGTGTGAATTTTGAGCCTCATCGAGCGATGTTTGAAAAGTTAGTTCCTTTGGAGCAAATGGAATATTTGCAAGTCTATAATGCGTCAGAAGGATTTTTTGCATTTCAAGATAGGTTAGGAGCGGACGATATGTTGCTAGCGACGAATCATGGAGTATTTTATGAATTTATTCACATCGATCAAGTCAATGATGCTCAGCCAGAAATATTTTCAATAGATGAAGTGCAAACCGGTCAGCAATATGCTTTAGTCATTTCTACCAATTCTGGGCTTTGGAGGTATAAAATTGGAGATACAATTTTGGTGACATCTACTCAGCCTTTTAGAATTAAAGTCACGGGCAGAACTAAGTTTTTCATCAATGCATTTGGTGAAGAACTCATGGTGGATAATACCGATCAAGCTATTTTGAAAGCTTCGGAAGCGACTAAATCAATTGTAAGAAACTATACTGCCGGACCTAAATATTTTGACGAGTCAGGGAAAGGGGCGCACGAGTGGATGATAGAATTTGCTCAAGCACCTCTAGATTTGAAAGAGTTTGTTTTAATTTTGGACGAGCAACTCAGAAAGCTCAATTCAGATTATGACGCCAAGAGAAGTAAGGATTTAGCTTTGACTTTGCCTATTGTGCATTCAGCACCGCAAGGTTTATTTTACAAATGGCTAAAATCTAAAAATAAAATAGGAGCACAAAATAAAGTTCCTACGCTGAGTAATCATAGAGTGATTTTGGAGGAGTTGTTGGAGATAATTTAGGCAGTTGGTTTAAGTTGATTTCAAAAATCAGAGGATGAAATCATATGACCATTTTCTAAATCACCTATACCTTCTTGAACGATATTTTGTTAACTTTCAGATAAGTCCTCCCACCAATCAGCTTTGTCTTTTGGATTTTTAAATATATCTAAAAAATACTTTTCATTGAAAGTATATGGCTTTAGGTGAATTGTTTTCATATGATTGATTATGATAGATTTATGCTTTATCTTGGATAGAGTTATTCGGTAAGATAAATGTTTTTGTATTTTGTCTTTTTTACGGTATCTGATATTATTTTTCCTGATTCGTAATTAAATTCACGTAAATGATCAATACTTCTAAGACTTTTAATATTAATAATTGAAAAATAATTGAGTTTTAAATTAAAGGATTTTGAAACATTATCTAAAATTGGCCAAAGATCTCTCTGAGGCATATTAACTTGATTAAGGTCAAACATTAAATAATAAAAAGAACTCCAAAAAACCGCAGCTTTATCATAGTCTATATTTTCAGGTGTTCCGATGACTGAATAGCAATGATATTTGGGAATAAAATGTTCTGCTAATTCAAACCGGGCTGCTTTACAAGCTGATAAAAATAAACGTCTATGATGAAGATGATCTCCGATAATTTCTTCTAATTCTTCAAAATCTAACTCTTCAAAAGTAAGCATTATACTATTTTCGTTTCCATGACAAGCAATATGTAAAAAGCCAAAATTAGAGTCCGTAAAAATTTCAATTACTTTCTCAAGTTCTAATTTAGTTCTAATGTAAAAATACTGATTAGGTATTTCACACAAATCAAGAATTGTTTTTAAAGTATAACCATCTAATTTACCATTTACTTCATTATCTAAATCCATTGATTCGATAATGAAAACTCCATATTCTGGTTTTTTATCTTCTATCATAATAAATGCTTTATAAATTTCATATTGCTAAATCAAAACTAAAATACCTTAATCAATATATTAACAATTTAAAATGATATTGTAATTATTTTATCTTTTAATTACATATATATATATATATAGTTGTTCGACTTTAGTTTTTGTCCAAGGTGCTTTTCTTAGAATGGTTAGACTGGATTTGATAGAAGTGTTGTCTATAAAACAAATAGTATTGATCTTCATAAAAAGTCGTTCCCAATCATAATATTCAATAAGAACTTTCAAGATATCTGGAAATTTCACTCCATGCAAAGGATTGTTCGGCTAGTCGGCTGTAGGGTTAGTATTATTTTCCATGAGAGATTGTTTTGAGGAGAGAATTTGAGACTTTTTATCCTTTTCAATAACTAATCGATAATTTTTTAATTCCCATTCTGCAATCCTATCCTTTCCATTTATTTTATAAATTTCATTATAATATTCCATTAATCTATCCATTGAATCTATTTTAGTCCAGTTTTCAAGATCTATTTTTCTATTAGTTTCAAGGATTTTTTGTTTTATTATTCCATCAATAGGACAATAAGGGGGCATTTCTTTCTTACCTAATACCCAAAGATACTTTAAGAAAAGATTGATTATTTTTTGAGAAATTCCAATTCTGAATTTTCCATTATTTAGAATTTCTTTATGATTCTTTTCAGCTAATTGTTTGAGTTCTCGAATTAAATCCTTTACATCTTCTTCTTCATAACTTCTTACATTATTAACATCATAAATTCTATTGATTAGAAATTCTTTTATCTCAATTCTAAAATTTAATTTTTCTAAATCGCTGATTTTGCCTTCATGATATATCTTTTCTCCTCGAGTCTGTAAGCCACCATTGACAGAAAGCATCAAAATTTCTTCAAGAAGAAACTTATCCATATTTACTTTTACTTCGTTTTTTACTTCCATATTTTAAGAGTCATATTCTAATTTTTAAATTATAAATATATCTAAATTATTTACATTAACTATCATCTCTATTCTTCATAAAATTTCACTTTATGTAAAGTCAAGAATTCTTTAATAATATCCACGTGGATGCACTGACCAAGATGAATAAAAGAGTAATCTGATACCTTCTTAATTTTGTTATTGAGTAGTATTTCTTTCTCTACAATATCAAATCCTAAATGTAAATGTTTGGTTGAAAACTGCATCCCGTATACTATTCCATCTTTATTGAAAAGCGGTCCACCACTTTGCCCTTTTAGTCCAGGAGTGCTCATTTCAATGCCGTTTATTTTATTGTCTTCAGCTAAAAATCTTGTAAGCATTCCATCGATAGGAAATCTTGGCGATCCACTATTTCCTGTAGTGGTCCATTCAATGTCATCGGTGGTTTCGTTGTATTTGTAATTATTAAACTCAGGAAAAGGAAAACCAAGTCTGCAAAGAAATTCTCCTTGCTTTATTTGTGAAGAATCTTTTTTGAATATTGCGTAGTCTTGATAGTGTAGTCTGTTGAAATCATTGAATTTAAGAATGGCCAAGTCATATTTAGGATGAACAAACCAAGTAAAACCTGACATTGAATCTACACAATCAATGAACGTATTTTTTATTTGAATTTTTGTCTCTGGATTAAAATTATATTTAATTTCAAGTCCTTTGAGGTTTTTATGATATTTCCCATCTCTAGGTAGCTTGTCTCGTTCTGCTTTGAAAGCATGAAAATTCTTCATCATGTTTTCTGATTCAACAAGTAGTTCTATTACGTGCTTACAGGTTATCGCATATCCTTGCTCATTCACAAAAAATAGAGTTGCCGCACCTGGGATGATTTGTTTTCCAGCATAAGATCTCATGATGGTATGTATAGGTCTTGTGAAACCAGCTATTTTTTCAATTGATTCTTGAAACATTTATCTCTTCTTTAATTTAAAACATAAGCATTTATATGCACGCTCTTATCATCTATACTCTTTATAATCGGAATAGATTATTGGTATAGTTTTGTACTTTGGACATGCTACGTAAGATAGAGACTTGCATATTAAAACATAGACATCTCTTGCCTAAAAATGAAAGAGAAGCATTTCATCCGCTCATTTAAAACTCAATTTCTAATTAAATAATTGAATTCAAAAGTGAAAAATCTTAAATTATTGACTGCTTTTTGTACGCTTTAGAATATAATCTGCAAAATAATTTTTACTATCTGTCAATTTAGAATGGATAACGAAATCTGCATCTTTTATGATTTCCTGAAGAATTTTGTCGTTGTATTTTCTAGAGACTTCAGTTGCTATTTTTTCTCCTTCTTCAAAGTGAAAAGTCTTATTGATTTTCTTAATATAAACCCTCTGTTTTATAGTACTGACTAAAAAGCTTTTAGCGATTCCTTCCGATTCTTCATATTCAGGTAAATGCTGAAAATTATGAATATCAAAATCTGCATTCAGTTCTTTGTTAATTCTCGCTAATAAATTGAGATTAAATGCTCTAGTATACCCCTTGCTATCATTGTAAGCAGGAGCTACGATTTCTTTAGATTTTATTAAATCAGCGCCAATCAATAATTTATCGTTGACATTTAAGTTTTGACCTAAATTATAAACAAATTCTGCCGCTATTTTATCAGGCATATTTCCAAGGTTAGAACCTAAAAACAATACTATCTTTTGATGGCGACTTTCCTTCAAAGATTCCATGACTTTAAAATAGTCACCTTGTTTGGTTTGAATAGATACTTTTGGCAATTCTCTATTAATGGACTCCTTTAAAATATCTAATGAATTCTGTGAGATATCTACAGGTAAGTAATCAAATTGATAGTTTTGGTCTGATAATAATTTCAATAACTTTTTAGTTTTCAAGCCATTACCTGCACCTAATTCAATCAATTCGAAATAAGTATTTTTGTCTAATTGTAGACTTTCAATAATTTCTTGAGTCTTATTTTCAAATATATCTAATTCCGCTCTTGTCAAATAATACTCTTCTGAGTGCATGATTTTTACAAATAATTCATCGCCTATTTCATCATAAAAATATTTTGAGGGCAATGTTTTCGGGGTAGAGCTCAAACCTCTATCAATATCTTTTTCGAAAGTATCTATCATTTTACTAAACGTATTCCTGTGAATTGCCATCTATCTTCAGAATAGAAGAAATTGCGATATGTTTTACGACTATGATTTTTGGAAGTGGCTACAGAAGCCCCTCTAAGTACTTTTTGTTTGTCCATAAATTTGCCATTATATTCACCAACAGCTCCTTTAGTTTTTTTGAAATTTGGGTAAGGTAAATAATCACTATTTGTCCATTCCCATCTCTGTCCCCATTGAAGTTTTTCAGAAGCAATTTCCCATTCAAATTCGGTGGGTAGACGCATCGCTTTCCATTCGGCATAAGCTGATGCTTCATAAAAACTAATATGTGTCAATATAGTATTTGGGTTTACTTTTTGTAATCCCGATAAGGTGTAATGATACCAAATATTCCCCATCTTCTCCCAATACAAAGGGCATTTGATCTGATTTTCCTCTTTCCAGCGTAAGCCTTCTTCTAGCCATAGATTGAAATCTTCATATCCTCCAGATTCAATAAATTCAATAAATTCTCCATTCGTCACTAATGATTGGCTGATTTCAAAATCTTGGAGATATACTTTATGTACGCCTAGTTCATTGTCATAACAAAACGCTTTACCTTGATATCCGATTTCATACACGCCTTCTTCTATTGCAACAAATCCCGTTGATAAGTTTTCGTCATTGGTCAGATTGAAATCTTCTTGATATACAGGTAATAAAGGATTGCTACCCAACATATATTTCAAGTCTGTTATCATCAACTCTTGATGTTGCTCTTCGTGATTGATGCCTAATGTGAGTAGCTCAAGTACCTTTTCATTTGGATTTTGTGCCAGCAAATTCAGCATAGCTTCATTGACATGTTTGCGATATGCAAAAACTTCACCTACAGTAGGACGAGAAATTTTACCTCTATCAGCTCTGTTGATTCGTTTTCCAGAATTGTTGTAATAACTATTAAAAATAAAATTGAAATGCTCATCAAATTGAACATAATTTTTTGCAAAACTCTTTAAAATGAACTCTTCAAAAAACCAAGTAGTATGTGCAATATGCCATTTTGTAGGACTTGTAAAAGTAGACATCTGAATGACATAATCTTCTGTGTTCAAAGGGCTACATAGCTTTTCTGTATAAGACCTTGTCGTTTTGAATTTTTCTGCAATCGTCATGCTGTTGTTTTAAAACCCTCTTTATTTAGTTCTTTTTCCTAGAAGAAGGAAGTGCTGCCATCCTCTAAAATTTTAATTCTAAATAAGGTATAATAAATCAACAACATCTGCTTTAACACATCCAGAAATATTGGTTTAAAGCATTTTTGTATTGGATTTAGAAAGCATAGCGGTATTGTTGCGATGCCATTTGACATCAATAAAACCTTTAAAAGATTTTACTTTCAGATATTCTTGTTCCTTTAATTTTTAGTAAGATGATTCCATGAGGAGGAATAGATTGCGAGATAGTTGTACTCTTTGAAGTTTCGAAGTTTTCTTTACTCCATAAATCTCTTATGGTATATCCTTCTTGATGATTTAGTCCAATGATTTTAAGAGGCAAAGTGATTTTCTTTTTGCTCTTAGACCTATTGAGCAAAGCAACAACGATTTCCCCACTTTCAATATCATGAATAGGTTTTCCCCAAATTTCAATTTTTCCATCAGTAGCTATACGTTTCGCTTGATAGACAAAGTCACTTTGATTTAGAGCGATAATTTCTTCATTTGTGATGATGGATAAAGTTTCTTCAGACAATTCATTCAAATCGCAACTCAATAATAATGGAGAATGCATCATCGCCCACATCGTGAAATGAGATTTGTCTTCTTCGTAAGTCATTCCGCGCCCAACTTGCAACATGTCCATATCATTATAATGACCCGGTTGGCAATATTGAGCTAGAGGTTCATTCAAATCTATAATTCTAAGAATAGACCTGAATCTTTTTCTGATATCTCCAGAAATTCTCCATGAGTTTGAAATTTGAGTCAATTTTTCTCCAGGAAATTCCCATCTGCAAATATTAAAGATGACAGTGGGTTTCACTTCTTTTGCTTGGTTGATGATTTCAGTATATCTCGTTTTAGTATCTAACTTCAACCACTTTCCACCGCACCAATCTACTTTTATAAAATCATAATTCCACTCATTGAGCAATAAGTTTAAGTCTTGTTCATCATGTCCATAAAGCCCTACACCTTTGCCGTAAGCGTCATTATCGTAGCGAGTTCCACACGTATTTTTTCCTGCATCTGTATAGATTCCTGCTTTTAAACCTTTGGAGTGAATATAATCAGAAACGACTTTCATGCCATTAGGGAATTTCTGAGGATGTGATAACAGCTGACCGTTTTCATCTCTACCACCAAAATACCCATCATCAATATTGACATATTGATAGCCAAATTTATCCAAGCCCAATTCGATGATTGCATCAGCTTGAGATTTTATCAGTTGCTCATTGATATTTATTCTGTAATTATTCCAACTGCTCCAACCCATAATAGGTTTTTGGAATTCAGTGATTTTTGAATCAATATCTTGACCGGAGGCATTTATAGTAAGTAGTAGAAAAAATGCAAAAATTATTTTCATTTGTAGAATTTCTTATTCAGAAGTATTGTAAAATGTCTAAGATACATACATTATAATATCATAGAAATTTCTATTAATTCTTCAAATACTCTTTTACTCTTGCAGCACTATTCGTTCTGATATCCTGCCAAAACATTCCATAATCCATCAAGTGCAATTCTTTTTTGCGTTTAAATAAAACAGTATTGGTTTTTGCCCACAAATAATTTTCATGAATTTGTGCCGTACTTGTAAATGATTTCTTTCTACTTAGATTCAGTAAAACACCGCCATCGGTAGTCATTTTCTCCTCATTGATTTTCCAAGATATTGGATTTACACAGACATTTCCTACTAAAATATCAGATCTGTCTTTGAGGGTATCGAGTTCGTAACCATCTTTATAAGATGACCAAGTGACATAACAATTTGTAGCTGTAGGATTTTCACAAGGCTTTAAGTGCGTGTATAAATTAGAGTCTACAGCCATACCTACGATATAAGCACCCACGAGTTTTGATTTCATTTCTGGATGATCAAATACATCTTTTAAAAGTTGGATAGCATGATTCGATCCCTGACTGTGCGAAGCGATTATGATTGGACGACCATTATTATAATTTTCCATATAGTAGTCAAAAGCAGCTTTTACATCCTCGTATGCAAAGTCGAGAGCTACTTTCCCTAGTTTTGTATTTTTCTTGTAAGCATCCACATGCGCTTGACGATATCTTGGCGCATAGACTCTTCCTGCCTGATTAAATGCGGAAGCTTGCAATCTCACCGGAAGTTTATCTATTCTTTTATTCAGTTTTTTATTCTTGACATCCGCAGTCCAAGTACGACCTCTAAGGTATAAAGTTGGATATATATAAAACACATCTACATTTTTTAAAGAATCACTTACCCAAGTTTCTTGATCAGGAATATCATCAGCAGCATCTTTTCTAAAAGGGAGAGCACTCCAATTTGCCGAGTCGTTATACTCAGGAATAGCCGGTTGGTCTGCAGCAATAAATTCTTTAGGAAGACTACAACTCGTAGTCATGATCAATAAAAGGATGAAAAGTATATTTTTCATGTGATGATTTAATTGTCCCAAAATAGGAGGAGTTAAAAGTATAAAAAAGGAAGGGAAAATGCCTATTTAATGTGCTAATGAGTTAATGTGCTGATGTGAATAATGGGAGATAGGTTGATTTTTGGGGATGCCCCTACGGGTCGGGCTATCTCTCCGTCTTCCTGTATCTGTCTTTATGAATTAGGCAGACACAGGTGATACTCCGTTCTATCCCTCATCCTTCGGAACGGATTTCGTACTTTGTCATGTCATTCTGACGAAGGTGGTCACTGAGCGAAGTCGTAGCGAAGAATATCAGAAGAGCATTATAGTTTAGTGATCCTTCCAGGATGACAGTTTTTTCTTACTTCGTACTTTAAGATATATGTCATGCTGAAAGCATCTTAATTACCTTAACTTCTTAATGGTTCATTTTTTTCGTACTTCGTACTTTTAACTTTGCACTTCAAACATTATCTGCGCCGTAGGTGCATGAGCTTTGTAACAAAAACAAAAAATCAAAATTGTGTGCCGTAGGTACACTACTTCAATATCATAAAATATCTCTTGTGAATATGTTTTTCTTCTATGATTTTAATGGGTTTAACGAGATAATTTGAATTTAATAGGAATAGTATAATAAACTAAAATCTTTTTTCCGTCCTTTTCATACGAATCTAATTTTTTCAGAGTATTCATCACTCGAAAACTTTCTGTATCTAAAGAAATGTGGACGCCTTCTAAAATTCTCAAATGATCTACGTTTCCGTTTTCATCTATTGTAAATTGGAGAGTAACTTTCCCCTCTAGACCATTATCCATTGCGGTTTCAGGATATCTAATTTCTTTTAAAATAAGATTTTGTATTTTCAAATTATTTAAATCTGATTGTAAGTCTATTCCTAAATCAGAAAATTTAACTGCATTATTGGGTATAAATTCTCCATACATTAGAATGAAATTGTAGTTCAAAGTAGATTCGAGATTCCCTTTTTTATCATAGCTTTCCCAAATTCCGTAAGGTTGTGATTTTAAATAGGTTTTAGTCCATATTTTTTGATCATTTTTTGTTTTACTAAAAACAGAAGTACTTATACTATCATTTACTTGAATTATTTCTAGCTTGTAAGGACCATTTGCAACTTTCTTAGAAAGATAGGTATCATTATAGTATTTAATATAAGAGTCTGTTTGAGCAAGGATTTGACCTGAAAATATGAATAGAAGGATTAGGATTTTGGACATAGATATTGATTGATCGTTGATTAAGGTCTTATTTTTAATTTAAAAACTAAATATCTGAATTGTATTTCGCTAAAAGCTCGAAACTGTTTTTATATCGATTATTACTGAAATCAGATTCAGATTGGTTGATTCTTTTATTTACTTTCTATTGAATCATATAAATGAAATAAAGAGTTTTATTTTTTATTATAAATCTTCAAAATGGTAGGCATTCCCTAGTAATCTTTCGCATCTATGAACTGATAGAATATCGATTTGAAATTTGCTTACAACTCTATATACAATTCGATAATTTAATCTAATAATCTCTCTAAGATTTTCATTATTAAATTCTTGAATAACTTTACCTAACCTAGGATTTACTTCAAGAATATTAACTGAATTAAAAAGTTTTTCAATAGTTATTTGGGCATAACGCTCTGAGTCCCTTGAAATATATTCACCAATTTCATTTAAATCAAAAATTGCAGAGTCAGTCCAAACTACTTTAACCATCTATTTAATCTTAGTTGAGCTTCTTCTTTGGAATGAACTCTTCCATTGATACTATCGTCTAATCCTTTTTCTACCTTTTCTACAAAAATTAAATGATCCACCAATTGATCAATCGTCAGATTTTCAGGCAGTTGCTCCAAAGAGTTGATGATTTGTGTCTTAGTCAGCATAAAATTAAATTTAAACTAAGTTACTAACAAAGTTCTATTTTTCCAATCCTCAATATCTAATTCACTTCCCCCAAAAAAACAAAAAAGGAACATAAATTAATATGTTCCTTTTTCGTACTCATAGAATAAATTAATGACAGCTATGAAATGTCTAACTTATTCTACTTTATTTAATGCGGTAATTTTTCTCTGAAATATCCATAAACCCATGTTCCGACGATGGCACTTAGTAATGTCACAATGATGACAGTAGCTCCTGAACCTATTTGAGCAAATAATGGTCCTGGACATGCGCCTGTAATTGCCCAACCTAAACCAAAAGTAAGCCCACCGTATACTTGTCCTTTATTGAAAGTTTTGTCGTGGAAGATGATTTCTTCTCCGTAAATGGTTTTGATATTAAATTTTTTAATGACCCATACTGATATCGCACCGACTACTACTGCGCTACCGATGACGCCATACATATGGAAGGATTGAAGACGGAACATTTCTTGTATTCTGAACCAACTGATGATTTCAGCTTTGACGAATATTGTCCCAAATAAAACTCCTACAACGAGATATTTTAAGTTGTGATACCATTTATGTTCTAATTGACTTTCATTGACACAAATCGCATCTAATTCACGCTGTGCTAAATCTTTATCAAAATCTTGGTTACCTGTTATCTGATTTTCCATTATTGATTGAATTTTGATTAAAGTGAAAGAATAAATGGTAAAATTAAATTCGCCATGATAAATCCTCCAATCATGAAAGAAATTGTAGCTACTAAAGAAGGCCACTGAAGTGTGGAAAGTCCCATGATAGCATGACCACTTGTACAGCCGCCTGCATATCTAGTTCCGAATCCTACTAAGAATCCGCCGCCGACCATCATCACCAATCCTCTTAATGTAAACAGAGACGACCAATTGAAGAGGTCTGCTGGGACTAAATTGTGTAGATTGACTATTCCGTAAGTGGCTAATTCAGTTTGTAATGCTGGATTTAAAACTATAGGGTCAGGATTAGATAATAATACCACTCCTACAAATCCACCGATAAATATTCCAAATACAAAAAATAGATTCCAAATTTCTTTCTTCCAATCGTATTTGAAAAATGGAATGTCAGCCGGAAGGCAAGAAGCACAAATGTGTCTCAATGAAGAACTGATGCCAAATGATTTGTTTCCTAAAATTAAGAGAATAGGTACAGTCAGTCCAATAAGAGGACCCGCGACATACCAAGGCCATGGTTGTTTAATCCATTCTAACATAAAAAATTATTATTATTGAGTTGTTTATTAATAAAAGGGGCTAATGAAATCTTTTGAATTTCACTTTAAATATTTCTGTAAAATGTAAGGGATTTATAGTCTGATGAGACTATTTGGAAGTGGCAAATTTGCTAATGCTTGCTCTAAGTTCACTTTCTCCGATAAAACCGTTTTGTTCCCAAATCATACTTTCGTCTTTGTATAATTTTAGAATTGGAATCGCACTGATTTTAAGGTCGTTAGCTAATTTTTTGTGAGCTTCTACATCGATTCTTACAACTTTGACATCTTTACTCATGTCTTCAGAAATGGATTTTAAGAAAGGTTCCATTCTCTTACAAGGAGCACACCAGTCAGCATAAAAATCTACTAAGACCATTTGGTCACCTTTAAGTAAATCATTATAGTCTTCCATGCTCATGCCTGTAGTTTGGACTTCGCTTTCAGTAGATTCAGGTAAGTTTTTACTTCTCCAGTTCAGCATTCCACCTTTCAATTCATAGACTTCAAATCCTTCGCTGATGAGCTTGTCTGCAGCTTGGGCACTTCTTCTTCCGCTTTGACAATAGACATAAACTGGTTGAGATTTGTCAAGATTTTTAATTTGTTCTTTAAAATCATTTCCTAACCAATCATAATTTACTGCATCTGGAATATGACCTTGACTATATTCTCCAGGAGTTCTTACATCCAATAATTGAATGGAAGAGGATTCTATTCCTTTAGAAAACTCTTCTGTGTCTACTAATTTTTTATCTGTTTTATTATTGTTTTGAGCGACACAAGATTGCAAAGTCAAAAGAAGTATTATGAGAATTTTATACATGGCTGATTAAGTTATTTAAGCAATTTTTCTAATTCGTGAGCAGGTACAACACCCGATTTTCTCCACACCATTTCTCCCTTTTTAA
This sequence comes from Chitinophagales bacterium, assembly GCA_035515235.1. Classification (GTDB taxonomy): domain Bacteria; phylum Bacteroidota; class Bacteroidia; order Chitinophagales; family JADIYW01; genus JAMLHH01. Next base: position 25,226 of record DATJBS010000058.1, read on the forward strand.
AAATCATTATAGTGGGGATGCTTTGAATTTGGAAGCGTTGTGAGACTTGAGGGTTTTTATCTACATCTATTTTGATGATTTTGACCTGATCTCCTAATCTTTGTTTGACATCTGCTAAAATAGGTGGTACCATCTTACAAGGACCGCACCATGTAGCGAAAAAATCGACTAGAACTGTCTCGTTGGATTGAATGATATCATCGAATTTCATGGGTAGTTTTATTTTCTTTCTTAAAAATTGAGAAGAATACACTTCCCATTAATGCGCCATAAAGTGAACTGTTGACAGGACTTGAGGTAATGGCACAAGAGCCCGAATTACAGCCTATAAAATTCCAATACAGAAATCCTCCAACTGCACCAACTACTGCACCTATGATGTACAATATATTATTTGAGATAAAGTTTTTCATGTTAAAGCTTTTTAGTTAAATGAACAAACAATTCGGTTCCAACTCTAGGAGGAATACTATTTTCACATTTTTCCATAGAGTTAATCTCAAAATATGGTTCGAAAGTTTTAATATATTCTTCTTGAGATCCGCCAAAAGGAGGGAAAGGTTTGCCGAAATCTTTTTCAAACATTAACCCTACAATTTTCCCGTTGGGATTTAGTAAAGAAGCGCTATGTCTTGCATAATCATTTCTTTTCTTTGGGTCTAATGCACAGAAAAATGTCTGTTCAATGATGAGGTCATATTTTTTATCGTGTTCAAAGAAGTCTTCACAAAATATTTTTATTTGAGAATAATTTGCAAATTTCTCTTGAATATAATTGACTGCAATGGGAGCGATGTCAATTAAAGTAATATCATTAAAACCATTCTTTACTAAGAACTCTGCTTCATAAGCATTTCCACATCCTGGAATTAATATGGAAGCATCTTTATCAGGAAACTTTGACATAAATTCGGTAATCGCTGGTGATGGATAACCGATATCCCAATGGGTGATTTTGTTTTCCCAAAGTGTATTCCAGAACTTCTGGTCGAGTTCTATTTTTGAAGGGTCTTTCTGATTATTTGGCATCCTTTAATTGTTTAACTTTTTGTACCGTTCCACCATTAAAGACATTTTCTATCCCATTTTGGTTGAGGATGTTTTTTGCCATCCCGCTACGGCTTCCACTTCTACAAAATACAACAATGTTTTCTTTCTTTTTCAAAGTCGCAATATGTTTTGCAATTTCTTCTACAGGGATATTGACCGCACCTGGTACTGTACCCATAGAGAATTCCATTTTCGAACGAACATCTACTAAATAAGCATTGTTTTTAATTGCGTCTACAATCTCTTGTTGATTGTTGCTTGTTGAGCTTTTAAATAATCCAAACATGTTAATATAATTTTAGCGTTTAATTTTAGTGCAAAGTTCAAGGAAAATAATCTAGTAGTCCGCTACTTTTGTTACATTCCCTCCAAATTTATTGGAAGAAAAATTCCTTGATGAGAATGTAGATTCCCATGACGAGTACAAACCAACCGAATGCAGGCTTGAGTTTGTCTCCATCTACTCTTTTAGATAAGGCTGTGCCTATAAATATCCCAACTATTGCAAAAGCACTTACGGATAATAGGAAATTCCAATCCAATGTCTCGAAGCTTTCTCCCAAAAATCCAATCAATGATTTGGCTGCGATAATGACTAATGAAGTGCCTATAGCTTCTTTCATCGGTAATTTGCTCAATATTACTAAAGCAGGAATAATCAAAAATCCACCGCCAGCACCTACAATACCTGTGAGCGTGCCTACTACGATTCCTTCTACGATAATTAGTGGATAATTGAATTTTTGTACACCGTTTTCTGCATCTACAGCAATGGTAGATTTCTTAATCATACTGAAAGACGCAGCGAGCATCAAAACAGCAAAGAGTGCCATTATGAATAGATTCTTAGTGATTACTAATTCACCAATATGTAAAATATCATTAGGTATAGCGGGAACAATATATGCTCTCGTCAAAAAGACAGCTATAATAGATGGGATTCCAAAAATGATGGCTGTTTTAATATTGACTAAATTTTTACGGAAATAGTTCACTGAGCCTATCGCGCTTGTAGTGCCTACAATAAATAAAGAATAGCCAGTTGCTAAAACGGCATCTACGCTAAATAAATAAACTAATACCGGAACAGTTAATATACTTCCTCCGCCTCCAATCAGTCCTAATGATATTCCAATAAGTATCGATGCTATGTAACCTGCTATTTCCATTTTATTAAGTTGATGGTGCAAAAGTCAAAAAGTAATGATGGATATACAGCTACTTTTGTTACATACAGAGATATAGATAGAATTTATTAATAAATATTAACAATAGATTAGCTAAAGAACTCAGGAGATAATAAAGTAATTTTATTTCGACCCAAAGTGACTTCACCTTCTTCTTCAAGTTGTTTTAATAATCTAGAAACGACTACTCTCGCAGTACCAAGTTCGTTGGCCAATTGCTCGTGCGTGATCAATAGAGTTTTTGAATTTGTGAGTTTGAACTTCTTTTGGAGCAAATGTAAAAGTCTTTGATCCATTTTTTTAAACGTGATCGCATTGATGATTTCTAGTAAATCTTCAAACCTCTTATTGTATAAATCAAAAATATAATCTAGCCATTGGGGAAATTCTTTTATCATTTGTATGGCTTTGTCTGCTGGTAGAAAGAGGATTTCAGCATCTTCCTCTACTTCAGCTTTTACCTTGCTCGGATCGTTGTGTATGGCGTCAGAAAGTGAGATGATACAGCTTTCACCTGCTTTGAGATAATATAAGAGAATCTCTCTGCCATCATCATCGGTTCTAAATACTCTGATTGCACCTTTAGTCACAATCGGAATAGAACGGGTATAAGAGTTTTCGTTGAAAATTATTTTCCCGGCAGCGAATTCCTTTTTAATACCAAATTCATGAAGCTTTTCTATTAAATCAGGAGATGCTTTAAACTCAGAAAATAATTCAGATGTACTCATTAATGGTTATGGTTTGGTTTGTGGTTGAAAATACAAAAAGAACTTGATTATGGGATATAAATGCAACTAGCTGCGGATAGTTCATTTTGTTTCTTTTAAGAAAATCTCCATAACGTTGAGTTTTTTTATATAACTCTTCTAAACATATAGAAATTTGTAACAGAATTGCTACCTTTCATATGTGAAGTCAAAAGAAGTTATCAAGTTGATCGAAAAAGATGGTTAGAACTTAGACAGATAAAAAGGAAGTCACAAGGTCTTCAAGCATCCATTTAAAAAAGGAATAGTGGTAGTTCCAGAGCACAAAGGAAATATACCAATAGGAACATTGAAGAGTATTTTAAAGCAAGCGGGATTGTAATCATCCTTACTTATGAAATTTTAAAATTTAGAAAGATGAAAGCCTTAAAATTAATAATAGAAAAATTCGAAGGTGAATACTTTGGTAGAGTTAAAAATCCTGATTTTATGCCAGTGAGCAGTGCTAAAAATTTGGAAGATTTAAAAACAGATATCAAAAATCAAATCAAAGACCATTTAGAATATGATGAGTTAGATTCATGGAGTGATATAGATATCAATAGTATAGATTTTGAATTATGTTATGATCTGACAGCTTTGTTTAATAGATTTGACTATCTGAAAATCACGAATGTTGCAGAAAAAGCAGGGATGAACTCAGCACTTTTAAGACAGTATGTATCTGGAGTAAAATATCCAAGTGCAGACCAATCCAATAAAATTGTCAAAGCCATCCAAGAGATTTCTAAAGAGCTCGCTGAAGCTGTCGTTATGTAAGTAAACTCTGACTATATATTTTACTTTGTACAACTTTAGGTAAGTTTTTTTAATATTCTAAATGTACTTTGAATTTACCTTGGTATGGATGGTCAGCCATGAGCGAATGACCAATGACTAAGATATGATTTCCTTTTTGGGTGAGTTTTATTTCTATATCCATTCCAAAAGGTCCATCGGAAGTGTTGTCGGGAAAAATAATTTGATTAAAACGAATATTCACTTTTTCAGTAGGAGTAATGATGCTTGACTTTAACTCACTTGTGTCTTCATTTTTAAATTTGACGTAAACTCTAGGATGAATAGAATCTAAACTTCCTTCAGCTTCAAAAATTCCTTTCTCATTCTTAAAATTCATGAAGATAGTATCGCCAATTTGTTGATTCACTTCTGTGTTCTCTTCGTTGTTTTCACTGGAGAGAATGGACTCAGAATTTTGAGTAGAAGTGTTGTGATTCTCTTTTTGTTGGCATGAAAAAATGAGAAAAGAGCTTAAAATAAGTACAGTGTATTTCATAAAGTAGAGCTTAATATTGACTTCAATGTAGTACTATTAGACTTTATCGTGTTGGAAATGCAAGTGCGAGTAGGAAACCTTGCTATTGCTAAAATAATGATGAGTGCAGCTTTTATTGTGGTATCTGTTCTACTAAAATTTCCTTTCCTGCTTTGTCAAAGTAAGTACAAGTCATTTTATCAAGATTCACCATCCATTTTTCAATGCCTGTTTCTGCACAGATTTTGATGAAAGTAAGGTATTCCGTATTTCCCTGTTGATGAGCCAATAACTCTGTTTTAAATTCCTCCATTTGTGGACTGTCAACAATAACTAGCGGCTCATATTTTTTCGGAACTCTTGCAGTATAGTTATTAGCACCGTGATAGTCAATATGTCCGTCAGTTACATAGGATTCATAATGAGTAACACCTAATTGCTTAATTTCTTTGATATAAGATGGAAAATCTGCACCTGATTTTACTTTTTCGTGAGGTGTTTTGACTTGTTCTACTGTAAACATTTTTTTGTTTTTCTAAATTATTGAACGATTTGTTGATTGATACGCATTCATTTTACTTGAATTTATTAATGAACTCACAATTCCTTATGCACGCTTTTAAAGGCTGGAGTTCTGTGTATATAGTTTTACAAAAACTTCATTTGCTACTATTTTACTATTTTTAATTGTCAATTCGTTCGTGATGTCCACAAATCCTAGTTTACATTTCTTTTCTAAATTGTTGTAGTGAAATGTCCCGAAATTGCTGTCTATTTGATTGGTTTTCGGATAAAGCAACAATGTTTTTTCGGCTTTCCAATGCAGATTATAAACGAACATCTGCTTTAAATCATTGTCTGAAGGATTATTGGCTTCAATGATTTTCCAT
>DATJBS010000059.1:0-2695 GCA_035515235.1 Chitinophagales bacterium
AAGCTCCTTATTTATCTGCAAGGAGCATCTCTTCCAAAATAATCTTTTACGACATCTCCATAAGAATAAAACCAAGACCGGTTCCGTTCAACCGAGGCTTCATTGTTCGTCTTTCAGACGCAACGAAGCCTTAGCTGTTAGCCGTAGTCCATTGCAGAGTAGTCATAATTATATTCAATTAAATGGGAAGTTGGTGGTTTTCCTTTAGGTGTGTGGTACCGATGAACATTTCTATATTTTTCAGAAATAAGATGTAAATTTTTTCTTGCTCTTGAAGCTAAAACATACAAGAGTTTCTTTGAGTTTTCAATACCATTATTATCATTAAAATGAGGAACGTAACCGTCCAATAAGCCAAAGCCAATAACTGTATCGTATTCTTCACCTTTAGTTCCGTGTATTGTAGAAACAGTAATTCCATCTCGTTGTCTGAATACTTTTCTGAAATTTTCAATATCCCCTATGTATGGATTTCCTTCATCAATCAGTCTCTGAATTCTACTTTCCGAACTTGCAAAAAATGAATTGAAATGTTCATCTAACAAGGGAAAATTGGGCAGTACAATTTTCAACTTTTCACAAATCTGATTAAAGAAATTTTTTAAATAAGTTAAACCGTCTGTCTCTTTTATCTCAAAAGAATTACAAATTCTTAAAAATTCTTTACTACTTACATTTGAAACATCAACTCCTGCACTATCCAGTTCATTTAATATTTCTATACTCCACCTTAACCTTCTTACATACATAAATGGAGAAGGTTCCGTCAATGCAACTCTTGAAACCTTGAACCAAAAATTATCAATATCCCGAGAAAAAGGAGCCATTCCTGGTCCGTCAAAACTAAAATCAGGAAGTCTGATGATAAGTTTTCTTGTAATGCTTGCGATATGTACCCATTGTGGAGCAGTGATGCATATTTCGTTTGGACTAATTCCGGCTGTTTCTACATTGTATAAAATTAACTGAGCTAATTCTTCAATTAAATCATCCACTGAAACAACTGAATTGAATGTGATTATACTTGGGTAATCTTTTCCATTACCAAATGCAAAAATTGGAGTTTCGAAAGTTTTATAATAATCAAAATAGTTAATAAGAGCAGACGATGACCTATAGTTTTTATCTAAGCTTAATGGGGTCAGTTCAAATCCTAATAATTTTTCTAATTCATCTTTAGGCATTGGGTAGCCTCCCAGAGAGTCGTAAATAGATTGGTTTGGGTCGCCAACAATAAGTGTTTTTGAATTGCCATTGTTTACGCTTAATATTTTAGATATGATGTGATACTGTATTTCCTTAGTATCCTGATACTCATCAATTAAAATAAATGGAAATAATTTGGATAGAATATTTGCTAGAACTGGTTTTGATTTGAGTATTTCATAAGCGTAAAACAAAATTTGTTCAAAATCAACCTGTCGGTTTTTTTCAAGGATTGCAAAATATTCCCCAAGAATTTTTTGTAATGAATTATGTTTTTTTGTGTCTAGACAAGTCAAATAGAAATTATCAGTTTTGGCAAGGATGCCACAATCATAATAGGTTATTTTTTCTTCTTTATAGGGTTTGCATAATTCGGTCAATATCTTTTCACTGTCAAAAGAATTGATAACCTTAAAGCCGTTCTTCAATCGTTCAGAATACAAATGATATGGCTTTAAAATCCATTCCATACAAAAAGAATGGATAGTGCCAATCCATAACTGTGTCGTATCAACGCCTAATAACTCAACACGCTCCTTTATCTCATCAGAAGCCCTATTAGTGTAGGTTATAGCTATAACGAATTCCTTGTCTGATTTCAACCTGCTTAACTCATAAGCAATTTTGAATGTAAGAGTTCTCGTTTTACCGCTTCCGGGACAAGCAATAAGAAGTACGCTATTATCTTCAAGAATTGCATCTTCCTGTTCTTTATTAATACTTTCTTTTTCCCAAATAAACATAACTACTTGAGTTTATCTATTAGGGTTAAAATTTGGTCTTCTGGCAGTACAAGGTCAAAGTCAAAAGCTAAGTCTTCCAATTTATTTATTCCATTTCTATATTTCAAAAGTTCCGCTTTACAACTTGTAAAATCTATAGTATCATCATCTTCAAAATGCTTCTTCATTCTATACTGGATAATGTCAGCAACAATGTTTGAAGAATAGGTTTCTTTTGCAAAAAGGATAGCATCAAGAATGTAAACTGGAATTTCAGTCTTATAAGAAATATGTTTGCCTAACATAATAGCAAACCAACCTTTCCCTTCTTGTTTTGCCATAGTAAGTATACGTTTCCCATAAACAGCTACCTCATCATTTTCAATATCTTCTTTAGCAAGTTCTCTTGTTGGTGGATCTATATAAACTTTATCAATAATTGCTAATATTTCATCTTCATTTCCTTCTGCAAGAAAATCTATTTCAAAAGTATAATCAGCATAAAATGCTTTTAACCAATCATTTCCCGCCTCAAAAGCATCTAACTTAGCTTTACGCTCTAAACCTTTTTGTTTAGATGCTTCAACTTTTTTCTTATACTTTTTTAATCGTTCACTATCATCAATATCATTAATTGTGGTATCACAAATAGCATCATCTAAATCAGTAAGAATAGCACATTTCCTTTGTATCCTGTCATTATGGAAAAGTTGCGCAACATTTTCAAACCCTGTGCTTCTAATGTTTATCAAACTTATTCCTAACTC
>DATJBS010000060.1:0-1608 GCA_035515235.1 Chitinophagales bacterium
CATTGTCATCCATACCAATGTAAAGCATTCCACCTTGTGCGTTTGCATATCCACAAATCCATTTTAAGTACTCATCCTTCCAGATGCGTTTGTACTCTATATTTTGTTTTTCACTCATATTTCATCCGCTTAGTTTATTATCCTATTTATCTTTTAAAGTATTACTCTTGCATTGCGCAATTGTGGTTCAATTAGTATGCAGTTCCAATACCATCCATCAATCTTTCTAATCTCTTCCACATCAAACCAATCAAAGCTTTCTACTTTTTGCTAATCTGTGTATTAAGCCCTAAATTTGAGAGTGGAGAATGATAACATTGACATTTAAATGCTACTTACATTGCCTTGCAGCTTTTTATATCTTGTTTTCTACTTCCCATACTTTCTAAAAGCTGCAATCGTTTGATATATGCCATAACCAATAGCTATCTTGCCAAAGATGAAGAAAAAAGACGCAAAAATTAATTGAACTACTTTTAAAATGGAAGTCCACCAAAAGTTATCAAAATCAATTTGATTAACCCAATCTGATAATGTATCTAAAAAATCTATTGACCATAAATATTTAATTGCATTAGAAATATCATTCGAAAATGTCCAAGTTACTGATTGATTATTGAAAAAAGCATATATTTCATTGGTTCTTGTTGTTACAAGAAAAAGTGAATAAAATCCTATCCAACAAAAAACAGTAAATATCAATGCCCTAAACCAGCTAGTTCCATGATTATTTGAAATACCATTTAACCAAAGAGGAAAATCGAAACCTTTTTTCTTCTCTTTACGTTCTTTTTTCAATAGATCCATCTCAGTTTGTCTAAATTCTAAAGCATCTATCGCATTTCCATATTTATTTGACGAATCTTTAAGAATTCGTGCTGTTCTTCGGTCAGTTATATTTTTTATATTAGTATTTTCTGTTTCAATTACACCAAAATTAATAGCACTTTTAAGGGTTAGTTTATCTATTCCCTCTTTATTATCTTCAAAAATTAATGTTCCTCTGTTGCAAATAGAAGTAAAGTCTACAATATTTATAATTGAATCATAAATTCGGACTGTTGCATTCTCTCTTATATTAGCAAAAAAACCCTCCAATTTACATATGCTAACACGCTCTATATCAACTCTACCTGTAATCTTAGAACGCCTGAAACTAATTTTATTAATATTATTTCGCACCACTGATTTAGATTCTTTTTGTTCATCAAAATCAACAGAAAATAAAATACTCCCATCTATTATTGAATCATCAAAAAGAAGTTTACTCCTAAAACATGTATTTATAAATTCCACATTACCATCAAATCTTGCTTTATTAAAGAAACAATTACGAGTAAAATCTATATTTGACAACAACAAACTGTCATTAAACTGAGCACTTTTAAATGAAATATATGACTGATCATTATTCTCATTGGTATCATTACCAAATTCGATTTCATTTGCATTTACGCGATCCTTAAAAACAGAGTTGCGAAAAGTAATTTGAGCTGACTCAAATTTGGCTTTATGGAACAAAACCACTCCATTAAAAATGCAGCTTTCAAAGTTAAAACCACCTGAATATTTTGTTGCTTGAAAGTTTGCATATTTCCCAAATGAGCA
>DATJBS010000061.1:0-84808 GCA_035515235.1 Chitinophagales bacterium
ACATTTCCCACTAACTTTACGAAATTGACCCAAGCATCATGCTTGTGTCCAAATGAAAAGTTCTCTCACCAAATAGGACAATAATTTGGAAATGCATAATGCCTATGTGAGAAGATTTATCTTCCTTTGTATACCTTAAGACCAGCTACATTAAAAGCCTATGTATCTATGTTGTTTTAATTTTCAATAAACTTATAATGTAAGAAGATTCATTTTTTCTTATTGCTGGCGTGAGCACAATGTCGTTAAGTTTAGCACTGTTGTCATCCTGAAAGAAACGTTAGTGGATTGAAGGATCTATCAATTACAATGCTTTAAATACTTCGAGTGCAGTTCGACATGCTCACTGTAAACCTGAGTATACGAGATTCTTCACTTCGACGTTGCTCAGTGACCACCTTCGTCAGAATGACATTTCCCACTAACTTTACGAAATTGACCCAAGCATCATGCTTGTGTCCAAATGAAAAGTTCTCTCACCAAATAGGACAATAATTTGGAAATGCATAATGCCTATGTGAGAAGATTCATCTTCCTATGTATACCTTAAGACCATTAAAAGTCTATGTATCTATGTTGTTTTAATTTTCAATAAACTTATAATCTAAGAAGATTCATTTTTTCTTATTGCTGGCGCGAGCACAATGTCGTTAAGTTTAGCACTGTTGTCATCCTTAAAGAAACGTTAGTGGATTGAAGGATCTATCAATTACAATGCTTTAAATACTTCGAGTGCAGTTCGACATGCTCACTGTAAACCTGAGTATCCGAGATTCTTCACTTCGACGTTGCTCAGTGACCACACTTCGATGTTGCTCAGTGACCACCTTCGTCAGAATGACATTTTCCACTAACTTTTACGAAATTGGACCCAAGCATGATGCTTGTGTCCAAATGAAATGTTCTACCACATAAGAGAAATATAGTTTTAAAACCCATAAAGCCTATGTGAGAAGATTTATCTTCCTATGTATACCTTGTGATCATTAAAAGTCTATGTATCTATGTTGTTATTCCTTTTTAGAATTTTCGACCATTGAGCCTGTCGAAATGTCAAAATAAAGAATCTAGAAAATCTTTGTCCTCGAGTTTATATAAAATGAATTGTTGTTTTTCAATTTTTGAATTTATATGGATTCATTCATCACATTAAATCATTAGCACATTCCTACGCGATTCTCTCTTTAATAAAATTCCTAAAATCATTCGCTACTTTTTCAGGAAACTCCATCATTGCCATATGTCCACAAGGACTGTAAATCTTCACTTCGCTATTTGGGATATCGTTGTTGAATCTATAAGCATGAGCTACAGGAATAATGATATCTTCTTGCCCCCAAATGATTAAAGTAGGACATTGTATATTTTTGATTAATGCTTCATCAGGATTTTGTCCACTTGTAGCAAGAGAGGTGAGCGTATTGATATTTCCTTTTCTATTCAAATTCCAATATGTAAATTCTAATTCATTAGGATCAACTTTGGACTTATCTGCAAAAGGTCTAGCTAGCATATGGTTGGTAATTTTTCTCGGTAAACCTTTAGTCACTACCGGAGAGAACCATTTCCAACGGATAGGGCCAGCGGCACTCTTTAAAACTTTTTTTACATCATAGCCTGCACTATTGATCAAAGTCAAACTCTCTACCTTTTCTGGCATCACGGTAGAAGTGACCCAAGAAATCATACCTCCTAAAGAGTTGCCCATAATATGAAAAGTATTGATTTCTAAATGAGCGACAAAAGTTTGAAAAAACTCGGTATATTCTTCTAGAAAATCAGTATCCTTTTTTGAAATATTAAAATCAGATAAGCCCATTCCAGGGATATCTACTCTGATCACTCTGTATTCAGCTGTAAAAAGTGGCGTCAGTGCTTGAAAATTATAAAATGATCCACCCAAACCATGCACCATTAAAATGACTTGACCACTTCCTTCGTCGGTATAATGGATCTCATTGTCCTTCCATTGAAAAAACTTTGAATGCGGTGTTTCAATTTTCGATTTTACAAATTCTTTAGTTAAAATTTGAGAAGGACGAAAAACTAAAATCGCTGAAAGGAAAGCGATTATAATTAAAAGGACTCCGATAAATATCATTTCCATGAAAGTAAATGTACAAATAGAAAGTATTTCTTGTCAAGTGGAATCTTAAAAATAATATAAGAACACTGATAATTCTCAATGAGTTAATATTATGAATAGGATAAATTCTTGATTTTTTTTTAAAGACCTTGCGATTAGAATTACCTTTGTAGAAAATTAATAAGAATGGCCCGTAAAACGGAATTAATCTTTAACGTTACTTTGGATGAACATAACATGCCGGAGAAAATCGAATGGTCTGCTAGCGACAATCCAAAAGCTGGAGTGCAAGAAAGCAAAACTATGATGATTGGATTGTGGGATGGCGAAGAGAAAAATACAATGACAATTGATCTTTGGACAAAAGAAATGCAAATCGATGAGATGCATACTCATTTCTTTCAAAGACTGCTCAGCATAGCAGATAGCTATTATAGAGCTACAGGAAACCCTTTTGTAATTAATGAGATCAGACAGTTTTGCGAAGACTTAGGTGAGAAAACTCACGTTTGGGAAGAAAGGGGTAGAAGATAATGTTACAGGTAACAAATTTGACAATCGCTTTCGGTAGTAGAGTCATTATGGATAAAACTACTTTCTCTCTTTTGCCAGGAGACAGAGTGGGTCTAGTAGGAAAAAATGGTGCAGGTAAATCTACTTTGCTTAAAGCAATCGGTGGAGATATGTCTACCGAAGGTGGTAAAATTGTTTATCCTTCAGATTATACAATTGGTTTCTTAAAGCAAGAAATTAGAGCACATATTCATCCTACATTATGGGATGAAGCTCGTTCTGCATTTAAAGAAGCGATTGACTTAGAGCAAAAATTGCAAGACATTGAGCATCAGATGGAAACTCGTACAGATTATTCCAGTGATAGTTACATGGATTTAACTCAAGACTTAGTCGATTTTCATGCTAGATTAGATTATTTAGGATACCATGAAATCAATGAGAATATTGAAAGAATCCTTACAGGTTTAGGTTTTAAAAGAAGTGATTTTACCAAAGCTCCTTCTGAATTTTCTGGAGGATGGGCGATGAGAATAGAATTAGCAAAAATTTTATTACAGAAACCAGACTTGTTATTACTCGATGAGCCTACGAATCACTTGGATATTGATTCCATACTTTGGCTAGAGAGATTTTTATCTAGTTATGAAGGTGCTTTGTTATTAGTGAGTCACGATAGAACTTTCTTAGATAACGTTACCAATAGAACTTTTGAAGTAGAATTAGGTAAAGTCAATGAATACAAAGCTTCTTACTCTAAATACGTTATTCTGAAAGAAGAACGTCAAGGTCAACAAATAGCTGCGTTCAAAAATCAGCAAGAAGAAATTAAACAAATCCAAAAAAATATAGATCGATTTAAAGCCAAAGCGAGTAAAGCATCTTTCGCTCAAAGTTTAGCGAAGAAGCTCGATCGTATGGATGTAGTAGAAGTGGATATCCACGATAATCGTGCTATGAAATTTGCTTTCCCAATAGGTCAGCAATCAGGTAAAGTAGTCGTAGAAGTGAAAAATGCCGCAAAGTCTTATGGTCCTAAACACGTTTTTAGTGGTGTAAATCTTGAAATTAACAAAGGAGAAAAAATCGCTTTTGTTGGTAAAAACGGTATGGGTAAAACAACTTTAGCTCGTATTATAGCTAATGAAATCGAAGCTTCTGGTGGAGAAATCAAACAAGGGTATAATGTAGTGATGGGTTATTTTGCGCAGCATCACGCAGAAAATTTACCTAAGCATAAAAATATTTTGACACATATGGAGGATGAAGCTCCTCATGATATGATCAAATCTTGCAGAAGTATTTTAGGTGCATTTTTGTTTTCTGGTGAAGATGTAGAGAAAAAGATGTCTGTATTATCTGGAGGGGAAAGAGCGAGAGTTTGCTTAGCTCAGTTACTTCTACAGCCTACAAACTTTTTGATTCTCGATGAGCCAACGAATCACTTAGACATGGTGTCTAAAGATCGATTGAAACAAGCTATTTCTGAATATACTGGAACTGTTATCATTGTTTCTCACGATAGAGATTTCTTGACAGATTTGACAGACAAGGTGTTTGAATTTGATGAAGGCAAAGTCAATGAATATATTGGTGACGTTTCTGGATTCTTTGAGAAGAAAAAATTAGATAGTTTTAGAGACTACGAATCAGAGGGGAAAGCAAAAGTGGTAGCAACTCCAGCAGCAGCTCCAAGTAATAATAATGCTTCTAAAAATGATTATGCAGATAAAGAAGCTAGAAAAATCAAAAACCAGATTGATAAAGTAGAGTCTAAAATCAGTCAGCTAGAAAAAGATATTCAAAAAGTAGAAGCTGATTTAGCTGTAAGTTATAATAATGCGGATGCCAATAAGCATAAAATGAAAAAAGAAGAATTGGATAAAGTGATGGTGGAATGGGAAAGCCTTCAGCTAGAATTTGAAAACAAATAATTCAACAATCTCTTACAATATATAGGACTACTCAAAAGGTAGTCCTTTTTTTATTGCAGTTGAAATTGACAGATTTCTTGTAGTAAAATATTTCTTTAATTGCAGGATACGAGCCTCTATTAGATGGAATGAGAGGAAGGATAGAATAAAAGTTAATGCAAAGCAAACAATATAAAATTGCCAAAAACTAATATAATCAACACCAATTAGTAAATATATCTCTAAGGTAATAATGATGCAAAATGGATGATACATATAAATGCCGAAAGAAACTTTACCTAGATTCTCTGTGAGTTTGTAAATTGAGTTTGAAATAATTTTTTGTCCCCAATGTATGATTTGTAAAATTAAAATAATAAATAAAACTGAATATACTTCTGAAGCCAAAATAGGAAAAAAGAAACCCTTATAAAGACAAACGGAAATTAATATTGGTGTAATAATAGAAGTAAAAGGATGCCTTATGGCTTTAAGGAGTTTTGTTCTATTAAAGAATAAAGCTTCAGCACCAAGTGCTCCTATAGTCATGCAACTTATTCTTTGACAATAAAGGAAAAATGTACTTCCTTGAAAATATTTGGCAGCTGAATGTTCCGTTTTTAAAAGAAAAATCCAAATAGAAAAGCTAATTAAATATAAAGTTAAGTACCCAAGAAGTATGATTAAAAATGATTTTCTATACTCATTGCTTTTTTTGAGAACCCAAGGCCAGAACAAATAAAACATTTCTTCGACGCCTATGCTCCATAAATGTAATGGATAAAATACTTTCCCTAATGCTAATAATAGTTGAGGTAAAATAAAAATTAATAACAACCACTCTAAACCTACTCCTATATCTAATATTGGAGTTAATTGGCCAAATTCAAAATTTGAGTTAGTAAATATGTAATCTTTGCTTTTTATAGGTAAGTTGATTAGAATTATTTTGTATAAAATCAAGGTTATAAAATATAAAGGCCATATTCTTAGAATCCTTCTTATATAGAATGATTTGATATTAATAGTATGAATAGAGTGTTTTTCTTGTAGTAGTAAATAGGTAATCAAAAATCCACTTAAAACAAAAAATGCAGATACGCAAATACCACCAAGAACTTTTATTCCATTGAAATGATATATGTTAGAAAGGTTTGCATGAAATTTTATTTCTTCTAGATGTTGAATAAACACACCCATCGCAGCTGCAAATCTGAAAGTATTGAGCATAGGAAAGGCTTTCATAGCAATTGTTATGACAGTTAGTTTAGATATGAATGTTAGATTAATACTTGTACTCGAATATTACTTCAGATTCCTCGTTGATAAGAATTTTTCTCTCTGAAATTCTTCCGTACATATCAGTTTGGTATTTGTACAAGTATTGGTTTCGAATATTAGAATTATCATAGAGATTTGTTTCTATTCGTTTGTTGATAATGTGAGTATTACCAAGTCCCATATTTAATCCCATTAAATGAATAATATTTAGCCCACCTTCATAAATGAATTTGATTTCTTTGCTATTAAATCTTATATCAAAATCTTTATTTATTGAAAAGTTGAGATTATATTCTAAGTTCACTTTAATAAAGTCTTCAGTTTGAGGATATAATTCGTATTCCTTTAAATTGTAAAATTTGTCATACTTCATATTGGTCGCAATTGCAACCTTGCCAAAATCATATTTTTTATGTGATAGAATTTCTCCATCATAAATAAAGAATACACCCATTTCTTTATTGTAAGATTTATTCGAAATTGCGATTACTTTATTGTTGATGTCAAAACTAAACGTCATTTCAAATTGATCTTGTTCAATATCATACAAAGAGGCTTCTATTTTATTTTCTTTAGGCAAATAATGAAGTTTCATTGTTCTGAGTAATATTGCGTTAGCACTGGTATCAGAGAGTACAGCAAGACTATCTATTAAATTGTCTTCGTTGTAGAAGAAATAAACAGCTTCATGAATAGTATTTATTTTTCTCAAAGAAGTTCCATTTACGTTATCATCATGAATTTTATATGACTGTTTAACCTTCTGCTTTCTAAGATGAGATGATTGGACAGAAGAATCAATATGTTCTGTTCCGTTGTGAATAATTGGATATGCGGTATCCTTATCACAAGAAAAAGTGACGAAAATCAATAAGCTTATTATTGGAAGCATATACCTTTTCATAGTGTAAGAGTTAATGTGGTTCAAATATAATTCTTAATAACATCCAAAAAAGTGACAAATTTCATATATTGTCGGTTTGTAAATTAAGCTTTTACTATGAGTTTAGAAAATTTAAAACTTTTTGATTTATTCAAATCACTGAGTAGTAATGAGTTGAAGGAGTTTAAAGTTTACATAAAAAGTAATTTTGTCGGCAAAAACGAAGACTTATGTCGCTTGCTCGAGTTTCTTTTTAATAAGAAAATCAATGATTGGGCAATAATAACCAAACAACAAATTTTTATATTTCTATATGGAGACGCATTAATTTATAACGATTTGAAAGTTCGTCATATGATGTCCAGTCTAACTAAGGTTTTAGAGGATTTTATTGCTTTTAACTATCTTAAAAACAATCCCATTGTTTATAAAAAGATTCTACTTCATCATTATTTACAAAAAGGGATAGAAAAGCCTGCCAAAAATGTAATGAATGAACTTCAAGGCATCATGAACACAGAGACTATACATGACGCAGACTATTATAGAAGACGGTATGAATTAGGTGTGAATAATTATCATTTTCAGTCTAATAATATTAGAACAGAAGACTTTGGCTACTCTTATGCAATAGAAAATTTCACTGTATATTCTATTATCGAAACTCTAAAGTCTGCTTGTACGATAAATACTATAAATAAGGTGATGGAGGCAAAGATTCAACATCCTTTGTTGATTTCCATTTTGGACATGCTTCCTGGGTCAGAATATTTAAAAGAACCTTTAGTTCGAATGTATTATCATCTTTATTATTTAGTGGAAGAAGAAAAAGAAGAAGTTTTTGCAGAACTGTTTTCAGATATACAAAAACATGAGATGTTATTTTCCCAAAAAGATTTAAATACAGTTTATCGAACACTCATCAATTTTTGTATTAAAAAGTCAAATGAAAATAATGTTTATTATACACGAAAAGCTTTTGAAATATATATTTATACAATAGATAACGGGGTATTGATAGAACATCAAGTAATCAATCGTTTTATTTTTACAAATGTTATTTCATTAGGAATAAAACTAGGAGAACTAGAGCAAAGTATGCAGTTTTTGGAATCTTGTCAGCATTTAATTCATCCAGATTATAGTCAAAATACTATCGTATATAATTTGGCGAAAATTTACTTTGCTAGATTGGAGTATGATCAAGCGTTGGCAATTTTGTGGACCAATGAGTTTAAAGATAAAATTTGGAGTTTAAACTCAAAATATCTCATTTTGAAAATTCTTTTTGAACAAAATGATTTGGACTCTTTCAAGCAGCAATTTAAATCATTTAAAAGATATGTGAAAAGAATTCAAAACATAGGTTATCATAAGATCTATTTTGAAAATATTATCCAATCTCTAAATATATTATTGAACAAAAGGCTCAAAAAGAAGAAACACCTTGAATATGAATTTTCTAAAGATACTTCAGACTTTGAATGGTTTCAGAAAATGGTAGACGAATTTGAAAGCAAATAATTCAGCAATCTCTTACAATATATAGGACTACTCAAAAGGTAGTCCTTTTTTTTATTAGAAGTTCGGTGAAGATGTAGGAGAATTGTTTAGTCACTTAATAGTAAAAAAAGTATCTTTTGAACATTATTCCATACTATCTGTCTAACTTTGAGTGCATTTATAAATTGACAGTTTTGTTATAAAAATATACTTATGGAAAAATACGATGTAGTTGTTATTGGTAGTGGACCCGGCGGATATGTGGCAGCGATACGAGCAGCTCAATTAGGAAAAAAGACTGCAATCATTGAGAAATATTCTACTATGGGTGGAACTTGTTTGAATGTAGGTTGTATCCCTTCAAAGGCGCTATTAGATTCATCGGAAAATTTCTACAATACTCAAAAAAATCTTGCAGACCACGGTATTAGCGTAAGCGATATAAAATTGGATTTCGGTCGAATGATTGAAAGAAAAGGAGAGGTTGTTAAAGCAAATACAACTGGGATTGAGTTTTTAATGAAGAAAAATAAAATTACTTCTTACCAAGGTTTAGGGTCATTTAAAAATAAAAACACCATTTCTATAGCGCTTTCTGATGGTACAACGACAGAAATAGAAGGAGAAAATATCATCATAGCTACAGGTTCAAAACCTTCCACTTTACCATTTATCAAAGTAGATAAGAAAAGAGTGATAACTTCTACAGAAGCATTGAGTTTGAAAGAGTTGCCTAAGTCAATGATAGTTATAGGTGGAGGTGTAATTGGTTTAGAATTAGGCTCTGTCTATTCAAGATTAGGAGCAGAAGTCACTGTTGTAGAATATCTAGATAGAATTATTCCTGGAATGGATGACGACTTGGGTAAAGAATTACAAAGAGTACTTAAAAAGCAAGGATTCAAATTTAATCTCAATCATAAAGTCACAGAAGTAAAAGCTTCTAAAGACAAAGTCACTGTCAAGGCACTCAACAAAAAAGATGTTGAGGTTACTTTTGAAGCAGAATATTGTTTAGTAGCAGTAGGTAGAAAACCTTATACAGAAGGATTAGGATTAGATAAAATCGGTATTGAAACCAATAAATTAGGACAAATACCTGTCAATGAACATTTAGAGACTTCTGTCAAGGGAGTTTATGCAATCGGTGATGTCATTCAAGGAGCCATGTTAGCTCATAAAGCTGAAGATGAAGGCACATTTGTAGCTGAAACAATTGCAGGTCAAAAACCACACATTAACTATAAATTGATTCCTGGAGTAGTATACACTTGGCCGGAAGTTGCGGGAGTAGGGTATACCGAACGAGAACTCAAAGAGTCTGGTCGTGAATACAAAACTGGCTCATTTCCTTTCCGTGCATTAGGACGTTCTAGAGCAAGTGGAGATATTGATGGATTTGCTAAAGTGATTGCAGACAAGTCTACTGATGAAATTTTAGGCTTCCATATTATTGGTGCTAGAGCAGCAGATTTAATTGCGGAAGGAGTAGTGGCAATGGAATATCGTGCAAGTGCAGAAGATGTTGCTCGTATGAGTCATGCACATCCTACTTATTCAGAAGCTACTAAAGAAGCTTGTTTAGCAGCTACGGATAATAGATCTATTCATAGTTAATAAATTTAAGCAGAATAAACTCACTCTTCTTGTTGAATTGTAAATACCTGTCGTAGATGCATCAGCTTTTGCTTTTATGAGTCATGCGCACCCTACCTATTCAGAAGCAATTAAATAAGCATGTTTAGCAGCTACAGATAATAGATTTATTCATAGTTAATAAATTTAAACAGAATAAAATCACTCTTCTTGTATTGCAAATATGCGCAGTAGGTGCATCAGCTTTGTAACAAAAAAGTAAAGACTAGGAGAAGATGTGCAGTAGGTACATAACTTCTGTTTTAAAAACTACCAATAAGAGTTTAAATACACTGAATTGTAATTTGGATGGAACAATTTCAAGTAATAATTTTATTTATTTCGGTTTTCTTTTGGATATGATAAGTAGAATACTATTTTTGCAACTCGATAGAATGAAGTGCTGCATTTCATTCTTCTAAAGGCCCGCATAGCTCAGTTGGTAGAGCCACTGATTTGTAATCAGTAGGTCGGCGGTTCGAGTCCGTCTGCTGGCTCCAAAAAAAATACTTTTCAGAAATGGAAAGTATTTTTTTTTGTCTTTTTCTCAAATTTTTGAAAGATTCTTCTCAATTTTTAAGTTTTCTATTAGATAGCAACCTAATTCATTGTGTACTAAGGTAGATTATTTGAGAATTATTATGTTTAATAATTGGGTAAATCACTCTTTTCATTCTTCAGTTTTATTGATTTGCTCATATAGATATCTTTGTTGAACTCTTCACTTTATTGTTTATTTTATATGTTATAATTTTGAGAAAAATGTAGAAATTTAGTATTTGACTTAAAATAAGCTTATTTTACTATTGATTTATTATATAGAACTACTCTATCTTTAGTATTGATAATCAAATTTTGAAATAGATATATTTTTATCATAAGTGACCTTTTAGTCGATTTGTATTTTAGATAATATTGAGGTGTTGAATTGTAAATTTTAACTTAAACTTTTATTAAAAAACTCGCAGAAACAACATTTATCTAAATCATCGTAATATTAATCTACGTAGTGAAACTGCATAGCTAAGAGTCTCATTTATCTTATAAATTTTATAACATCCTTAAATACATAGTATGGGAAATTACGACACACTTTCAGAAGGACTTTATCATCCTTCTTTTGAGAAAGATGCATGTGGTATCGGTTTTGTTGCCCATTTGAAAGGAAAGAAATCTCATGATATCATTAATGATGCTTTAATCATGTTAGAAAACATGGAGCATAGAGGTGGTTGTGGTTGTGAGAAAAACACTGGAGATGGCGCTGGAATTTTAATTCAAATACCTCATTTGTTCTATAAAGAAGAAGCCCGAAAGCTGAATATTGATTTACCTGAATTAGGTAAATATGGTACAGGGCTAACTTTTTTCCCTAAGTATAATGTGGATAAAGAAAAGTGTAGAGAGATCTTATATAAGGTTGCAAAAGAGTTGAAGCTTACAATTTTAGGGTGGAGAAAATTATCTGTTGATAATTCTCTTGTAGGTTCTCTTGCATTATCAGGTGAGCCTGATATTGAACAGATATTTATAATTCCTAATTATTGTGTAGAAGATACAGATGTACTAGAAAGAAAATTATTTGTTTTTAGAAATTACGTCACACACCAAATTCATCAAGCTGTAGAAAGCTCTAAAGATTTATTTTATTTCACTTCTTTATCCGCAAGTACTATTATTTATAAAGGACAGTTGACGACTTGGGAAGTAAAACCTTATTTCTTAGATCTTCAAAATGAATTGACTGAATCGGCTTTAGCTTTAGTGCATTCAAGGTTTTCAACGAATACTTTTCCCAAATGGAAATTAGCTCAGCCATTTAGATACATGGCTCACAATGGTGAAATTAATACCATACGTGGAAATGTCAACTGGATGCGTACTAAAGAGACTTTATTGGAAAGTTCTTTATTTACTAAAGAGGAGTTGGAGCTCATTCTTCCAATATGTGATCCTGACCAATCGGATTCTGCCAATTTAGATAATGTTGTCGAGTTATTATATTTAGCTGGTAGATCTTTACCGCATGCATTAATGATGTTAATTCCCGAAGCTTGGCAGGATAATGATCAAATGCCTGACTACAAAAAAGCTTTTTACGAATATAATGACTGTTTATTTGAACCATGGGATGGACCTGCATCTATTTGTTTTACTGATGGTAAAATAGTAGGAGCTACATTAGATAGAAATGGACTAAGACCTTCGAGATATGTATTGACTTCTGATCATAAATTGGTGATGTCTTCAGAAGCGGGCGCGTTGCCTGTAGATGAATCCAAAGTATTACTTAAAGGACGACTTCAGCCAGGGAGAATGTTTATTGCGGATTTGAGTGAAGGTAGAATCGTCAGTGACGAAGAAATTAAATTCAAAATCTGTAACGAGTATCCTTATAGAGAGTGGTTGACCAAAAATAAAATCACTTTTGAAGATTTACCAGCATCTCCAAAAGTCGAAAATCAACTTCAAGCAAATGATTTGTTTGAACAGCAACAAGCTTTTGGATATACTACAGAGGATATTAAAGTTATTATAACTCCAATGGCTCAGACTGCTTACGAACCATTGGGTTCTATGGGGACAGATACACCATTAGCAGTATTATCAGATCAGAGTCAAAATATTTCTAATTATTTCAAACAACTATTTGCCCAAGTCACCAATCCTCCAATTGATCCGATTCGAGAGAGATTGGTCATGAGTACTTTTACAATGTTAGGTGGTGGAACTTCGGTCTTAGAAACTTTACCTGATAGCTGTAAACAAATTAGCATAAGACAGCCTATTCTGACGGATGCAGATATTGCAAAGTTGAGATACATAAAACATCCTGATTTTAAAGTTATCACTATATCTACATTATTTCCTGTAACGGGCAAACCAGGTGCATTAGAAAGAGCAATTCACAGAATTTGTAAACAAGCAGAATCTGCATTAGAAGATGAAAATAATATCTTGATTCTTTCGGATAGAGGTGTAGATATAGATCATGCACCCATTCCATCTTTAATGGCAGTCGGCGCTGTACATCATCATTTGATCAATATAGGTACTAGAATCAATTGTTCATTAGTTGTTGAAAGCGGAGATATTAGAGAAGTCCATCATTTTGCTACGCATATAGGTTTTGGAGCGAGTGCAATTCATCCTTATTTAGCTTTTCAAACGATTTATGATTTAGGAAAAAATACGTTGAAAGAAACAGGATATAGCAATGAAAAACTCACTGAGAACTATATCAAAGCTGCCAGTAATGGTCTTTTAAAAATTTTCTCTAAAATGGGAATCTCTACCTATCAATCTTATCATGGATCACAAATTTTTGAAATCTTAGGATTGAGTAATGATGTTGTAGATAAATGCTTTTCAGGTACTCCGTCAAGAATTGGTGGTTTATCTTTTGACGATATCGCCAAAGAAGTATTAATACGACATGATAATGCATTCCCAAACAAAAAAGCAGTAGGGACAAGATTGGAAGTAGGAGGTGTATATCAATGGAAAAGAAGAGGAGAAGCTCACTTATTCAATCCAGATACTATTCATTTATTACAATATTCTACAAGAAGAGGAGATTATAAATTATTTAAAAAATTCTCTGAGAAAATAAATGATCAAGTGGATAAAGCGATTACGCTGAGAAGTCTATTTGAGTTTGATTTTTCTAAATCTTCTTCTATTCCTATCGAAGAAGTAGAGCCTATTGAAAATATCATGAAAAGATTTGCCACAGGTGCAATGTCTTTTGGCTCAATTTCATACGAAGCTCATACGACTTTAGCTATTGCAATGAATAGAATAGGAGCGAAGAGCAATAGCGGTGAAGGTGGAGAAGATCCGATTCGGTATAAATTGGCAGCAAATGGTGACAATTTAAGATCAGCAATTAAACAAGTAGCTTCTGGTCGTTTTGGTGTGACATCCTATTATTTGGCAAATTCTGATGAGCTACAAATCAAGATGGCTCAAGGGGCAAAGCCTGGTGAAGGCGGTCAACTTCCTGGTGATAAAGTGGACGATTGGATCGGACGCACTAGACATAGTACTCCGGGCGTAGGTTTAATTTCTCCTCCACCGCATCACGATATTTATTCTATTGAAGATTTGGCTCAATTAATTTATGACTTAAAAAATGCAAATCCTAAAGCTAGAATTAATGTAAAATTAGTCGCTGAAGCAGGCGTGGGAACTATCGCAGCAGGTGTAGCGAAAGCTAAAGCAGATGTAATTTTAGTTTCAGGATATGATGGTGGTACTGGAGCTTCTCCAATTTCTTCTATAAAACATGCTGGTATTCCTTGGGAATTAGGTTTGGCAGAAGCTCATCAAACTCTTGTCAAAAATAATTTGAGAAGTCGAGTGACTTTGCAAACTGATGGACAATTAAGAACAGGTAGAGATATTGCTATTGCTACATTATTAGGAGCCGAAGAATATGGAATTGCCACAGCTGCTTTAGTAGTTTCAGGTTGTATTATGATGAGAAAATGTCATCTCAATACTTGTCCTGTGGGAGTTGCTACACAAAATCCATTGTTAAGAGAACGGTTTACAGGTGATCCTCAACATATTATCAACTTCTTTACTTTTGTAGCAGAAGAGCTGAGAGAAATTATGGCTCAATTAGGCTTTAGGACTATTAATGAAATGGTCGGGCAAACTGACTTTTTGAAAAAAAGAGAAAATATAGATCATTGGAAATCTAAAACAATAGACTTAACTAATGTTCTGTATAAATTTCCTGCAGATGAAACCGTCGGATTGTACAAGCAAGTGCAACAAGAGCACGATATTAATACTGAGCTGAATGTAAATATGATTTTGAAAGCTCAGCCAGCTTTAGAAAGTGGAAAAAAAGTCAAAGAAGATTTCAGAATTATCAATACAGATAGAGCTTGTGGTACTACTTTGTCGTACTTGATTTCTAGTAAATATGATGGAGAAGGACTTCCTGAAGATTCAATTGAGTATCATTTAAGAGGATCTGCCGGACAAAGTTTTGGTGCTTTCGGAGCTGCTGGCTTAAGTTTGTCTTTAGAAGGAGAAGCGAATGATTATTTAGGAAAAGGATTGTCTGGAGCAAAATTAATTGTATATCCAGATCAATTGTCTAAAATAAAAGCCAACGAAAATATCATTATAGGCAATGTTGCATTATATGGTGCTACTTCAGGATTCGCTTATATAAAAGGAATGGCGGGTGAAAGATTCTGTGTGAGAAATTCTGGTGCTACAGCTGTTGTAGAAGGAGTAGGAGATCACGGTTGTGAGTATATGACCGGAGGAGTAGCTGTTATTTTAGGGAAGACAGGAAGGAATTTTGCTGCTGGAATGAGTGGAGGTGTTGCTTATGCTTACGATATCAATAATGAATTTCCTGTGAATGTGAATAGAGAAATGGTTCAATTGGAAGCATTAGAACCCGAAGATTTTGAAAGCCTTCATGTATTAATTACTCAGCATTTTAAATATACACAAAGTGAAGTTGCAGCGACTATACTTCAGAATTGGGGTGCAGCTAAAATGTATTTTGTGAAAGTGATGCCTACGGATTATAAAAGAATATTGGCAGAAAGGAAGCTGCAAGCTATCGCCAATACATGGAGTATTTAATTTTTCAAATCACGAATAGAACAATATAAAATGGGAAAACCAACCGGCTTTTTAGAACAATCGCGAGAACTCCCTGCTTCAAAAGCACCAGCAGATCGTGTAAAAGATTATAAAGAATTCTATCTGGAATTTCCAGCAGAAAATACAAAGCAACAAGCTGCTCGTTGTATGGATTGTGGTGTGCCTTTTTGTCACAGTGGATGTCCATTAGGAAATATTATTCCAGAATTTAATGATGCTGCTTATCGCGGAGATTGGAAATTAGCCATAGAGATATTACACTCGACGAATAATTTCCCTGAATTTACAGGAAGAATTTGTCCAGCACCATGCGAATCCTCTTGCGTACTTGGTATTAATCAACCGCCAGTGGCTATAGAACATATCGAAAAAACTATCATTGAAAAAGCTTATGAATTAAATCTAGTTCAGCCTTGTCCACCAATTTTTCGCTCTGGTAAAAAAGTTGCAGTAATTGGATCGGGGCCTTCTGGATTAGCAGCAGCAGCACAATTAAATAAAGCCGGACATCTGGTGACGGTCTTTGAAAGAGCAGATAAGATTGGAGGCTTATTAAGATATGGTATTCCAGATTTTAAACTAGATAAAAAAGTAATCGATCGTAGATTAGCTATTCTTAAAAAAGAAGGCATCACATTTAAAACTAATGCTGATATTGGGAATAATATTCCTGTAAGTGATTTAGAACAATTTGATGCTATTGTCATGTGTGGAGGTTCTACAGTTCCTAGAGATTTACCTATTCCTGGCCGTCAATTGAAAGGGATATATCCTGCAATGGAATTTTTAAGTCAGCAAAACAAACGAGTTTCAAATATTACTACTAAGATCGACCACAGAAATATACCTTATGAAAATGGTGATTTATTGGCTACAGACAAAAATGTTTTTGTAATCGGTGGAGGAGATACAGGATCAGATTGTGTTGGCACTTCCAACAGACATCGTGCTAAAACGGTTACTCAAATTGAATTATTAGGAAAACCTCCAGTAGAAAGAGATGAAAGTACACCTTGGCCGATGTGGCCGATGAAATTAAGAACATCTAGCTCTCATGAAGAAGGTGCAGAGCGTCAATGGGCGATTTTGACCAAGGAATTTATAGGGAATGAAGCGGGCGAGTTGACAGGTATTCAATTGGTAGATATCGAGTGGGTGACCAAAGATGGACGAGCTCAGTTCCAAGAAGTAGAAGGAACAGAAAGAATTGCACCTTGTGAAATTGCATTTTTAGCAATGGGTTTTTTGCATCCTCAATACGAAGGGATGTTAAAAGATTGGAACATTGAACTAGATGCTAGAGGCAATGTAAATACAAAAAACTATCAAACCTCCAACCCCAAAATATTTTCTGCAGGAGATATGCGAAGAGGTCAATCTCTTGTTGTATGGGCAATTTCAGAAGGACGAGAAGCTGCAAAAGCTATAGATGAATATTTGATGGGTACTTCTCATTTAGAATCCAAAGACCAAGGAATGCTATTAGTTCACTAAGAGATTTTAAGTTTTAATTGATATTTCAGCCACTCTTTATGGGTGGCTTTTGTTTTTAAGACAATTGGTTCTTATTAATGAGTATAGAATCTTATTTTTAATCTCGAGTTTAAAATATAATTCATGAAAATCAAATTCTTTCTTATTCTATGGTTCTTGAATTATTCCATATCGAGTGCACAAGTGAAATTGCCGATTTCGAGTCAATTAGACAATGCAGTTAAAATTTTAGCATTAGATGATTCTGCTTTAGTGTATTATGATGGGAAAGGTCTTGGTCTGATGAATCTATTAGGTGAAAGATTATCTCCAGCAAATTATTTTAGCATAATTCCACTAGGAGCTAATAGATATTCTGTTCAAAATCAAGAAAATGGACGAAGTGCTTTAATGAGCTATACAGGTAAACTATTATCTCCATTTGACTATAAAGAAATTTCAGTTTTTAGTGGTACAATAGCTAGAGTCTCGCGATTAACTAAAGATTCAAGTCGATCAGAATATGCCTTAATGAATTCCGATGCACTCGTCTTGTCAGATTGGATGGATACCATGGCTTTGCCTGCAGATAATGGCATTTGTTTAATGAAAGATCAAGGTATTTGGCTTCTTTTTCAAAATGGAAAATACGAACCTTTGCCTTTGAAATATGAAGATGTAGGCAAATACAATGAAGGATTAGCTCCAGCTAAAGTAGATGGTCTGTGGGGATATATCAATGAAAAAGGACATTGGGAAATTTCTCCTGAATACAAAAAAGCTAATGAATTTCAAGGTAGATATGCTGCTGTAAGCACTAATGATCATCAATGGCACTTTATAGATAGAAAAGGAGAGATTATGCTTTCAGAAGTTTTTGATACTATAATTCAATACCAAGAAGGTTCTTATTCTATTGTTTCCGAAGGTCAAAAGTGGAGGTTTTTAAGCCCATTATTGCAACCTATTCATTCCAATTCGTACGATAAGATCTCACCTTTTAGTAAAGAAGGATTGGCAAAAGTGAAAAAGGATTCTTTTGAATATTATATCGATCTTTTTGGAGAAGTTGTTTTCAAAGCCGATGAATTATTAGATTTTAAAGATGGCATTGGAGTTTTTAGAAAAGGAAATTTATGGGGATGGATTGATGAAAATGGAGATGATGTAGTCGCTCCGAAGTATAAGAAAGTACTAGCCAATGTAGGTCGAAATTTGATTGTTTCCTTAGATAGTGTCCTATACCTTGTCAAGAATAATGGGGAAGTAGTGCAAGAGATTATCTCAGAAAAAAATGATATCATTTTGACAAAATCTGCATTTATTTATGGAGTTCAACCCACTTATTTTATTGTAGATGTTGCAAAATCAAACCATCAAAGATTGTTATATGATGAAGTAGGTGATATTTCCAACGGATTTATTGCAGTTAAAAAAGATGGTCTTTATGGATATGTCAATATAGATGGCAAAGAGATTTTTCCTCCGACGAATTCGTCTGTAGCAGTACCTACTCATCAAAATTTAGTCATTCAAAAAACCTTACTAGATAATTTTATTTCTTATGATTTTTCTAAAAACATACAATTCAGTTTAGCTCCAGGAGTTAAATTTTTAGGGCCTTATTCTGAATCTAGAGCTAAAGTTTTAGATGCTATGGGAAGAATGGGTTTTATTGATGATAAAGGTCAAGTTGTAGTAGAATGTAAATATTCCATGTTAGGAGATTATAAAAATGGACGAGCTATTTTTCAGAAAATCAATGGCATGTTTGGATATCTAGATGACAAAGGAGAAGAGGTGATTCCAGCAATCTATCAATTTGTTTCAGATTTCGATGTTAGCGGTTTTGCTGTGGTGGTTAAGGATCAATTGTTTGGTTTTATCAATCGACTCGGAAATGTGGTGATCCCATTTCAATATGAAAAGGTTTATTCTTTTAAAAATGGTATTGCATCTGTACAAAAAAATGGAAAAGTAGGATATATCAATATGAATAATAAAGCCATTGTCCCTTTTTCATTTGATGAAGCCTACGAAAGTGTCAATGATTTGGCATTAGTTAGAATGGGGACGTATTGGGGATATGTAAGTCCTAAAGGCAAAGTCATTATTCCTTGGCAATATGAAGCAGCTCAAGCATTCAGTGAAGGAAAAGCATGGGTAAAATTGAGTGGTAAATATGGTTTAATCGATGAAAGAGGGAAATATCTTACCGCTTTCAAATACGAAAATGCTTTTCCTTTTCAACAAGGTTTTGCTCAAGTTCAGCTTCAAGACAAATGGGGATTAGTCAATTCTTATGGTGTAGAAATCATTCCTCCAGTATGTGAACAAATAGGTAATATCTACAATAATAAAGTAGTCGTAAAAACTTTATCTCAAGGATATGGAATTACAATTTTGAAATAAAAAAGTATGAATAGAAATAAAAAACAACGAAATACATTATTTAGTCTATAAACTCTTAACTTCTTAATGGTTTAATTTAGAATAATCACCAAGAGATTCCTCCTTCGTCGGAATGACAATAATGTATGTCATCCTGAAAGTAGCGTTAGCGAATTGAAGGATCTCAAAACAACAACGCTTTTGACACTTCGAGTTTCCTCAGTGTCCGAGATTATTTCTTCGTAGCAATGACGATTGTCTATGGTCAAACGATCTTAAGTATTTAGTCTAAAAGCTCTTAATTTCTTAATGGTTCAATTTAGAATCTTAATCAAGAGATTCCTCCTTCGTCGGAATGACAATAATGTATGTCATCCTGAAAGTAGTGTTAGCGAATTGAAGGATCTCAAAACAACAACGCTTTTGACACTTCGAGTTTCCTCAGTGTTCTAGATTGCTTCATACCTCGAAATGAAGATTGTGTACGGTCAAATTATCTTCAGTCTTAGTCTATAAACTCTTAACTTCTTAATGGTTCAATTAAAATAATCATCAAGAGATTCCTCCTTCGTCGGAATGACAATAAGATATGTCATCCTGAAAGTAGTAATGTTTTTTCTTAGTTGAGTCATAGTTTCGAAGTGAAGAAGCTCTAACATTGATTTAGGTTTGATTAGTATTTTGATAGATATCTAAATCATTAGTCGTCCGACTCCCATGCGCTTAGATTTTGCAGGCGGGCACCCACTCTGTGAAAAAGTCGTGACATCTTCAATTGTTTGACGACGTTAGGAGGAGTTTTGAAGATGTAGGCTTTAAACAGAAAGTGGGTCGCCGAGAAATCCCGCGCGATTTTTTGCATACTTTTTACTAAAAAAAGTATGAATAGAAATAAAAAACAACGAAATACATTATTTAGTCTAAAAACTCTTAACTTCTTAATGGTTCAATTAAAATAATCATCAAGAGATTCCTCCTTCGTCGAAATGACAGAATTTAATCTCTATAAATTAACATTCTCCCACTCAGAAAAGGCTTTTTCTAAAGTACTAGTAAACAATTCCACCGGTTGTGCACCCGACACCCCATATTTATTATCAAATACAAAAATAGGTACACTACTAATTCCAAGTTGCTTAGCTTCGTACAAGTCCATTCTGACATTTTCAACGAAGGCATTTTCATCTTTTAAAGGATCAGTATCCAATCCTATGGCATGTCCGATTTTTTCAATTTCTTCAAATTTATTGAGATCAATACCGTCGGTGAAGTGTGCTTTAAATAGCGCTTCTTCAGCAGCTTCTCCTAGATGCTTAGTTTTTGCTAATTGTATCAATCTATGAGCTAAAAGTGTGTTGGCAGGTTTTGCTATATCAAATCGAAACTCCAAGCCACTTTTTGCAGCTGTCTCAGTAATTTGTTGATGAACGGATATAGACCAATCTATAGATTTTTGCTTTTTTTCAGCTAAATGTGTGTAAGCATCTTTTTGTGGATCAGGTTGACCTTCAGGGTCTAATTGAAAACTT
Source organism: Chitinophagales bacterium (assembly GCA_035515235.1). Taxonomy (GTDB): domain Bacteria; phylum Bacteroidota; class Bacteroidia; order Chitinophagales; family JADIYW01; genus JAMLHH01. The sequence continues at coordinate 20,845 of DATJBS010000061.1, forward strand.
TTCCATTCTATATCTAAATGCTCTACTTCAGAGAATTTTGCTAAAGATTCTTCAAAATGACGTTTTCCTATATAACAAAAAGGACAAACAACATCCGACCATATTTCAATTTTCATTTTTAGATTTCCCATTTCTTAAAGGATTCAGTTGATATAAGTTTTTAAAGTTAGTTAAATTGTCTTTTAAAGAGAATTGGTTATTTTGATTCTTTGAAATTATTTACTTTTGCAGATATGACGAACGACCAGAAGTTAGAGCTACTACTCCAAAAAAATGAAGAAGCTTTATTAGGTGGAGGTATTCAAAGAATTGATGCCCAACATAAGAAGGGGAAATTAACAGCGAGAGAACGAGTTGAATTACTGATGGATGCTGGTACATTTGAAGAGATTGGAAGATTGGTCACTCATAGAAGTACTGACTTCGGTCTAGAAAATGAAATCTATTTAGGCGATGGAGTTGTAACAGGCTACGGTTTAGTACAAGGAAGATTGGTATATGTCTTTTCTCAAGACTTTACAGTTTTTGGTGGATCTCTTTCTGAGACACATGCTGAAAAAATCTGTAAAGTAATGGACTTAGCCATGAAGACAGGAGCTCCATTGATAGGATTGAATGATTCTGGAGGTGCGCGTATCCAAGAAGGTGTAGTTTCTTTAGGAGGTTATGCAGATATCTTTTTGAAAAACGTTCAGTCATCTGGTGTCATTCCACAAATTTCTGCGATCATGGGTCCATGTGCCGGTGGTGCTGTATACTCTCCTGCTATGACCGACTTTACTCTCATGGTAGAAAATACTTCTTACATGTTTGTTACAGGTCCGAGTGTGGTGAAAACTGTTACTCATGAAGAAGTGAGCTCTGAAGAATTAGGTGGCGCAAAAACGCATGCTACTAAATCTGGAGTGACTCATTTTACTTCTGTCAACGAAGTAGAATGTATCCAAAATATTAGACAGTTATTGAGCTATATGCCTCAAAATTGTAAAGACGATGCACCTGTCTATCCTTATGAAAGCATAGGTAGTGAATTAAGAGAAAAGCTGGCAAATATTATTCCTGCAAATCCTAATCAACCCTATGACATGAGAGATGTTATAGAAGGGATAGTAGACGAGACTTCTTTTATGGAAGTTCATAAAGATTTTGCTGAAAATATAGTGGTCGGATTTGCTAGAATTGCAGGTCGATCTATAGGAATCGTTGCTAATCAACCTGCATATTTGGCTGGTGTATTGGATATCAATAGTTCAAGAAAAGCTGCAAGATTTACTAGATTCTGTGATGCTTTCAATATTCCATTATTAGTATTGGTAGATGTGCCGGGATTCTTGCCGGGTACAGATCAGGAATGGAATGGAATTATTATCAATGGTGCAAAATTATTGTTTGCATTGAGTGAAGCGACTGTTCCCAAAATTACTGTCATTACTCGTAAAGCCTACGGTGGAGCGTATGATGTAATGAACTCTAAGCATATCGGTGCAGATTTAAACTTTGCTTGGCCTATGGCTGAAATTGCAGTGATGGGACCAAAAGGTGCAGCTGAAATTATCTTCAAATCAGAAATTGCTAAAGCAGAAGACAAGGAAGCTAAACTTCAGGAAAAAGTAGACGATTACTCAGAGAAATTCGCAAATCCATACAGAGCTGCAGCAAGAGGATTTATTGATGAAGTTATCGATCCGAAAGACACTCGAATAAAATTGATTAGAGGTTTCAAAATGTTAGAAAATAAAGTTGCGACTATGCCGCCCAAAAAACACGGAAACATTCCACTTTAATTAGTGGAAATGGGTCTTTGGTGAAGTGCGTTATAAATAGCAATCGTTTCTTTAGCAGCTTTGACATCATGGACTCTTAAAATATGAGCACCTTTTTCTAAGGCTAACATATTCAGGGCGATCGTGCCTGTAAGAGCTTGTTCTGCAGAAGTTTGAAGTGTTTTCCAAATCATGGATTTTCTAGAAATTCCTACTAATAAAGGTCTTTTGAAGATGCTGAAATTTTCTAATTGTTGAAATAGAGAGAAGTTGTGTGTTATAGTTTTTCCAAATCCAAAACCAGGATCTATAATAATATCTTGAATACCTGCTTCTATTGCTTTTTCAGTTTGTTGTGCTAATTGTAGCATCACTTCTTGAATTAGATTCTTGTAGTTCGGTTGGACTTGCATAGTTTCTGGTGTGCCTTGAATATGCATCAATATGATTGGGGCTTTATATTGAGCTGTAGTTTCAAATATCTTAGGATCATACAATCCACCACTAATATCATTGATGAGGTGCGCACCACTCTCTAAAGCAGCTTCTGCAACAGAATGATGGTAAGTATCTATAGAGATATATTTTTGAGGATGATTTTTAGTGATAAAATTAATTATTGGAAGAAGAGCTTTGATTTCATCGTCAGGATTACTGATAGGACTTCCAGAGCGAGTGCTTGTCGCGCCAATATCTATGATGTCCGCACCTTCGCCAATCATATGTTCAACCTGCTGAAATGCTGAGTCCAATTCATGAAATAAACCTCCATCATAAAAAGAATCTTTAGTGATGTTTAAAATACCCATTATCTTAGGAGTTTCAAGAGACAAGATTTGTCCTCTCATGCATAAAGTGAACGGTGGAATGGAAGGTGTATTCATTTTATAGAAACTTTTTAATGAGATAATTTTTAGATTTAATTACAATTATAAAAAAATGAAAGGCAAAAATGTACTGATTACTGGAGCCACTGCAGGAATTGGTTTAGAAACAGCTATAAATTTAGCTAGAATGGGCGCAAGTGTACATTTTATTGCAAGAAATAAAACGAAAGCCATAGGAATAAGAGAGTTGTTGATTAGAGAAGGCGAAGGTAGACGTTGTAATTTTTATATTGCAGATTTATCTAGTCAAAAATCTATTAGAGATATTGTACCTATCATCCAAAAAGATTTGAAAGTAATAGATGTATTGATCAATAATGCAGGAGCAGTTTTCAGTGATTTTAGCTTAAGTCAAGATGGTATCGAAATGACGATGGCGACTAATCATTTTTCGTATTTTTTACTAACTAATTTATTGCTAGATCAAGTCAAAGCATCCAAAACAGGACGTATTATAAACGTATCTTCTGGATCAAATAGACAAGGTAAAATCAATTTTGAATCTTTTACTCAAAACGTCAACTATCAAATTATTAGAGCATATTGTCAATCCAAGTTGGCGAATATCTTATTCACTAAACATCTATCGGAATTATTAAAGGATAGTAATGTTACTGTAAATTGCTTACATCCAGGAAGAGTGCGAACAGATATTGGTAAAAAGAATACTGGAAAAATTTCTGCTTTTGCTTGGAGTTTGTTTTTGAAATGGTCTAGCGTATCCGTAGAAAAAGGAGCAGAGACCTCTATATATTTAGCTAGTTCTCCAGAAGTCAATAAAATTACTGGGACATATTTCTCCAAATGTCAGCCGGATGCTTACAATTCCTTAGCTGATGATGAAGAGTTGCAGAGAGATTTATGGGCTAAAAGCTTGGAATTGTGTCCTGTTTCTCTATAAATTAATCTTTTTCAGAATTAATTACTCCTTGTTTGGCAGCAGTGGTGATGAGTTTTTCCATCCATTTTTGAATAGTTTTTAGATCATTTCTATCATCGAATGTTTGTGAAATACCTGACCAAATCAGTTGTAAAGTACTTTGTTCGTAGATATTGATTTCCACATAATAAGGAGCATCTTCATCTTCGGGAATTTCTACTTTAGTAGATAATGAAGCATAGTAGCTCCATAAGCTATTTTTGCTTGGCTCATTTATGATAGGAGAGTATTCTTTAGGATTTTTTATGGAGTAATTTCTTTTATACGGAAGAATCGCATAAGTAATGATAGCATCAATTTTAAGATTGCGATAAGGAGTCATCCATTGCTCATATTCTTGTTTGATAGTAGTATCCGGCAATACGGTTATAATATTTTTGACAGAATTGAATTTCTCTTTTATTTCTGCATCAAACCATTTTTCTATAATACTATCTTGTATTTCTGTGTAATTGAATCCGATGATGCTCAATTGTCTAAGTGGCAATGATTGGTGACTTCTTTGAGATTTCCAAGATTTTATTTTACAAGCAAATACTGATGGTGTAGTCAATAAAATTATAGATAAAAAAAAGATAGCTTTCAAGATTTTTTTCATAGAATTATTTAAAATCAAGTAAATATAAATAAAAAGAGGCTCCCAAAGTGGAAGCCTCTTCTATAAGCTGTTTTTTTCTTAAAATTTGTATCCTTGGTCTTCTGATACTTTTGCAGCGATTGCTCTACGTGCATTTTTAGTATTGAATGGATCAAGTTTAGTATATCTTTTCAATCCCATCAACATCATTCTCAATTCATCTCCTTCAGCAAATGATTGCAATGCATGTTTTCCATTGATATTGACTCTTTCGACTGCATCACTGATGAAAGTTTTTACAATTTGAATTTCAATTTCAGCAGCTTGTTCACCTACTGTATCAATTTTCTTTTGTAAACGTAAAACAGAAGATTCAGCAGCATAAAGATCGATGATCATATCAGCAATATTCATCAAGATTTCTTGCTCGTGTTTCAACTTAGTCGTTAATTTTTGTACAGCAGCACCAGCAACTAATAAAATAGCTTTTTTGATATTGCGGACAGCTTTTAATTCGTTAGTTAAAACGCCTTCATCTTCTCCAGCACCAAAGTCAGGAACAGACATTAACTCTTTTTGAACAGCCATAGCAGCAGACATCATGTCGATTTTGCCAGCCATCGCTCTTTTCAATAATTGGTCAACAGTTAATAGTCTGTTGATTTCATTTGTCCCTTCAAAAATTCTATTGATACGTGCATCACGATATGCTCCAGCTACTTGTGTTTCCTCAGAGAAGCCCATTCCGCCATGGATTTGAACAGCTTCGTCCACACAATAGTCTAATACTTCAGAACCATGTACTTTCAAGAATGCACACTCTATTGCATATTCATCAGCAGCACCTAATATAGCTGCAGAGAAATCTTTTCCTTCTGCTAATAACTTTTTCTCATAGTTATCGATTTTGTCAGAAGCTCTATAACAAGCAGATTCTAAAGCATAAGTTTGGATAGCCATCTCAGCTAATTTATACTGAATAGCACCAAAATTTGCAATAGGAGTTTTGAATTGTTGACGCTCGTTAGCATATACTGCCGCTTGTCTTAATACATCTTTCGATGCACCTAATGAACCTGCTGCTAATTTGTAACGACCGATATTTAAAATATTGAAAGCAATCAAGTGACCTTTACCAGGCTCACCTAATAAATTCTCTACAGGAACTTTTACATTTTCTAAAAATACTTGACGAGTAGAAGAACCTTTAATCCCCATTTTTTGCTCCTCAGCACCTAAAGAAAGTCCTTCCATAGTTTTTTCTACTATAAAACCTGTGAATTGCTCTCCGTTGATTTTTGCGAATACAATAAAGATATCTGCAAAGCCAGCATTGGTGATCCACATTTTCTGACCGTTCAATACATAGTATTTACCATCTTCAGTTAAGTCAGCTCTTGTTTTTGCACCTAAAGCATCAGAACCAGAACCAGGCTCAGTCAAGCAATAAGAAGCTTTTAATTCTCCAGACGCTAATTTTGGTAAATATTTTTCTTTTTGTTCTTGATTACCAAAGTAAACTATCGGTAAAGTGCCGATACCTACGTGCGCTCCCCAAGACAAAGTAAATGAACGAGCTCTAGCCATAGCTTCTACTATAATAGAATTCGTATTGAAATCTTTACCAAGACCTCCAAATTCTTCTGGAACTGCCATACCTAATAAACCTAGTTCGCCAGATTGCTCTAATAAAGAAGTAGTCACACCTTCTTCCTGAACCTCGATTCGATCTCTTTTAGGCATGACTTCGTTATCTAAGAAGTCGTTAGTAGCTTGAAGGATCATCAATTGCTCTTCATCTAAATCAGAAGGAGTAAAAATGTCTTGATATTTACTCTCTTTTACTAAAAATTCTCCACCTCTTAAAAGACTTTTTATTTCAGTATTAGTTTCCATGTATTTTGTTTTTTATACTTTTAAATTGGGTGCGTGAAAATAATTCAATCTTAATTTAAAACCAAACGTTAGTTTGATTAAAAGGTTTTACAAATCAAATCTTAATATTGCTAAAACAAAAAACGCTCTTGAAATGAATCAAGAGCGTTGAAATATTTTTTTTTAAATTGAATTAGAATTGGAAGTCTACTCTTAAAGCATATGTTAAAGGCGCTTCAACTAATCCTGGACGTAAAGAGTATTCTCTATTCATAACGTTATTGACAATAGCAGAAATTTTGTAACTATTATTATTTCTTTTGAAAGTATAACCTGCTCTTAGGTCTAATACGAAGTCACCTTTGTAACCACCTTTGTTATCAGGATCAAAATTATCCTTTTGTTTTGATTCTCTAAATTTTTGTAATTCGGGAATGATAATTTCAAATGAGTTATCAATGTTTTCCATGAAGCTGAAATACCTAGCAGATACACCGATATCAAATCCTCTTAAGTTCACATCCCATGAACTTGTGAGCATATGTCGGAATCTGTACTTTAATACATTGTAGCTGCTTGTGCTACTAGAAGATGCTTTTTCTTCCCAATCTAAATAGGTAGGCATTAAGTAAGTATAACCAATCATTAAAGTAGTAGGGAATTTCTTAGCAATTTTGCCTTCTCCTTGGATAGAAGTTTCTATTCCTAATATTTGTGTATTTCCTACGTTTTGAGATTGAAATGCAACGATAAATGGTGCTATAACAGCATCAGAATTTGGATTGAACTCCATCATATTATAATACCTTGTAAAGAAACCTGCTAAATCAACAAATGCATTGAATTTTCCAATTTTAATACCTTGTTTAATGCCTATTTCAGCACTCATTCCTGTTTCAGACGATAAATCTGTATTTGGAACTATTGCTGCAGTAGTACCTAAAGATGTTGAGATGAATTTTTCTGCAATAGTTGGGAATCTAAATCCTTGACCAAATGATGCTCTTATATATGTATATTCAGCAGCTTGATAATTCACACCTGCTCTAAATACTGGCTTAGTCTCAGCTTTAGTACTTGTAATTTGATAATGTTCTAAACGACCTCCTACGGAAACGTTTAATTTATCAAAGAACTTTTTATCTAATTGTAAGAAAAGTGCATAGTTTTTGCCTGACAGTTTATCATCACCTATTGTTCCATATAAAGGTGCTTCAACCATAACATAACTTGCTACTGCTCCAGTGGTCAAAGTTGTATTAGCTTTATCCCATCTTTTTTGATATTGGTACTCTCCGTAAAAGAAGTTAGAAAAGTTGCCTTGATTATTTCCATTGTCATTATCTACTTTATACCAACGAGCTAAAATTTTGTGTTTATTGCCTTTGTCATCTTGAAAATTAAAGAAAGGGTCAATAGTAATTCTTTTTGCTTTTGTTATAGTAGGGTCCCCTGTTAGGTCTGCTGTTATATATTTATTGATTCCTTGAGTTCCATTCCACAAAAAGAAAGTACCACTTCTCCCTGCTTGAACATTTGCATTAATACCGAAATTAACTTTTTCACTTACACGATATCTTGTTTGAACGCTCACTCTACCTCTATGATCAAAACCATTATATTTGTGATCCTGACCAGAAACGATTTGTCCTCCTAATACTAAATCAAATTTTCCGAACTTTTGTCTGTGACCAAACGATAGTCCAGTCTGATAAGGTCTCGTTAATCTTTTAGGATTAATAAATTCATAGTTACCTTTTGTTGAATCAGATGGGTCTGGATATGATACATTGACTAAAGTTGTGCTTTTTAGCTTATCACCCTCTTCATTATCAGTAGTTTTATTATAAAAAGTTTTAGCATCCATATTCCACCAATCTAATTTGTTACCATCTTCGTCTTTAGGAGTTGCAAACTGCGTTCCGTAAACAGATATTTTAGTGACAGGTTCATTAGTAGCATAAGCTGTTCTTACGTTGATAACTCCATTCATTGCTGATGAGCCATATAATGCTGAAGCAGCACCTTTAATAATTTCAATTTGACCGATATTCTCAGTAGGTATAGAAGACCAGTTTGGGAATCCTGCATCTGCTTGAAGAATAGGTAAGTCATCTAATAGTAATAATACTCTAGATCCCGCACCATAAGAATAACCTGCTCCTCCACGAATATTAACTTGTCCATCAATTACAGCAACACCAGGACTTCTTTCCACAGCATTGTCAATAGTAACCAAGTTTTGATTTTCAAGAACAGAAGGTTTGATTACATCTAAAGAAACGGTTTCTTCACCTAATTTCTTTTCAAATTTACTTGCAGATACTACTATTGTTTCTAGAAGAGTAGCTTCTTCATTCATGTCAATATTGATAGTTCTAGTTTGACCATCAGATATTGTAACATTTTGTTCTTTAGTATCGTATCCTAGGTAGGAGAATACTAAAGTTACATTTCCGCTTTTCACATTGAGGGAGAAATCTCCATCAAATCCAGTAGAAGTACCTGTCGTAGTGCCTCTCACTACTACATTCACTCCAAATAGTAATTCTTGATTGCTTGCATCTTTTACAACTCCTTTAATAGTAGCATTTTGTGCGTAGGCTTGGAAGCTGACACTGCATAGTAAAATGACAATGAGTAAAATCTTTTTCATTTATGAAATGTTTGATTATTGGTTGGATTGCGAATATATTAGAAAAACATTATTAAATGATAACTAATAGTACTTCTAAGAGAATTTTTTGATAAAGTTGGATAAAAAAGTAATTTTTTATTTATTGTATAGACAATAAAAAGCCCTGTCAATTGACAAGGCTTTTATTTTTTAAATAATATTTCTATTGTTTTTTAAATGTTTTCTTAGTAGTAATTTTCTGATTTCTAATTGGAAATAATTTTTCAAGTATTTCTGGAACTTCACCACTAGCACCTTCTACGTTCACACCTTCAAGGTTTACCGTTAAATCAGTATTGTTTTTCAATGTTCCCTTACCAGATTTTACATCAATACCAGTTAAAGAGATTTCACCTGCACTAAATGAAGAAGCTTTGAAACCATCAAAAGTTGCTGTATTTCCATTTACTGTAGCTGTAAAGCTAGTATCTAATTTAGTACTTGCAATTGAAATTCTATTTTCGTCTAATTTTGTAATCATTAAAGTGTCTTCAACTTCTAATAGACCAATAATTGAATAAGAACCATGATATGTTCCTACAAAATCAGATTTATCACCATCATCTTCTTTATCTTTGCTACATGATGTAACTCCTACAAAAGTACCCATTGCTAAGAAAGCAAATGCTAAAATGTTTGTTTTAATTTTTTTCATTTTGAATGTTAATTTTTAAGTGGTTGTTAAAGTTTTTATATCAAGTTGGTTTATTGATAAAGCAAACTTAATCATTTTGAACACTTATAGTATGCATGCATGCAGTTTTTTTTGTTCCCTTGATAATTTTAGCATAAATTTATGAAAATATTGATTTAACATGAAGTCGATTCAACAATGGTTGGAAGAGTACGGTGAAAGTCACCAAAATCCTAAGAATAAGCTAATTCATTGGGTTTGTGTCCCTATGATTTATTTTACTATAATAGGTCTATTGTATAGTATACCCATACAGTTCGGTGAAATTGCAGGATTGAAAGTGAACATAGGTTCTATAATTGCTGTTCTAATATTTATATATTACTGTACACTTTCTTTAAAGATTGCTTTTGGTATGCTAATATTTACACTAATAAGTTTGTTCCTTTCTGAATTATTATTTCAAGTGACAGGAGGGTATATTGGATTAGCTATTACTTGTATTGTATTGTTTATCATTTCTTGGATTTTCCAGTTTTGGGGACACGAAATTGAAGGTAAAAAGCCATCCTTTATAAAGGACTTGCAATATTTGATGATAGGCCCTGCGTGGGTCATATCTTTTTTCTATAAAAAAATGGGCATTCAACTATAAAATTAAAACTTATCCAATGAGTACTAATACATTATCTAATCCTACTACTTCAGTATTTAATGCGTCAGCCATAGTACAGAATCAAAGAGCTTTTTTCAATACAGGAAAGACAAAATCTGTTGAGTTTAGAATAGAACAATTGCAAAAATTGAGGAATCTAATCGTTCAAAATGAAAAGGCCATCATTAAAGCTTTGCACGATGACTTAAGGAAGTCAGAATTAGAATCTTACGCAACTGAGGTCGGAATTGTTTTAGTGGAGCTAGATGATATGTTGAAGAATATCAAATCTTGGTCAAAAAAGCAAAGAGTGAAAACACCGCTTTTTCATCAATTGGGCACAAGTTGGAGATATCCAGAACCTTATGGAGTGACTTATATTATCTCACCATGGAATTATCCTTTCCAATTATTGATAGCACCATTAATTGGAGCAATAGGCGCAGGAAATACTGCTATTCTAAAACCTTCTGAATTAGCAGAAAGTACTGCAAGTTTAGTTTTGAAAATGATTTCTGAGAATTTTGATGAAGGTTTCATTAAAGTGGTTACGGGTGGAGTAGAAGAAAGCAAAGCCATGTTAGAACAAAGGTTTGACTACATATTCTTTACTGGTGGCACTGAAATCGGTAGGTACGTATATATGGCAGCAGCTAAATATTTAACGCCGGTTACTTTAGAATTAGGTGGCAAAAGTCCTTGTATTGTAGATGAAGACATTCAATTGACTCATACCTCTAGAAGAATTCTTTGGGGTAAATTTACTAATGCCGGTCAAACTTGCGTTGCTCCAGATTATTTATTAGTCAATAAGAAAATAAAATCTAAACTCATTGATAAGATGAAAGAACATCTTCAAGAGTTTTATGGTGAAGACCCTTCTACAAGTCCTGATTATGGAAGAATCATCTCAGATCGACATTTTGATAGAGTTTCTAGATTGATAGATTCCTCAAAAGTAATTGTAGGTGGTCAAACCAATAAAAGCGATAAATATATTGCTCCAACAATAATAGAAGGAGTTTCTTTAGAAGATAAAGTCATGCAGGAAGAAATTTTCGGTCCCGTTTTGCCTATTATAGAATATGATCATTTAGATGATGCAATAGCTTATGTAAAGCAATTTGAAAAACCTTTAGCACTATATGTTTATTCAGAAAACTCTAACATTCAAAATAGAGTGATGAATGAATTGTCATTTGGTGGTGGATGTATTAACGAATCTGTAATGCATGTAGGTCAAGGTCATTTGCCATTTGGAGGAGTAGGAGAGAGTGGAATGGGTGCTTATCACGGGAAGTCCTCCTTTGAAACCTTTTCACACTATAAGAGCGTATTGAAAAAATCTACTTTGACAGATATGCCTATCAAATACCCACCATACAAAAACAATGTTGGAATCATTAAAAAACTAATGGCTTGGTTGAGTTAATATTTTGACTGATTTTTTGATAAATAAATTCTATTAAATTAATTTAAACAATTCTGCCATTCTGAATGAGGCGTTAGCAGAGTGAAGAATCTCTTAATTATGTTTCTTTTAGAGATTTCTCCTACTTCGAAATGACACACTTTAAAAATTGTTCTTAATTTGATTAAAATAAATTTAGGCTCTTGAAGAAATTTCTTTGAGAGCTTTTTTTATTTTTAAAAATTTGATTTTCTAGTTTACAAAATCAATAGTATTCAATTGAAATAAAAAGAATATTGTGTATTTTGAGTTATTAGTAAGCGAGAAGATTAAATATTGATATGAAATTTTATACTATAGAAACCGGTTTATTCAAATTAGATGGTGGTGCAATGTTCGGCGTTGTTCCAAAAACAATGTGGGAAAAACTCAATCCACCTGACGAGAATAATATGTGTACTTGGGCTTCTAGATGTATGTTGATAGAAACTGGAAATAGAGTAGTATTGATTGACACAGGATTAGGAGATAAACAAGATGCTAAATTCAAATCTCACTTTCATCCACATGGAGAGGATAACTTGATCAGCTCTCTGGCAAAACACGGATTTACTCCTGAAGATATTACCGATGTAATTTTGACACATCTACATTTTGATCATTGTGGTGGAGCAGTCAAATTGAATACAGATAATAAGTTAGTGCTTACTTTTCCGAACGCAACCTATTGGTCTTCTTCAGAACATTGGAAATGGGCTAACAATCCCAATCCTAAAGAAAAAGCATCTTTCCTAAAAGAAAATTTTTGGACAATTTATGAATCTGGTCAGTTGAAATTTACTGATCAAGAAGAAATTGGTATCGAATCAATAGAAATAGAATATGTATATGGACATACAGAAGCTATGCAAATAGTACATATTTATAATGATGGTCCGACTGTTACCTTTGTTTCAGATTTGATTCCAAGCCATCATCACGTAAGATTGCCTTATATACTAGCTTATGACGTGAGACCTTTGGCTACTATGCAAGAGAAATCTCGGATTTTAGAAACTGCTTATGAGAATCAGCATATTTTATTTTTTCAACATGATCCTGTAGTAGAATGTTGCAAATTAGATAGAAATGAAAGAGGGATATTTGTTTCTGAAACTTTAAAGCTATCTGATCTTTAGTTCATGATATCTTTTCTGAACTCAATCCTAAAAGTCGTTCCTTTTCCTAAAATGGATTCTTTGACGATGATTTTTCCTTTGTGATATTCTTCTATAATTCTTTTAGATAAGGTAAGTCCCAATCCCCAACCTCTTTTCTTTGTAGAAAAACCAGGTTCAAAAATAGATTTGATTTTATGAGATTCTATTCCTTTGCCAGTGTCTGAAATATCTATTCTTAATACACCGCTGATATTATCAATCAATACCGTGATTTTCCCTTCTCCTTGCATGGCATCTAAAGCATTTTTAATTAAGTTCTCTAGTACCCATTCAAATAAAGAGGCATTCAACATGGCGAAATTGTCACCTTCTGTTTGATCGATAACTTTAAATTCAACACTTTTTGCAGCTCTTTTGCTCATGTAGTCGACTATCTTTTCGATGACTAAAGTGACATCTGTCGGAGCTAGTGTTGGTTTGGAGCCAATTTTTGAAAAACGTTCTGCTACAATTTCTAACCTGCCGATATCTTTTTTTAATTCATCAATTATAAATGCATCTTCTGTACCTTCAAATTTAGGTTCTAAAAATTCCACCCAAGCACTCAAAGACGATATAGGAGTGCCTAGCTGATGTGCTGTTTCTTTGGCCATCCCTGCCCAAAGTTGATTTTGTAATGCAGTCCGTGATAAAGAGACCGCCACCAAAGCGATAATTAAAAATATAAAGACAAGTGAAAAAATAAGATAAGGATAGATGCGTACCATTTTCAATAGCTTGGAGGCATCGTAATATAATAACTGAGGCTCTTCATTGGGATTTATTCGAAACTCTACAACTTGCCCGTCCTTTTTTAATTTGTTTAAATAGTTTTTAAGATCTATCGTGTCTTCTAAGATACTTTTGTTTTGTAAATTTTTTGAATCGAATAAATCATTTTCGTAAGAAGTCCAGATGACGGGGATGGTTTGATTTTCTCTTGTTAATTTGAGTGCTTCGTTAATTTCGTATTCATCAGAAGAGGATACCAGGACTTGATAAGCTTTCGCCATTTCTTGAACTCTATTTTTCTCGTCTTTTTCTATGGTTCTTGCAAGATGATAGGTGAATATTAGCGAGAAAAGAATGATAACCGAGGCGCAGCCCATTAAGAGTAATCTCCAGAATTTTCTCTGTGAATATAAATCTTTGGCTTTCCTGACGACCATATTAGCTAAATATAAGAGTATAGAATTAAAATTCTAAAGAAATAATTTAAAAAAAGTGATTTGGATATTGACGAAGATAAAAAGAATCGTATATTCGCACTCGCAATTGAGCAATGATGAATTTCTTGCTCAAAGTTCTTAAGAAAATGTGAGGGCGCATAGCTCAGCTGGTTCAGAGCACCTGCCTTACAAGCAGGGGGTCACAGGTTCGAATCCTGTTGTGCCCACAAAAAAAGGGATGTATTATTTGATACATCCCTTTTTTTATTTTAAGCCTTTTCTAAGACAGCCACATAAAATCCATCTCCATCTAATTGGAATGGGAAAATATATTCTTCTTGCTTTAATTGGAATGAAGGGTGAGATGCTAAGAACTTCTCAATTTGCTCTGAATTTTCACTTTTTAAAATACTGCAAGTAGCGTACACAATTCTACCTTTGGCTCGTACTAAAGAGGCACTTTGACTTAAAATCTCTTGCTGAGTTTCTAAAATAGTCGGTAATTGACTTTGCTGAAATCTAAATTTCAAATCCGGTTGTCTTCTAATGGTTCCTATTCCACTACAAGGAGCGTCAATGAAAACCACATCGGCCATTAAATTTTTATTCTTTATGATAGATTCATTAGAAATGATTTCTAAGTTTTTAACTCCAGCTTTCTTTGCTCTTTTCTCCAAATGAGTCAATCGTGAAATATCAATATCTGAAGCAATCAATCTGCCTTCATTTTTCATAAGACTGCAGATCTGTAAGGTTTTTCCGCCTTTGCCAGCACAGAAATCTACTACAACTTGCTCAGGATGTATTCCTGCTTGTTTGATGATATACTGAGATCCGATATCTTGAAATTCAAATAAGCCTTCTTTAAACGCTTGCGATTGTCTGAGCTGATTATTATTATTAATTCTAATAGCGCCACCCACTTGAGCATCATATTCAAAGTCGATTTTCAGTCTTTCTAGTTCGCTATTTAGTTTTTGAGCGGTAGTTTTTAAGCTGTTATATCTAATATATACTGGAGCAGGCTGATCTAATGACTCAATAATAACTGAAGCTTCTTCTCCCCAATCTTTTACTATCTCGTCATACATCCAAGATTGAATGCTATGTTGAATGTTTTTTGGGATATCTGTAAGTGATTTGATTTGGCTTTCTAACTCTTCGGAACATTCTACTTTTGAAGAAAAGTTTTCATCCATCAACATCGTTAAAAATATAAGTAGGTGAATTTTATTTTCTTTAGTGTCTTCAAATTCTTCATCCCATATTTGCTCAGAAATATAAGAGTATAGAATATAGTTTCTTGTTAAAGTATAAATTATTCTTGTAGTAATTTTCCTATCTCTCGATCCCCATGAAGGATGAGATTTTAGCATATTATTGACTGCTTTGTCAGAATAACTATTTTCAAAAAGGATTTCTTTTAAACAATTTTGAATGCCTGTAATCAAAGCATTCGGTAATTTTATTTGAAATATTGTAGTTGGATTTTTCACACAACAAAACTAATGTTTTATATATCGTAATGTTTCAAGTATTGAATTATTAAAATCAGAAATTTTATTTCGCTTAATATCTTCTTTTTATTCTAATTCATTGAGTTACATCATCATTGCCGATTTTTATCCTTATATTTATTTTATCTATTTACAGATGTATGCAACCTGAAGCAAAAAATATTACTCTTTATAAACAGTTGGTCGAAGGCTGTCTTTTAAACAAAAGGCAAGCACAATACCAGTTGTATGATTTAATGTCTGCTAAAATGTTCGCTGTTTGTATGAGATATTGCTCAAATAAGGAATACGCACAAGATATCTTGCAAGAGGGTTTTGTAAAAGTTTTTACAAACTTGGATAAGTATAGATGGGAAGGTTCTTTTGAAGGTTGGGTAAGAAAGATTTTTGTCAATACTGCTATTGAGCATTTTAGAAAAGAGACCAAATTATTTCCAGTTTCGGATAATGAAACAGCATTGATGTTTTATCCTGTAGTTGATGATATCGAACATCAATTAGAATTGGAAGATTTGATGTCTTTAGTACAAAAATTATCAACTGGCTATCGTACAGTTTTTAATCTGTATGTGATAGAAGGATATTCTCACAAAGAAATAGCCGAAATGCTACAAATCAGTGAAGGAACTTCTAAATCACAATTGTCAAGAGCTAGATACTTACTACAAAAAAACATTCAAGAAGCCCATCGTATAAAAATACCTCATGCCGCAAACTCAGGGAAATAATCCATTTGATGACGAAATAAGAAAAAGGTTAGAGGGTGCTTCTTTTCAGCCACCAAAAGGTATTTGGGATAAGATAGAAAAGCAATTACCAGAAAAACTACCTTTTTACTTTAGATTTAAATATCCTATAGCTGCTGCCATGTTGACTTTTAGTTTGGTATCTTCTTTAGTGATTTATAATAGGTATGAAAATTCACTTTCTGATACTCAACTGAGATTTGCAAAAAATAAAATAGATGCTAAGGATAATATTCTTCCGAAATCACAAAGCTCTAATTTACAAACAGATCATTACACTACTTCAGACATTATTTCTGAAGCCATACCATATTTAGAAAACAACTCTGAAGCTAATTCGAATGTTAAGTCTATCATTCAATCCTCTTCATCTACTTCTGTCAATTCTTTTGATGGAGCGAGTTATTCTACTCAATCAAAGTCAAGTACTTCCAATGAATTCTCCAAGAAATCAACTCCTGCTTCTAAAAAGGAAAAAAGAGCAGAAAGAAAACAGAAATCTATTTCTAGTGAAGATTTGAATGAAAATTCAGAAAACTTCTTTAAAGAAGCTCAATATTTACATTTCCTTGATAACTCTTCTAATGTTGCAGAAGAGTTATCTATAGAAAGTCCAATGCTCAACAAGGATATTGAATCTATAGAAAAAATGGATTTGTTCGCAACTAACTTATTTGAAGATGACGAGAATCCTGAATTAACCAACAAATTTGAAAAAGGGAAGAGAAAATCCTTTAAAAATAAATTTGTAAATAGTGGTCTTGTTATAGGTCCATTATTAGGAGGTCATTATTCAGCAATGACTAAAAAATCTGATGAAGGAGTCAATACTAGTAATTTAGAACAGTCCGCCACTTTTGGAAAATCTTATGGAGTGAATGTAGGATATGTGATCAATAATCGTTGGACGGTAGGAATGGAATGGATTTACAACTCAGATGAAGGTCAAAGATTTACAGAAAACATCAACGGTCAGAAAGTCAATAAATACGTGGCATTAGACTATATGAAAATCCCTCTTTATGTGAAGTACTCCTACAAGTTCATTAACAGATATGATAAGACACCTATCACATTTAATTTTGTAGGTGGGATTCATTATAGTAAATTAAAATCTGTCAATACCTATATAGAGAATCAGATTGCACCAGTAGAAGTAAATTATAACGAGCAAGAATGGGGAATGTTAGGAGGAGTGGAGTTTGATATTTATGCGACTAATAGAATCTTTTTTACTCTTGGAACTAGACTAGCTTTCAATGCAGATTTAAAACAATTCCCTCGACTTAGAGGTGATGATGGTGCAGATCCTTTCTCTGTTCAAACGGGAGTTTACGCTAAAATCAACTATGCCTTTTCATTCAAAAAAGCCAAGTAATTCTTATTTAGAAATATCATAAATTTAGATTTTTTGTAATATTGTACTTCTGCTCTCACTAATAGACCAGTGAATAAATTATTGATATGAATAAGAAGGCTAACAGTGAATTAAGTGCAGAACATGCAGATGTATTGTTGACTACACTAGAAAAACGTTTTCACCAAAATATGCATAGACATCCTTCTATCTTATGGGAAGAAGTGTACAAGAAATTAGTCCTGCAACCTTCAAAAAATTGGTCACTTCATCAAATGGAAATCACCGGAGGCAAACCTGATGCGGTGGAGTTTAAAGAAAAATCGGATAATTATTTTTTTATTGATTGCTCAGCAGAAAGTCCAAAAGAGCGTAGAAGTCTTTGTTACGATAAAAAGGGATTGGATGCTCGTAAAGAATTTAAGCCAAAGAATACAGCTGTCGATTTAGCTCATGAAATGGGAGTAGAATTATTAGATGAAGCTCAGTATCAATTTTTGCAATCCTTAGAAGAGTTTGATTTGAAAACATCTAGTTGGTTAAAAACGCCAACTTCTATAAGAGAATTGGGAGGAGCAATTTTCGGGGACAGAAGATTTAATCATGTATTTGTTTATCACAATGGTGCATCTTCCTATTATGGAGGTAGAGGCTTTAGAGCAATATTAAAACTTTAAACTACTTGTTTTTTATCTGATTAGCCTCGTCTATTGTGATAGCTTCTCCTTTGAAAAAGGGCACTATAAACGCATCTGTTAATCCTCTTTGATGTACTTTGTCTAAATAGGACTTAGCTGTTTCGTAATTGGGATAAGATGAAATGAAAATTTTGTACAATTCCTTATCCTTTACCTGTTGTTTTTCAATATTACCTAAGTCGCTAATCTTTTGCAACCATTTTTCGTCCGGTTGTTTGTAGACACCTATTTGAATTTTATAGATCAAATCGTTTTTCTCGACATACTGTTGGTCAAAAATTACTGAGCTCATAGTCTGTTCATCAGAACCTAATTGCTCAAATCCAATCAATTTAAATTCAGTTCTTCTATTGATAGCATGTTGTTCTTCTGAGCATTTTACTTTGTCAGCACATTCATTCAACAGCTGAGATTCGCCATATCCTTTTGCAAATAATTTGTTTTTTGATATGCCATTAGATATTAAATACTTGACAACATTTTCTGCTCTTTTCTCAGATAATTTATTGTTGTATTTAGCGTCAGCTCTGCTATCAGTATGTGAACCTATTTCTATAATCCAAGTAGGATTGTCAATGAGCAAATTGTGTAATTTGTTAAGTTCTTTAGCTGCTTCATTGCTAATATCTGCTTTGTCAAAATCGTAATAAATATTAGGGATAATGATACTTTTGTTAAGTTCAATTCTTTGTAATTCTATATTTAAGCTTGAAAGATCCTGAAGAGAATTGATAGCTATATCACTAGGGAAATATTGAGAAAAAGTAGTTAAAACGTGACCTTTCTCAAAACTTGACGGCAATTCTATTTGATAATATCCTAGATGATCTGTTTTGGCTTCTATTGGGTTTTGGTTTTGATCTAATAAAGTAATAGTAGCATTCTTGATGAATTCATTAGTATTCTTATCGACGACTGTTCCTTTTAGAACTGTTGATTTTTGATTTTCTAAATATTCGGTAGAAATCAATCTGTAGATATCGTCATTTCCAGCTCCGCCTGTTCTATTTGAACTAAAATATCCGTTGTTTTTATTTTTATCTAATATCAATCCAAAATCGTCATAACCTGAATTGATAGGTTTGCCCATATTTACTGGAGTAGTCCATAATCCATTTTCAAACTTAGAATAAAAAATATCTAAACCACCATATCCAGCGTGACCTTCTGATGCGAAATACAGCATTCCATCTTTGTGAAGAAATGGAAATAATTCATTCTTAGTGGTGTTGATAGTCGGCCCGAGGTTAATAGGAGTAGACCATCTATTTCCTGAATTTCTAGAGTAATAAATATCAGTCCCACCTAATCCTCCAGGCATATCAGAAACAAAATACATCACTTTGCCATCTTCGCTTAATGTAGGATGAGAGATAGAATAAGTAGGATTGTTTAAAGAAATAGGTTTTAATTCAGTCCATTTCTTACCTCTTTTCATTGCAGAATAAATACCTAAAGTATTAGTTGTGCTTTTGTTTTTCTTATCAAGATTCTGATTGTGTGAGAAATATATCATTTTCGACTGTCGAATAAAAGAAACAGGTCCTCCATGAAAATTATTGACTTTTGGAAGTTCTAATTCTTGAATAGCAGTTTTTTCTTTACCAGTTGGTAAAAATGGAATTTGATAAATTGTCAACCAAGGTCTATTATTCCAATCGTAAAGAGATTTTTTACTTTTAGTATTCCCTATAAATGCAATTCCATCTCTATAATAACTTGGTGAAAACTCGTCTCCATTAGTATTCAGATTGGCTATAGTTAATACATTATATGTTGAAGGCGCAATGTTTCTAAGAGTGCTAGAAATATTGGTTTTATATTGATCTCCAAAACTGAGGAAGATACTATCTGAAGCCACTAAATTGCCGTTGATTTTGTACAATTCTGCTAAAAGTATTTTATATTTTTCAGAAAGCTCATTGACTGTAGATGCTTTTTTTAGCCAATCCAATGCCTCTTGGAAATTTCTTTGTGCATAATAAGATTGAGCTAATATTATTTTTGTTTCGAAATCACCTAATCCTTTGTTTTCTAATTCTAAGAATTTCTTTATAGTAGAATGATAATTGGTTTGCTCAAATTGATGAACAGCTTGAATTCGATCTTGATGTTGAGCCATTCCATTCGTCCAACATAATAAAGCTATAAATGTCCAGATATAATTTTTCATTAGAAATATCTTGGGCTTTTATAAATAATAGAAGAAGTTTTAAATACAGGCATATCAAATGATAATAATATTTCGTGCGACCCAGAATTTGAAGGTCTTAATGCTTTCCATGACAAATCATAAGAGTAACCGATATTCAGTTTTTTATCTCCTTTGTTAAAGCTATGCATGTACTGAGCTAAGAAAATTATGCTTTTATCTGTTCGCACACCAAATCCCCCAAGAAATTTATCGTAGAAAATACCATTGACAGTAAATTCTGCTTGAACAGGTTCTGCGTTTGCTATCCTTATAGTTGTAGTTGGTAATAATCTGAAATCATTATTGATATTCCATTGGTATGCACCTGATATGAAATATTGTTGGAGAGGTTTGAATCCCCATTTTGGGTCTTTAAAAATAGAAGTAGGTAATATCTGTGGAGCTCCAAAACCTACAGAGAAATTTTCTCCATAGAAATATGCACCTGCACCAAATATAGGCATCCAACTTTTTTCAAACTCACCAGGTTGGATTATGTCAGGCATGCCATCATCTGTAATCAATTTTGAGCTATTTACATTCCTAAATTCCGCGCCAGCATTGACTCCTAATGATAAAGTATATTTTTCTTTAAATTTTAATCTATATGCATATTGAGCAGTAATTCCATTGGTCATTAATGCGCCAATTCTGTCATTGTAAAAATTAATACCAACAGCTATGTTTTCTTTTTTTAATGGAGTGTGTACGGCAGCATTAATAGTGGTAGGTGCACCTTCCATTCCTACCCATTGTAATCTATTTATTACTTGAGCGTGCAGAACCTCTTTGCTTCCTACATAAGCAGGATTGTAGAATTGTTCATTCCAATAGTAATGGGAAAATAGAGAAGATTGTTGGCTAAAGCCTTGAATTGCAAATGTCGTGAACAATGCAAACCATATACTTCTTAAAAATTTGATTTTTAAAGACATAATTTCTAGAACTCAGCTAAGATAATGCATCTTTTAGTTAAATTATTTCTTTTGAAGCATAGCGACAAAACCATTTAGTATCGATTGAGTATGTGGATGAAACCAATGCTCCACAACTTTGTCCAAAAGGTCCTCTTCATAATTCGTTACAGTATGAATCATATCTGTTCTTAAGTTCAACTTTGTAGCAGACCAAGTTTTCTGATCGAATTTTAAATAGTGCGATACTTTCCTCTCCGCAGTTTCTAAAACTTGTTCGGCAGGAACGACTACATCAACTAATCCAGCATCAGAAGCTTGTTGTGGATTCATTAATCTTCCTTCCATCAAAAATTGATATGCTCTATGTTTTCCTAACCAAAAAGAATACAGTTCAAATACGTGACGTGGTACAGTGATGCCTACAGGAATTTCATTTAGCCCTATTTTAAAATTACCTGCACCCATAATACGATAGTCACACGCAATAGCAACTATACATCCGCCTGCAGGAGAGTGACCTGTAATTGCTGCTACTAGTGGTTTTGGAAAAGAGACCAACTCTATAATCAAGTCCATGAAGGCTTTCCAAAATTGCTTAGTTTTAACACGATCGTAGTTCATAATCTCTGGAAGATCCAAACCTGAAGAGAAGAAATTTTCTTTTCCAGTAATAATTAATGCTTTGGTCTTATCATCACTTTTTAAGGTTTTTAATACTTCAATCATTTCCTCAAACATTTGCATATTCATAGGATTTGATCGACCTCTATCAAACATGAGAATGCTATAATCTTCCTTCTGGGTCAGTTTTAATGTTTCCATATTAGTGCTTCGATATTAAACGATTGTAAATATTAGCAATTTCTATGGAATTTCTTTAACATTTAAGGCAAATTTGAGTTAATTATTAGAATACATATATTATGGATTTAAAATTACCGCAGACGACTCAGAAACGTATAGTCATTATTGGTGGCGGATTCGCTGGGATCAATGTTGCTTTAAAGCTTAAAGATTCTGATTTTCAAATTGTTTTATTAGACAAACATAATTATCATACTTTCCAACCTCTATTATATCAAGTAGCTACAGGTGGTTTGGAGCCTACATCTATTGCCTATCCTTTAAGAAAACTCATCAAGAAATTACCGGGAGTATTTTTTAGATTGGCTACAGTCGAGCAAGTTTCTACTGCTGAGAAAACTATAAAAACTGATTTAGGAGATTTGACCTATGATATTTTGGTGATTGCTACTGGAAGTACTACTAATTTTTTCAATTTGCCTGAAGAGAGTACTTCTAAAATGAAAACGCTAAAATCTATTCCGCAAGCACTAGATTTAAGAAGTTATATTTTAGAGAATTTTGAAAGTGCTCTTTTAGAAAATAATTTGGAGCATAAGCAAGCCTTAATGAATATTGCTATTGTAGGTGGTGGTCCTACAGGTGTGGAAATGGCAGGAGCGATTGGCGAGATGAAAAACCACATGTTGCCAGGAGATTATAAAGAGCTGAATTTGAAAAAAATGCAAGTTCATTTATTTGAAGCCGCAGATACTCTATTGGGTCCAATGTCTAAAGATTCTCAAAAGAGAGCATTAGAATATTTAGCAGATTTTGGAGTTGTTATACATTTAAATACTGCTGTTAAATCCTATAAAAATGGCGAGTTGATTTATGGAGATGATGAAACTTTAATGACTGAAACTGTGATATGGACAGCTGGCGTAAAAGGAGCATCTATACCTGGATTACCACTTGAATCTTATATGCCTAATAGTAGATTAAAAGTCAATGAGTATAATCAGGTGAATGGACTTGAGGATGTCTATGCTTTAGGAGATCTTGCTTTTATGCCGACAGATGATTTTCCAAGAGGTCACCCAATGGTAGCTCCAGTTGCTATTCAGCAAGGAGAGTTATTTGCAAAAAACATAGAGAGAAAATTTAAAGGATCTCCATTGAAAGAATTTAAATATTTAGATAAAGGTTCAATGGCAACTGTTGGTAGAAATAGAGCAGTTGTAGATTTTCCTGGAGAAAAAGTAAAACTCGGTGGATTTATTGCATTCATTGCTTGGATGGTAGTTCACTTGATGTCTTTGGTAGGATTTAGAAACAAACTAATAGTTTTGACAGGATGGTTATATAACTATATGAACTACGATCGAGTGTTGAGACTTATTATTCGACCGTCTAAATCAAAACAAAACTAATATTTAGTAATTTTTAAAATGTTTTCTAATAGATGATTTTGTTATAATTGCATCAATTAGGTAAAACACTTAAATTATCATCATGAAAGAATCGGGAGTCAATATAGCTGTATTGGTAGATGGAGATAACGCTCAACCTAAATTGATTAAGGAGATTGTAGAAGAAGTCTCGAAATATGGCAAAGCTACAGTCCGAAGGATTTATGGAGATTGGACGACACCACAAATGAATGGCTGGAAAAGTGTAATTAACCAACACTCTTTTAATCCAATTCAAAAGTTCTCCTATACTACTGGTAAAAACTCAACAGATAGTTCTTTAATCATTGATGCTATGGATATTCTTCATGGAGATAATATCAATGGGTTTTGCATAGTGTCAAGTGACAGTGATTATACTGGTCTTGCAAAAAGAATAAGAGAAGAAGGAATGTTTGTGATGGGAATAGGAGAGAAGAAAACTCCTGAAGCTTTTGTGAGGTCTTGTGAAGTATTTACTTTCTCAGAAAATCTCTTAGAGGAAGATGAGCAAGTGAACGAAACAATTAATGCAAAAAAAGAGAATAGAACGAAGAAAGTTCAGAAAAAGAAAAATCTCTCCATAGAAGATGCTAGGACGATTCACAAAGCATATTTGATCTCAGTGAACGACGGAGACGGAGATATAGCATATATTTCTCAGATTGGAAAAAATATTAAAAAGATAGACCCAAGTTTTGACCCGAGAACATATGGATTTGGATCATTGAAAAAACTATTTGAAGGTCTTGTAGATTACGAGGTCATCAAAAATGAAGTCAATGGATTGGATTATCCATTAATTAAATTGAAAGGGTAATATTTTAGCCCATGAATTTTTAGCCCATGAATTTATTCGTGGGTGATGAATTTTTAGCCAATGAATTTATTCATTGATAAAATGAATGTAAATCAAAATTCATCCGGTTTCAATTGCCCATGAATTTATTTATTGTCAAAAATTAGTACATCATTTGTCTATTGCTATAAAAGATATTTCCAAATTGGGATTTCAATTGCTCAGTAGCTAATAAAATCATATCGGCATCAGAAGGGAAAGGTGCAGGTCCATTTTTAATTTTATTCAATGACTCACTGCTTAATGCTTTTACATTTCCATTGTAGGTAGCATACTGATAATTAAAGACAGATTCACCCTGTGCTACTTCTTGTTTAATTACTCTTCTGCTTTTATAATCATAGAAATCTACTGTACCTCTAATAGTGGCAGAGCGATTCATTTGAGTTTCAATTATTTTTGCAGAAAGAGTAGAGTATTTAGGCACTTTAATATCATTGCCCGCAGAATCTTTGGTGACATTGCCATTTTTATCATAAACATATTTCCAACCATCTTCTATTTCTTTCTCATCTCTATAAGAGTTCTCTTTGATTATACCTGGAGAGACATAAGATTGGGTGATGATTAACTTTACAGCAAAGTCAAAATCTTTCCTTTCATCAGAGTTGGTATATAATGCCATCCAATTATTAAGAGAGCGACTATAATCGTAATTCAACAATTCGTATTCAAAATCTTGAGGAAGATAAAGCTGTGGGTTTTTCTCTACACTCATTAATATATGAGTAGTACCCTTATCTCTTGCGATATCCAAAAGTTGAACAGCGTCTTTATAATCTTTATAATAATAGAAAATACAATCCAACTCATTATAAGCTAAACGAGCATTGGCGCGCGAAGAGGTATTCAGCAATCTGACAGCTTCTTTATAATGTAGTTCTGCAATATTTTCTCTAGCTTCTTCTCTTACAGAATTATAATCAAACTGAGTCGGAGTATAAATTTTACCACTACTATAATATATAGGTGCAACTTTTAGTACAGCATCTTGTCTGTACATCATATTGGTGTAAGTATTAAAAACCTCTGTCCAAGAACTCACAGTGTTTTTTTGCTTGAGTAGAGCAATTCGACTTTTGTCATTCTCTATCGCTCTCTCATATGCTAATTCCAAAAACTGAAGTTCTTCATCAGTAACTTTCTTGTTTTTGCTGATTCTATCTATTACTGTATTAATAGTAGTCTTGTAGTCTTTCTTTTCAAAGCTCTTTTGGACACTTGTACAAGAGGAGAGAAGAAGTAGAAAAGCACTTATAATAAGGAGGTATAAATTTCGCATGAGATTGATTTATGTATCTAAGATAAAAATTGTACCAAAGATGAGGAAAATTAAAAATAATAGTGAAGTCTTGATATTTCTATAAGGTATTAGGGGTTACAAGATAGAGATGTTTCCAGCTTGTTATATTTTATGAAGTTTGCAAAATCGATTTTTAATTATCAGAGAAATGTCAAAAAAATGTGAAAAGATTTAGATATGTCATGTGAAAGTAAAATTAAAAGATAGACCTACATGTAAAATTTTCTATAATTCCAACTGTTAAAGGAATATTAAATCTTAATGTTGATATGTATAACGTGTTGATTATCATGTATCGTTTGCCTTAATTAGATTGATTCTAAATTTACATTTTTTCACGTTTTTCCTCTTTTTTAGCAAATGAGAATGTATTTTTGCAGAGTAAAAGTAAAATTGCGATGTCTAACTGCAGAAACGGTTTTAAAATCTTCCTCCTATTAATTGCGTTCGCAACTATCTTACCTTTTAAGGCTCAGGCTTATAATTTATCTGTAACGTTTGACGATTTGTCAGATGCAGATATAGCAGCAAGAGTTGAAGAGGGTAAAAAGTTGTTTAAAGCAAATTGTGCGGCCTGTCACAAAGTTGATGGAAAATTAACTGGACCAGCCATGGCTGATGTCTGGACACATTGGGATTCCCAAGCGAAACTCATTAAGTGGGTTCAAAACTCCCAAGAATTAGTAAAATCAGGTGATCCTTACGCTGTTAAAATATTCAATGAATATAACAAGCAAGTAATGTCAGCATTTACTCAATTAAGCGATGACCAAGTCATTAGTATTATTGAGTATTATGTACAGGCAGAACAAAAAGGATTAGGGAAAGCTAAAGAAGCAGTTGCTGCTGGCGGTGGTGCCGAGTCTTCTGGTCCTTCTTCAGGTCCCAACAAATGGATATTGTTTACAGTAATAGGTGCTTTAGCATTAATAGCTATCTCACTTTTTGCTATCACTTCTAAATTAGATGGACTTGTTCATCAAGGAGCTGACGGCGAGCCTGTAAAGCAAGAGTCCTTATTTTCTAAATTCCAAACTAAGAAGCTTGTCAGCATCTTAATCATCGTCGGAGTTGTATTCTTAGGATACAATATTGTGAAAGGAGCGATAGATTTAGGTAGAAGCCAAGGATATCAACCTGAGCAACCTATTAAATTCTCTCACGCACTACATGCTGGTCAAAATAAAATTGACTGTCAGTATTGCCACACTGGTGCTGATAAAAGTAGACACTCTGTAATACCATCTATGGCTGTTTGTATGAACTGTCATAAATATGTACAAGAGGGTCCTAAGTACGGTGAAACTGAGATTGCTAAAATCTACGAATACAGTGGATGGGATCCAGTATCTAGTTCTTTCAAAAATGCGCCTAAGCCAATTGAATGGGTTAAAATTCACAACCTACCTGATCACGTATACTTCAATCACTCTCAACACGTAAAAGTGGGTGGTATTGAATGTCAAACATGTCATGGTAATGTGCAAGAAATGGAAGTGGTGCAACAATTTGCTCCATTATCTATGGGATGGTGTATCAATTGTCACCGTCAAACGGATGTACAATTTGCAAACAACGATTATTATTCAATATTCGAAAGATACCACGATGAAATCAAAAAAGGCGAACGTGCTAATGTTACGGTTGCTGATATCGGTGGTACTGAGTGTGCAAAATGTCATTATTAATTCATCTAATTGTATAGATACTCAAAACCTTAACATATAATGAGTAATAATAAATATTGGCAAAGCTTAGAACAAAGAGATGAAACTCCTGAGTTCAAAGAACAAGCAGCTAAAGAATTTCAAGACGAAATGCCTGTATTCGATTATGTAGATGATACTACAAAAGTTGAAAGCACAGGTAGAAGAGATTTCTTAAAAATGATGGGTTTCAGTATATCTGCTGCAGCAATTGCATCATCTTGTAAGATTCCTGTCAAAAAAGCAATTCCTTACGTATTCAATCTAGATCAAAGTAGTAGAATACCTGAATTAGTTCCAGGTATTGCTGATTACTTTGCTACTTCATATGCTGAAGGTGGTGACTTTTCTTCCATCTTAGTGAAAACTAGAGAAAATAGACCTATTAAAATTGAAGGCAATACTGCTGCTCCTTTCGTAAAAGGTGGAACAACTGCTAGAGCTCAAGCTTCAGTTTTAAGTTTATATGATGTCGCTAGATTAACTCAGCCGAAGAAAAAAGGGGAATCTATCACTTGGGAACAAGCAGATTCTGAAATAGCTAAGAAATTAACTAAAATTTCTGCTGAAGGTGGTAAAATAGTAATCATCTCTAATACGAACTATTCTCTAGCTACACAAAAAGCATTAGCTACTTTCAAAGCGAAATACCCAACTACTCAAGTTGTAACGTATGACCCTGTATCACTGTATGCTATTCGTAAAGCCAATCAAATTACTTTAGGAGAATCAATTATCCCTACTTACTTATTTGATAAAGCAAAAGTAATAGCGGGCTTCAATTGTGACTTCTTAGGTGGTTTTGTAAATGCTACAGAAAACGCTAAAAGATATTCTGCAAACAGAGTACCTACAAAAGAAAACCCAAATATGTCTCGTCACTACCACTTCCAATCGTATGTATCGATTACAAGTGCAAGTGCAGATTATAAACATTCTATCAAACCGTCACAAGAGAAAGCGGTATTGATGGCATTGTACAATAAAATAGCTGCATCTACTGGTGCTTCATCTTTAGCAAACGTAACTATCAGTGATTTACAAGAAAGTGTAAATAAATTAGCTGCTGAGTTATTAGCAAACAGAGGTGAATCAATAGTGATTTCAGGTACAAATAATGTAGATATTCAATTACTGACAAATGCTATCAACGCAATGTTAGGTAACTACGGTTCTACAATTGATACAGCAGCAGCTTTAAACTTGAAGCAAGGAAATGATGAAGCACTTAAAGCTTTGTCTGACGATACTTCTGTAAAAGCAGTTTTATTATTGAATTCAAATCCTGTTTACGATTCAGTATTTGCAGATAAAATCAAAAATATCATCACTAAAGCAGAATTATCTGTTTCTTTTGCTGATAGATTAGACGAGTCAGCTGAATTAGTACAATATATTACTCCTGATAATCACTACTTAGAATCTTGGGATGTTTTAGAGCCTAAGAAAGGATATATTTCTTTCGTTCAACCTACTATCAATCAATTGTTTGATACTAGACAAGCATTTGTTTCGCTTTCTGAGTTTGCTGGAGCAACTACTACTGCATATGATTTAATCAAAAGTGCAGGAGAAGGTTTTACAACTGGTTTTATAGCTTCTTTAGGTAATACATCTTGGGAGTCTGCATTACAAACAGGTTTTATCAATAACGTAAGTGAGTCTGCAAGTGGATCAGCTAATCTTTCTGCAACGGTCTCTGCAATCAATACCAAACTTCCTACATCTAATGGAATAGAAGTAATTTTCTATGAATCAGTAGCTCTAGCGGATGGTAAAGAAGCAAATAACCCATTCTTGCAAGAAATGCCTGACCCAATTACTAGAACTTCTTGGGATAACTTTATCGCATTGCCTTATACTTTTGCTATTAACAATGGTATAAAAGCAATGTCACAAGATTCTACAGTTAAAACTGCAAAAATCACTTTAGCTAATAAAGAAGTCGTTTTACCAGTAATAATTTCTTACGGTCAAGCTCAAGATACAGTTGCTATAGCTTTAGGTTATGGTAGAAGTCAAGGTGTTGGACCTGCTGCTTTTGGTAGTGGTCAAAACGTTTATCCTTTCTTGACTTATGATAATGGTACAGTTTCTTACTCTGCAGGCAGTGCTGCTTATGAGACCTTAAAAGGAACTCATAAAATGGGGATGTCTCAAAGATATCACACCTTACAAGAAGACAATAACCTTTACAACAGACCTCGTAGATTTAGAAATAACATCGTTAAAGAAGCAAATCTAGAGCAGTTCCGTAAAGATGATACTGCAGGAAATGAGGATAGAGCAAAAATCAAAGATCATTTAACTACTCTATATAAAGGTTATGACTCACCAGGTCACCACTGGAGTATGGCTGTAGACTTAAACTCTTGTATTGGTTGTGCTGCTTGTGTAATTTCTTGTAATATAGAGAATAACGTTCCGGTCATTGGTAGAGAAGAGATGTCAAACACTCGTTCTATGCACTGGCTGAGAATTGATAGATATTATAGTGGCGATCCGGATAATCCAGATGTTGCATTCCAACCGTTGATGTGTCAGCATTGTGATAATGCTCCATGTGAGAACGTTTGTCCAGTAAACGCAACTAACCATAGTTCAGAAGGATTGAACCAAATGGCTTATAACAGATGTATTGGTACTAAATATTGTGCAAATAACTGTCCGTTTAAAGTTCGTAAATTCAACTGGTACGATTATCAAGGTAATGACTCTTTTGGTGGATGGAATGACCCAACTGATGCTAGTTACATGTATGATAATTTAACTAGAATGGTATTAAATCCTGATGTTACAGTAAGATCAAGAGGAGTTATCGAAAAATGTAGCTTCTGTGTTCAAAGAATTCAAGCTTCTAAATTAACTGCTAAAACTGAAGGTAGACCATTAAAAGACGGCGATGTAAAAACTGCTTGTCAAACTGCTTGTCCTACAAATAGTATTTCATTTGGAGACAGAAATGATAAAAACAGTGAGATTCACCGTATTTTCTTCGATAATGGTAGAAACTATCATTTATATGAAGAGCAACACTTTATGACAAACGTTGGTTACCAAGTTAAAATACGTAACACTGACGAAGAACCGGAATTTACATTTGTTGGTGCAAAAGAAGATAAAGCTTAATACATGGGACATTTTGAATCACCGTTACGCGAGCCGTTAGTAAACGGTAATAAAACATACAAACAAATTACAGACGATATCGTCGCTGGTACTACTGGTCCTGTTGGACTTCTTTGGCTACTTGCCACTGGTGTATCTGGACTTGTTGCTCTCTTTGGAGTTTTCTGTTTGGTTTGGACAATTTGTTATGGAATTGGAACTTGGGGTGTAAACTCTACTGTAGGTTGGGCTTGGGATATCACTAACTTCGTTTGGTGGGTAGGTATCGGTCACGCTGGTACTTTGATTTCAGCTATCTTATTACTTTTCCGTCAGAAGTGGCGTACAGGAGTAAACCGTGCAGCTGAGGCGATGACAATTTTTGCAGTAATTTGTGCAGGACTTTTCGTGATGTTGCATACAGGTAGACCATGGGACGTGTTCTTTATCTTACCTTACCCAAATACAAGAGGTCCATTATGGACAAACTTTAACTCTCCATTGTTATGGGACGTATTTGCGATTTCTACTTACTTAACAGTATCATTATTATTCTGGTATACTGGTTTAGTTCCTGACTTTGCTACTATCCGTGATAGAGCTAAATTAGGTTCAATCAGATGGAAGATGTATAACTTTATGTGTTTTGGATGGGTAGGTTCAGCAAAACATTGGGAAAGATGGGAGTCTTTATCTTTAATTCTTGCAGGTTTAGCTACTCCTTTAGTATTATCAGTACATACGATTGTATCTTTTGACTTTGCTACTTCAATTGTTGCAGGTTGGCATACTACAATTCTACCTCCATATTTCGTTGCTGGTGCTATTTTCTCCGGATTTGCCATGGTGCAAACCTTGATGATTGTTGCACGTAAAGTGATGAAGCTTGAAGATTACATTACGATCACCCACATGGAGTCGATGAATAAAGTAATTCTTCTTACTGGTACTATGGTGGGTACGGCATACCTTACAGAGTTATTTGTTGCTTGGTATTCTGGATCTATGATAGAACAATATGCATTTGCTAATAGAGCATTCGGACCTTACTGGTGGGCATATTGGATCATGATGAGCTGTAACTTAATTTTTCCTCAGTTCTTCTGGGTTAAAAAATTAAGAAGAAGTATATACTTTACATTCTTTGCTTCTATTATCGTGAATATCGGTATGTGGTTTGAAAGATTCGTAATTATTGTAACTTCATTACATAGAGATTACTTACCATCTAGCTGGACTTCATATTCTCCTACTTGGGTAGAAATTGGAATCTACGTAGGTACAATGGGTATCTTTATGACATTGTTCTTGTTGTTTAGTAGATTCTTCCCTGTAGTGGCAATAGCTGAGATTAAATCTATCTTGAAAGTTTCTGGTAACCAATACCGAAGAGACCAAATGGAAGAAGTAAAAGAAGAGCCTGCATATCAAGATGCTGATTCTAGATTAACTTATAAAATTGATTAATAACCTACGATAATGAGTACAACAAAGAAATACTTAGTAGGGATGTTTGACGACGATCATACGCTCTTACATGCTGTAGATGGTGCTGTGAAGGCAGGTCACAAAATTGACGATGTATTCACACCTTTTCCAGTACATGGCTTAGAACACAAAATGGGTCTACGTCCCACAAAAATACATACCGCAGGTTTTGTATTTGGATTGACTGGATTAGTAATAGCTTTTAGTTTAATGGCGTTTGCTAGTGCAATAAACTATCCTAATAATTTTGGAGGTAAACCACTTTTTGCTTTACCAGCTTGGATTCCTATCATGTTCGAGATTACAGTTTTATCTGCAAGTACGGGTATGGTGAGCGTGTTTTATTATTTGTGTAATTTATACCCAGGTAAACAACCAAAAATTATTGATGCTAGATTAACTGATGATATGTTTGCTATCACTTTTGACATAACAAAAGACTCATCATTAGCTGCGGGTTTTACAGATTTCCTTAGACACGAAGGAGCTGTAGAAGTATTTGAAAAAGAAATTTAATTAGATTGATAAAGATTGCAGAAATGATTCGCACTCAAACCATATTATCCATTATTGTATCAAGTGCACTTCTTGTAGGTTGTGCGGCGGAAGGTAATTTTCCGGGACGCGAGTATGCTCCTGAAATGATTCACTCTGTTGCTTATGATGCTCAAAGTGAAAATCCAATATACAAGAATGGTCGTACTAATCAGTTACCTGTAGAAGGTGCTATGGCTGTAGGAAAATATACCTACCCACTTCCTAATACACCTGAAGCTTATGAAATGGCTTCTACACAAATTACCAATCCATTTGAATTCAGTGAAGATGAGATCAGTACACACGGACAAATGTTATTTGTTAGATATTGTGCTGTTTGTCATGGTGAAGCTGGCGATGGTCAAGGTCATTTAGTACAAATTGATAAGTTTCCTGCACCTCCATCGTTCTATACTCCTGATTTGATAGGCAAGTCACAAGGACAAAGATACCACACTGTGATGTATGGTAAAGGAATGATGGGTTCTTATGCTACTCAATTAGATCATCAAGAAAGATGGTTAGTATTAGAGTATATCAAAGGACTTCAAACTGAATTTCTGGCAAATGAAGCAAGTGCTAGTGCTCAATAATCACTAAACCTTTAAGACTAAAAGAAGATGAATACATATATATTTGCTCCTGAAGCCAAAAGTTTTCTCATCAAGGGATTTATCATTGGCATAGTAATATTCATAATTGGTATTGCTATAAAATGGAATGTTGGAACAGAAACTCCATCACATGATAAGGATCACGCTCAAGTGGCGACTACTACTCAAACATTACTTGCTCAAGCAGAAACTGGAGATACTGAATCTCTTGCTTCTACACCTGAAGTGATCAGTGAGGCTCCAGCTGAAGTAACAGCTGACCATGCTGTAGCTCATGCTGATGAAGATCTTTCTGCTCACGCATCTCACGAACCTACTCTTAGGACTCATATTATTGCAAATATTTACACGATTGTAATGTTTGCATTTTGGATTGGTGTTGCAGCATTGTTTTTCTTATCAGCAACTACTTTAGCATTAGGTGGATGGCATATTCAAATACAAAAAGTGATTTTATCTGTTGCAGGTACTTTACCTTTTTCTATTATAATGATGTCGATTTTCTTCATATTCTTCCATCATGACTTGTTCCATTGGACACATGATTTATATGACCCAACTAATCCTGAAACTTATGATGCTATTTTGGATGGTAAACGCGACTACTTAAACCTTACTCGTTTTGGAATATTTGCAGTAGTTCTTTTCGGTATGACAATAGGTATGAATTACTTTTGGAATAAGAATTTGAAAGCAATGGATGAGAATCCTTCTGTCAAATTGTTTGATCAAAGTAGAGCTATATCTGCTGTAAGTATTGTAATTATTGCAATGTTTGTAAATACTTTTGGAAGCTGGGACTGGGCGATGTCAATTCAACCGCATTGGTACAGTACTATGTTCTCTTGGTATTTATTAGCATCAGCTGCTGTAACAATGTTCGCTATAGTATACCTTATGATTATATTCTTAAAGGTGAAGAATTACTTACCTAATGTAAATGCAAATCATAAGCACGATATTGGTAAATACATTTTTGCAATCACTGTGTTCTGGACTTATGTTTGGTTCTCTCAGTACATGTTGATGTGGTATGCTAATATTCCTGAAGAAACATTATACTTTACTATTAGAATTAATGGTTATCCTGTAATGTGGTACGCAGTTCTTGTTATCAACTTCATCATACCATTCTTAGTATTACTTTCTAGAAATTCAAAAAGAGTTTCAGGTCCAGTAATAGCGATGTCAATACTACTTATTGTTGGTCACTGGATGGACT
Source organism: Chitinophagales bacterium (assembly GCA_035515235.1). Taxonomy (GTDB): domain Bacteria; phylum Bacteroidota; class Bacteroidia; order Chitinophagales; family JADIYW01; genus JAMLHH01. The sequence continues at coordinate 55,132 of DATJBS010000061.1, forward strand.
TCTTCAGTATGGTGGTTCCTGAATTGATTCCTAATGGTGGTGGTTTTAATTTAATAAGCCTTGGAGCATTCGTTGCAATTTCAAGTGTTTTTGGATACATATCTTTAAGTACTCTTTCTAAATACAAGGATTTAGCTTCTACTACTCACCCTTATTATCAAGAAAGTTTCCGTCACAACATTTAATAGAAAAAATAAAAAGCAATAGAGATGCAATTATTACTCATAACGCTAGCTTTAGTTCTTGTATTTATAGTCATATTACAAGTAGGGAAAGCTGTAGAGCTCATATCTGTTATCAAAGAAGAGGATGACTATAGAGAAGAGTCTTCTCAAACCGTAGGTATATGGTTTACAATAACAGGTATTTTTCTTTTTCTTTTCGTAGCTATCACAAGCTATACAGAGTATGGTAAGTTCCTACCTACTCCGGCATCAGAACAAGGAGAGTGGATTCATAGTACATTAATGCTTACCCTTTATGTAACTGGTATTGTTTTCTTAGTCACTAACTTCGCTTTGTTCTTCTTTGCTTGGAAATACAGATATAAAAAAGACAGAAAAGCTTATTTTTATCCTGATAACAACAAATTAGAATTATTGTGGACAGTAGTTCCTGCTTTAGTATTAACTATATTAGTAGGTATGGGTATCGACAAATGGTTTAAAATCTTTGCTGATGCACCTTCTGAAGCTATCGTAGTTGAAGCAACAGCTAAACAATTTGGGTGGTATTTAAGATACTCAGGTGATGACAACGAATTAGGAGTTAGAGATTTTACTTTAGTAAATGCTAACAACGAATTAGGAGTAAATTGGAATGATCCTGCAAGTCACGATGATTTCTTATCTGACGAATTAGTACTTCCTGTCAATACTCCTGTATTAGTTAAAATTGGTGCTTTAGATGTTATCCATAACTTCTATCTTCCTGAGTTTAGAATTATGATGGATGCTGTACCAGGCTTACCAACTAGATTCTGGTTCAGACCTACTATTACTACTGAAAAAATGCGTGAAATTAAAAACGATCCTGAGTTTGATTATGAGTTAGCTTGTAACCAACTTTGTGGAACGGGTCACTGGAATATGAAACGTACAGTAAAAGTTGTAACTCCAGAAGAGTATAAGCAATGGCATTCAGAACAAAAATCTTTTTACGAACAAAACATACTTGCTAAAACTGAAGAACCTGCTGCTGTTGTAGTAGAAGAAACAGAAACGACTCAAGAATAATTTTGTACTAAAGTTCTAAATTTAAAATAGAAAATGGCAACTTCAAATATACATGAACAAGGTGGAACAGCTGCACATGCTGTAGGTCATCATCATGAAGAAACTTTCTTCAGTAAGTATATATTTAGCTTGGATCATAAAATGATCGGAAAACAGTTTTTGATAACTGGTATGGCTTGGGCAGTATTAGGTGGATTGTTCTCAGTATTATTTAGAGTTCAATTAGCGTGGCCTGATGAGACATTCCCTCTTCTTGAAACTTTGTTTTCTAACTGGTTTGATGGTGGTAAGTTAAATACTGAGGCATATTATGCATTGGTGACTATGCACGGTACTATCATGGTTTTCTTTGTACTTACAGCTGGTCTGAGTGGTACATTCGCAAACATGCTTATACCTTATCAAATTGGAGCTAGAGATATGGCATCTCCTTTAATGAATGCTCTGTCTTTCTGGTTATTTATTTTGGCTTCACTTATCATGTTGTCTTCAATATTTTTACCTACAGGTATGGCTTCAGCAGGTTGGACAATATATCCTCCTTTAAGTATTCTACCTCAAGCATCTCCAGGTTCTGGGATGGGTATGACGCTATGGTTAATCAGTATGGCAATATTTATTGCTTCTCAGTTATTGGGTGGTATTAACTATATTTCTACAGTATTGAATATGCGTACTAAAGGAATGACAATGTTTAGAATGCCTTTAACAGTATGGGCTTTATTCTTTACAGCTGTAATTGGTTTATTATCTTTCCCTGTATTATTATCTGCTGCAGTATTATTAATATTTGATAAAGGTCTTCATACAAGTTTCTACTTATCTGATATATATATTGGTGGACAAGCTTTAAGTTACTCAGGTGGTAGTGCTTTATTATTCCAGCACTTATTCTGGTTCTTAGGTCACCCTGAAGTATATATTGTTATTCTACCTTCAATGGGTATTGTTTCTGAAATTTTAGCTGTTAACTCTAGAAAACCAATCTTTGGTTACAAAGCGATGATTTTCTCTTTATTAGCAATTACAGTATTGAGTTTCTTAGTATGGGCTCACCATATGTTTATGACAGGTATGAATCCATTCTTGGGCTCAGTATTCGTGCTATTTACTTTATTAATTGCTGTACCGTCATCTGTTAAAGTCTTTAACTGGCTGACGACCATTTGGCGTGGAAATATTAAACTAACTCCTGCAACGGTGTTCTCATTAGGATTCGTTTCACTATTTATTTCTGGTGGTGTTACAGGTATTTGGTTAGGTAATGCTACTATTGACATTCAGTTACACGATACTTACTTCGTAATTGCTCACTTCCATATCATCATGGGTGTTGCTGCATTCTTCGGTATGTTTGCTGGTGTATATCATTGGTTCCCTAAAATGTATGGTAGATTTATGAATGAAACTTTAGGTTATATTCACTTCTTCATTACATTTATCGGTTCATACTTGATTTTCTGGCCGATGCATTACTTAGGTCTTTCTGGTGTACCTCGTCGTTATTATTCTTTCAATGAGTTCAAAGCGTTCTCTGAGTATGGAGATATGAATATCCTAATCACTGTAGCTGCTATCGTTACGTTTTTTGCTCAGTTCATCTTCTTTATTAACTTCTTCTACAGTATGAAGAAAGGTAGAGTTTGTACTGTTCAGAATCCATGGAAAGCTAATACATTAGAATGGACTACTCCACTTGTACCAGGTCATGGTAACTGGCCAGGTGAATTACCAACAGTTTATCGTTGGGCTTATGACTACAGTAAGTTTGAAGATGGACCGGATTTTATCCCTCAAAATGTTCCTTTGACTGAAGAGGAAATTCAAATGGAGAAAAACGCTCATCACTAAAAATACAATACCAATTCAATTAAAATGAATCAATCAGTACATATATCAGCTAGTATAGGTCAGCTAATTCGAACAAGAATTAGCGCCTATAATCAGTTGGCGAAAACTAGGTTGTCATTATTAGTAGTTTTTTCATCCGTGATGGCATATCTTTTTGAGAATGTGGCATTTAGTTGGATGAGCATTCTGCTACTAGGATTAGGTGGATATTTGGTCACTGCTTCATCTAATACAATCAATCAGATATTAGAAAAGGATACCGATAAGTTAATGAAAAGAACAGCTAATCGTCCTTTGCCTTCAGGTACTCTTACTCCTATAGAAGCAACAATTTTTGCAGGTTTAACAGGTGTTATTGGTATTGCGATTTTATCTTTCTACTTCAATCCTTTATCAGGTCTACTTGCTGCATTATCATTATTGATTTATGCATTTATTTATACCCCTTTCAAAAGAATAAGTCCAGCAGCAGTGTTTATTGGAGCTGTACCAGGTGCCTTACCTTTATTAATAGGTTCTACAGTTGCAACAGGTCAAATTACACTTCCTGGTTTTGTTCTGTTCATCATTCAGTTCATGTGGCAAATGCCTCATTTCTGGGCTATTGCTTGGTTGCTGAATGAAGATTATAGAAATGGCGGTTTCTTTCTATTGCCTTCAGGAAAAGGAAAATCAAGAGATGCAGTATTGCAAATCTTACCATACAATATTCTCTTAATACTTTCTAGTGCTTTACCATTTATCTTCGGATTTGCTGGTATTACATCATTAGTAATTTCTCTAATTTGCGGATTTCTCTTTATGTATACTGCTGTACAGTTATGTATTGATTTATCAGATAAAAGTGCTAAGAAATTAATGTTTGCTTCTTTTTTCTATATTCCTATAGTACAAATTTCATTGGTCTTAGATAAAATATAATCATGTACACTATAGCAGAAAATTATAATAATCAGAAAGCGCATAGATTTACAATGATACTAGGTATCATTAGCATCTGTATGGCTTTCGGTGGTTTGACAAGTGCTTACATTGTCAGAAAAGGTGCTGGTAATTGGGTGGATTTCTCCATGCCGACAGCATTCTATACGAGTACTATCATCATATTAATTTCAAGTGCTACAATGCATGTTGCTCATATCTCTAACAAAAAGGGATTCGTTAAAATGGCTGCATTTTCACTTTTAGTTACTATTTTTTTAGGTTTAATTTTTGCTTTTTTCCAATATCAAGGATGGCAAGATTTAACAAATACAGGAATTTATTTGGATGGGAATCCTTCCGGTTCTTTCTTTTATGTTATTACAGGAATGCATGCTGTCCACGTTTTAGGTGGTGTGCTTTTTCTACTATTAGCTTTTGCTAAATCATTTTGGATTTTTGTTATTAAAAAGCAAGAATCATCTCATTTTGAAAACAGCCAAGCTTTAAAAGTTCGTACAGATTTATTAAGTATGTACTGGCACTTTATGGACATCCTGTGGATTTATCTTTTTATTTTTTTATTTATTAATCTGAACCATTAAACTTATTATAAATGGCTGAATTGTTAGAACAACAAGTAGTTTCGGAGCATTTAGATTTGCCAGCTCCTAATAACAAAGAAGGAGGTGAGATTTCTCCTACTGGCGCAAGCTATGGTAAGACCATGATGTGGTATTTCTTACTATCAGACGTATTCACATTTTCAGGATTTTTAATTGCCTATGGAGCATTAAGAATTAGCCACAAATGGTGGCCAGATCCTAACATGGTGTTTAATGGTATGCCTTTTCTGCATGGTGTCGAAGTTCCTTTAGGATTCGTCACTATCATGACTACAATATTGATTTTAAGTTCTGTATTCGTAGTTAGAGCAGTACAAGAAGGACATAGAATGAATAAAAAAGGTGTTGCTATTTGGATGTCTTTAGGTATTCTAGGTGGTGTAGCTTTCTTAGGTTGTCAAGCTTGGGAGTGGTCACATCTTATCCACGATGGTATGACTCCATTTTACAACGTATATCACGCTGGACCGAATGGTGAGACTTTAAAATTAACACTTGCTGAAAAAGCAAATACACCTGTTTCTCCTGGGCCAGTATTGTTTGGTGGTTCATTCTTCGGAATTACAGGTTTTCACGGTTTTCACGTATTCATAGGAGTTATTTTAAATACTATCTGTTTAATTCAAACTTTAACAGGTGTGTATGAAAGAAGAGGTCACTACGAAATGGTTGAAAAATTCGGTTTGTACTGGCACTTTGTTGACTTGGTATGGGTGTTTGTTTTCTTATTCTTTTATCTATTCTAAAAAACCCAAATATTTATGGCACACTTAGATGATGCATCTTACAATAGTATGGTAAAAGCCGTATGGCAAGCAACTGCTCTTATGGCAATTGTTACAGTTTTTGAAGTTGCTTTTGCTTTAGTTCACTTTTGGTATTTGCAAGACTCGTTACCTAAAATATATGTTCATGTAGTGATGATTGTTGCTACTTTGATCAAAGCATTTTTTATTATAGCAGAGTTTATGCACTTAAAGTATGAAAAGCGACCTTTAATCATGTCTTTAGGCTTACCTTTAATTTTCTTAGTATGGGCTTTAATTGCTCTTTCTGTTGAAGGAAATTACTGGCTGAAAATTATACACTAAATTCAAAAATGAATATTAATCGAAAATTAGGATTTACAGTAGCAGTAGCAATTGCTGCTGTTTTTCCTATTATATTTCTTATCATATTTGCTAATATCAAGCAACCCAATATTCAAGTAGACACGGTATTACCTATCTACGGGAATAAAACCACATATGAAAGAGAAGATATGAATGGTAAAATAGTTGTCGATACTAACTATCACACTATACCTAAGTTTTCTTTCACCAATCAATTAGGAGATACAATTACTGATGACCGATTAAAAGGTGTCGTAACTGTAGTTGATTTCTTCTTCACTACTTGCCCTACTATTTGTATAGATATGGCTGTCAATAAAAGAGAAATTCAAAGCTTCTTTTTGAAAGACAACAGTAAAATTCAAATTCTTTCTTTCACTGTAGATCCTGAGACTGATACTCAAGAAAGATTACTCGATTACGCTTATGAGAATAACGTGAATTCAAATTCATGGAATTTAGTAACTGGAGATAAAGTAGCCATCTACGACTTAGCTCGTAAAGGTTTCATGGTCACTGCCACAGAAGGTGATGGTGGGGAAGATGATTTTATACATGATAATAAATTCGTTTTAATCGATAGAGAGAAACGTATTAGAGGATATTACGATGGTACTTCGCCAGAAGATACTGAGAGATTAAAAAAGGATATTCAAAAACTTTCAGTAAGCTATATCATACCTCATAAGGAGAAGAAGTAATTCACCGAGTATGAAAGATTCTACTATTTCTAGAGTTATTATTGCAATTTCACTTGCTGTTCCTTTATTGGTGACTCTTTTGTTTTTTCTTTCTCCTCCTGATATTAAACACCAAATCAATCTTTCTTTCTTTCCTAAGTTTCATGCATTTCTAAACTCTTTAGTTTCTGTATGTATTCTTTCAGGATTTTATTTTATAAGAAATAAAAATGTTAGAGTTCATAGAACTTTGATGTTAACAGCTTTTCTATTATCTACTGTTTTCTTAGTCTCTTATGTAACTTATCATTCTTTGAGTGAAGGAAGTACAAAGTATGGCGACTTAAATTTAGATGGAGTTTTGGATGAGTTGGAGATTGCAGCAGCTGGTATGATGCGCTATGTGTACTATTTTATTTTATTAACACATATTATTCTTGCAGCGCTGATTTTACCCTTAATTTTGTTTACATTTTCTAAAGCACTTACAGGTAAAATAGCTCAACACAAAAGGTTAGCAAAATGGACTTTTCCTTTGTGGTTATATGTTTCTGTTACAGGTGTCTTGGTTTATGTAATGATATCACCCTATTATATTCATTAAAATAAATTAACTATGAATTTTCTACAAAAGTTATTTATCACAATAGTCCTTGCTTTGTTACCATATGTTTCATTTGCTCAATGTGCTATGTGTAAAGCTTCAGCTGAAGGTTCTAGTATCGCTAAAAGTCTTAACAAGGGAATTTTATACTTATTGGTTTTGCCTTTTCTAGTAATTGGTGGTGGTGGATATCTCTGGTATAAAAACCGTAAAAAGTTTGCTGCTTCAGATTGGGAAGAACAAGCTTAAAGGTCTCCTAATTGAGGTCTAATCACTATGTCCTCAACTACAGTTCTATCGCTGAGTAAAGTAGTATTGTAAATTATACTAGCTATGTCTTCTGCTGGTATAAATCTTTCTTCAGGTAATTCTACACCTTTCCAAGAATCTGTCAATGTCGCTCCGGGCATTACTGCTGTAACTTTAATATTATGAGGTTTCAATTCTTCTCTCAAGCATTTTGAGAATCCTAGCATAGCAAATTTCGAAATTGCGTAAGAACCTCCTTGAGGATAGGCTGTAAAACTTGCTATTGAACAGATATTAAAAATATGACCGCTTTTGCTTTCAATCATTGATGGTAATAAGAATTTTGTCAAATAATATGCACTATATAAATTAGTGTTAATCATTTTAGGAAGGTTTTCATCGTCTTCATCTTTTATAGCTCCTGGTATAAAAAATCCTGCATTATTGATGATAATGTCAATTTTATTCCACGATTCTAATATTTTATCCGCAAATTTCTTCACTTCAGATTTTACTGAGACGTCAGCTGTCATTGATATTACTTGACTATCAGGAGAAATGTTGAGTAGCTCTTTTTCTAATTCTTCTAACGGTTCTAGACTTCTAGCACATATAGCTAAATGGTGTCCATTTTCTGCAAATTTTAATGCCAAAGCTTTTCCAATTCCTTTCGATGCACCAGTAATTATAATGTTCATATTAATGATTGTAATTTTCTTGTTGAATTAAAACTCTATGTTGTAAAAATACGTTATTTTTAGCGACATAAACATGGAATATCTACGCGAATTCGGGAAATACATCCTTATGCTTAAGTCTATTTTTGCTAGACCAGAGCGCAAAACAATGTATTGGATTGAAACTTTACGACAAATGCATCAAATTGGTGTAGACTCGATTATTATAGTTTTCATCATATCATTTTTCATTGGTGCTGTATCAGCAGTACAGTTTGCATATAATCTCTCTACGACTATCACCCCAATGTATTTTGTGGGTTATATAGTTAAGGAGTCTATGATTATGGAATTTGCGCCTACTGTTTCAGCATTGATTTTAGCCGGAAAAGTGGGTTCTAACATTGCTTCTGAATTAGGCACAATGAGACTTACTGAGCAGATTGATGCTTTAGAAATTATGGGAGTCAACACTACTTCATATTTAATAGGACCTAAGCTTTTAGCTGCAATTACTATGATTCCTCTATTAGTAGTTTTTGCTGCTGCCATCGGAATTTTGGGTGGTATGCTTGCAGGTATAACTTCTGGATATGTGTCATCAACAGAATATCTTCAAGGTGTACTAAGTTGGTTTGTCCCAAGAAATGCATATATTATGATGATTAAGGCATTTGTTTTTAGTTTTTTAATTGTATCTATATCTAGTTATAAAGGATATTACTCTAAAGGTGGAGCACTTGAGATTGGTAAGGCAAGTACCAGTGCTGTTGTGATTAGTTGTATATCCGTTTTAGTTGCAGATTATTTGATTGCTTGGTTAGTATTATGATAGAATTAAAAGATATCAGAAAGAGTTTTGGCAAAACAGAAGTATTAAAAGGAATTAATGCCACTTTCAAGCCAGGTATGGTTAACCTTATTATAGGAAAAAGTGGTTCTGGTAAAACTGTTTTAATTAAATCCACCGTCGGATTGATGAAGCCTACATCAGGTCAAGTACTATATGATGGAGAGGATTTTGTACAGATGAATATCGAAGAGAAAAAAGTTATCCGTAGACAATTAGGGATGTTATTTCAAGGCAATGCTTTATTTGACTCAAAAACAGTTTTGGAAAATGTTCGATTCCCATTAGATATGTTCACGCGTATGCCATTAAAAGAAAAGAATGAAATAGTTAATGATGTTTTGAATAAAGTAAAACTCATCAATGCGAATAATAAATTACCTTCTGAGATCAGTGGTGGAATGCAAAAACGTGTTGGAATTGCAAGAGCGATTGTAATGAATCCTAAATATCTTTTTTGTGATGAACCCAATTCCGGATTAGATCCTCAAACTTCTATCATTATAGATGAATTGATTAGAGAATTGACAGAAGAATATAATATGACAACAGTCGTGAACACTCACGATATGAATACTGTTATAGCTTCAGGAGATAAGATTCTTTTCTTACACCAAGGTGAAAAACATTGGGAAGGTGATAAGCGTTCATTATTTGAAACAGATAATAAAGAATTAATGGATTTTATTTTTGCATCGGACTTCTTAAAAGAAGCTCGTAGTGCAAGGTTGGCATCTTTTAAAATAAATAAATGAAATATGAGTATTTTAGTCAATAAGGATTCAAAAGTCATTGTACAAGGCTTTACTGGTAAAGAAGGAACATTTCACGCTACTCAAATGATTGAATATGGCACGAATGTAGTCGGAGGTGTTACTCCAGGAAAAGAAGGTAGCACTCATCTAGATAGACCAATATTTAATACCGTTGAAAATGCTGTGAATGCAACTGGTGCTGATGTATCTATCATCTTTGTACCTCCAGCTTTTGCTGCAGATGCAATCGTTGAGGCTGCTAATGCTGGTATCGCTTTAATTGTATGTATTACAGAAGGAATTCCGACTCAAGATATGATTAGAGCTAAAGATTATGTCAATAAGAAAGGAGTGAGATTGATCGGTCCTAACTGTCCAGGAATTATTACTCCAGGAGAATGTAAAGTAGGAATTATGCCCGGCTTTATTCATAATCCTGGTACTATAGGTATCGTTTCAAAATCTGGTACTTTGACGTATGAAGCTGTAGACCAAGTGACTAAAGCTGGTTTAGGTCAATCTACGTGTATAGGTATTGGTGGTGATCCAGTAATTGGTTCTACGATGAAAGATATTATCCAACTTTTAATGGCTGATCCTAAGACTGAAGGTATTATTATGATCGGTGAAATCGGTGGTTCTATGGAAGTAGAAGCTGCTGAATGGATTAGAGACAATGGTACAAAACCTGTAGTAGGATTCATCGCTGGTCAAACTGCTCCAAAAGGTAGAAGAATGGGTCATGCCGGTGCTATCGTAGGTGGTGCTAATGATACTGCTGCTGCTAAAATGGCTGTCATGAGAGATTGTGGAATTCATGTAGTAGATTCTCCTGCGTTTCTGGGTAAAACGATGGCTGAAGTTTTGAAAAAGTAATTTAAGAATCAAGAATCAAGAACCAAGAGACAAGAAATTGAATACTCCTAAAGTTGATAATTACTGTGGTCTGTAGTCTATGGTCTGTTGTCTCAAAATTAAGACATGAATCTTCTAAATAATAAAACAGCTCTGATTACTGGTGGTGCCAAAGGAATTGGCGAAGCCGTGGTCAGGGCTTTTGTTTTGAATGGAGCTAAAGTAGTTTTTACTTATCATAGTTCTTCTACCCAAGCAGAGCAGCTTGTACAAGAATTAGGAGAAGAAAATGTAAAAGCCATACAATGTGACGGTACAAAATCTGAAGCTGTACAAAGCTCAGTCAAAGCAGCACATGAGTTTTTGGGTAAAATTGATATCCTTGTCAATAATTCAGGGATTACAAAAGATAATTTATTACTGAGAATGACTGAAGAGGATTGGGATTCTGTTATGGATACCAATTTGAAATCTATTTTTTTGTTTTCAAAATTTGTATTGAAATACATGATTCGGACTAACGGATCTATAATAAATATGAGTTCTATAATGGGGATTTATGGTCATGCAGGACAGTCGAATTACGCGGCGTCCAAAGCAGGAATAATAGGTTTTACCAAATCAATAGCTCAAGAATATGGAAGCAGAAATGTCCGCTGTAATGTCATTGCTCCCGGTTGGATACAAACAGAAATGACTCAACATATTTCTGAAAATTTAAAAGATGAATTTGAAAAGTCTGTCAGCTTAAAAAGAATTGGACAAACCAATGAAGTTGCTCAAGTGGCTGTCTTTTTAGCATCAGATATGTCATCCTATATTACAGGACAAGTAATTCAAGTTTGTGGTGGTGTTAATCAATGATTTTTCTTAGATTAGGTTCATGCAATGGATTTTAACTTATCCAGTTTGGACAGTTTTTCTTGTAGTAATACTTGCTGCAGGTCTGACCTATTTATTATATAAAAATTCATTTCAAAAATTTGAAGTCAATCGGCTTTGGATTTATTTATTAGCTTTTTTAAGATTTTCTGCTTTTTCGCTTATAGGTTTATTGTTGCTCAATCCTTTGATGAAGCACGTGAAAAATGAAAAAATCACTCCTGTAATTTTAATGCTTGAAGACCATTCGGCATCTATCAAAGAGGGGATGAGTCTAAATGATTTATCAGAATATCAGACAAAAAGAAAACAACTTCAAGAAAAATTATCAGATAAGTATACGCTTCATTCTTATAGATTTGGGTTAGAAATCAATGATACTATCGTTGAGAACATATATACGCTTCAAGGAACTGATATTGATAAATCTTTGAACCAATTAGCTCAAAAGCATATTGGTCAACATATCGGCGCTGTCATATTGAGCTCAGATGGGATATACAATCAAGGCTCCAATCCAGTTTATAATACCCAATTTTCAGGAATTCCAATTTATACCATTGCATTGGGAGATACTACATCGCAAACAGATGCTTGGATTCAAAGATTGAGATACAATGATATCATATACTTAGGAGATGAACTGCAGGTTTTAGTAGATGTAGCTGCAGCGAATTTTGACCAAAAGACTATGAAAGTTGAATTGAAAAATGCGGCTGGTCAAATTATTCAAACTCAGAATGTCTTAATTAATTCTAAAGAGTGGAATCATACTATTGATTTGAAAATAACAACTCAAAATATAGGCATCCAAAAGTTTACTGTTCAAATTTCTCCACTTGCGAATGAAAAATCTTATCAAAACAATCAACAAGAGTTTTATATACAGGTAATTGATGGTAGACAGAAAGTAGTTCTATTATACGATGCACCCCATCCTGATTTAAAACTTATTAAAGAAGCGATTAATCAACTCAAAAATATAGACTTGAATGTTGTTCAGGTCAATGATTTAAAAGCCATACCGTCAGATGTGGACTTATGGATTCTGCATGGATTACCTTCTTTCAATAATGCCAATGCTGCTAATACTTTAAATAAAATCACTGCTTCTAAAGCACCTATTTGGTGGATATTAAGTGCACAGACAAACCTGAATATCTTTAATCAAATGCAGACAGCTATTCAATTTCAGCAAGTGAATAGATTGCCGAATGAAACTACTCCTATATATGAGTCTGGTTTTCAGAAATTTTTTGTTTCAGATGAAGGAATGAAGTGGCTCAGTCAAGTTCCACCATTATTGGTACCGTACGGACAATACCAATTGTCTCCTTCAACTGAAATTATTTGGAAGCAAAAGATAGGTACAGTCACGACAGCAAATCCTTTATTGGTGGCCGAAGAAAACAATGGGCGCATATCAGCAATTTTGTTAGGAGAGGGAATTTGGAGATGGGGTATGCAAGAATTTTTACAGTATGACAGTAAGTCTAGAACCTTCGAATGGATAGAAAGGTTACTTCAATTTTTAGCAAATAAAAAAGATCACCGACCATTTAGAATTCGAACAGGAAAAAATATTTATCACGAAGGAGAATGGATTTCATTAGAAGGAGCAATCTATAACGAATCAGCTCAAATGATCAATACATCAGATGTAAAAGCTGTTATAAAAGGAAATAACAATTATAGCTCTGAGTTTTTAATGGACAAAACCCTTCATGCTTACACCTATAATATAGGAAAATTACCTGCTGGAGAATATGAAGTACAAGCAAGTACAACGTTTAATAACAAAAAGCTTCATTCAGTTTATAAGTTTGCCGTCCAGAAATTTGATATCGAATCTTACAAGACAAAAGCTGATTTTCAATTATTGAATACGATTGCTATGCAGCACCAAGGTAAAATGTTTACATTAAAAAACATGGATGGTTTGTTCAACGAAATGGAAAATAATCATCAAATCCAACCTATAATTAAAGAGGTTTCTTCAAGTAAGTCTATCATTGATTATCAGTTGATTTTACTTCTTATTTTCTCACTGCTATTTATAGAATGGTTTTTAAGAAGATTTTTTGGACAGTATTGATGAGATGTTTAGATAATGTTCGTTTATCAGATGCATGTTTAATTTGTCACGCAGTAAGCTTGTGAAGCTGCTGATAGATACTAAGGTCTTATGGCTGTGGTTATAGAGTAGGAAAGATGTTGATGATAAAAGATTTGATATAAAAAGCAACCTATAAATCTTATCGACTTAGGTTAAGAAAGTAGTAGAAAACAATCATTAAAAATCAGAAGCTCATCAATTTGTAAAACTATAATAGACTTCATTTGAGATTTAATCAAAGTTTTACAGAAACTATGCGCTAAAGTTGAAATACTTGTCTATTTTTGTGGATAAATTAGTAACATTTTTTAAAATCTGGGATAAATAATCAAAGATAAGTACTATCTTTGCACCCAATAAATAGTATAGGTGATGTACGCGATCGTTGAAATTAACGGACAACAATTTAAAGTAGCACAGAATCAAGAAATCTTCGTGCACAGATTAGAAGGCAATTCAGGAGACTCTATTAGTTTTGATAAAGTGTTGTTGATTGATAATAATGGCACAGTCCAAGTGGGATCTCCAGTTGTAGAGGGTGCTAAAATAAATGCTACAATACTCGATCACTTGAAAGGTGATAAAGTAATCATTTTTAAGAAAAAACGTCGTAAAGGCTATAGAGTTAAAAATGGTTTCCGTCAGTCTTTCACAAAGATCAAGATTGAAGGAATTGCTTAATTAAAAAAAATATACAGAAATGGCTCACAAAAAAGGTGTCGGTAGTTCAAAAAACGGACGTGATTCAGAAAGCAAGAGATTAGGAGTTAAGAAATTCGGTGGTGAAGAAGTAATACCTGGAAATATTCTTATCCGTCAAAGAGGTACAAAATTCCACCCAAGCACTAATGTTGGAATCGGAAGAGACCACACTCTTTTTGCTTTAAAAGGTGGTAAAGTAGTCTTTACAAAAGGACTTAAAGATAGAACTTTTGTTTCTATCGCTACAGAAGCGTAATTTGACTACAATCAAAAAACATATTAAGCCATGCTTTTAGCGTGGCTTTTTTGTTTTTAATACCTCAGCGAAATCTATTGATATGCTTGCTTTGTAGATAAATATCTTATTTTAGATGTTTTCAAAATATCCATGAGTTTAATAAAAAACAAAAAGTACTACTATAACGGAATATTCCTTTTAGGAGTGATATTCTTGTCAATTGCTTTTATTTATAATCATTCTCATAGTCCTAAAAGCTCCGTTCATCAGTCCGTATCTATTCTCTCGAAATGGATTCAGACTCAAAATCAAACAGTAGAAAAAATCTCCAAAGATTCTACTCTCGAGCTAAGCCTCGATTCACTCCCTTTACTATTCAATTATTTAGATTCTAAAAAATCCAACGATTGGGTCAATTTGTATGTCTCTAATCCTGATCAGCAAATCATCTATTGGTCTACAGATAAGGTCATTCCTAGTAATATTAATATCTCTAATTTTGGAGCAGAGCAAAAATTGGTTCGAATCAGTAATGCTTATCATCTAGTACAAGTATTCCCACTGAAGGATGGTTATCATTTGATTTCAATATTGACCATTTATCAAATTTATCCTGTAGAAAATGATTATCTGAAATCTGGCTTTTTATTGAAAAATCCAGCTTTTAAGCTGACCATGATTACTAGTAGAGAAAATGTTAAGACCTCTATTTCGGAGCCTGTACTCAATAGAAATAACAAAACTCTATTCTACGTAAGAGATAATCCTGATGCCAATAGATTAGTCTTGTTGCCTATTGTGTTTTTTGAAATTTTGGGCATTTTATTGATTTTCTTAATTATCAATAGACGTTTAGGAATCGCGCTTCATAGAAATAAATTAACTCAAGCTTTACTGATCACTTTATTCTACTTAGCGTTCATTGAAATTTATATCAACTGGTTAGAAATACCCTCCTTTACAGGAATAGGTAGCTTGTTTAAATTAGAAAGTTACGCATCTCCATTTTTAGCAGATTCAATAGGAGAGTTGTTTTTAAGATTGCATTTGTTGCACTGGATCATAAGAAATTGGGTAATTCACGCTTTTTTAAAAAGTAGCAATAAAGAGAAAAACTTAATCAGCATACTACTGTCCATTTATTTGGCTACATCCTTTTATTTGACCGTATTTATTATTGCTAGTTTACATCACAACTCTACTGTTTCTTTTGATTTGTATCGATTTGACCAATTGGGTCTTGATAGTTTATTAGGAGTTGTTATTATCAATTTTACATTCGGAATTATGTTTATTCCGATAAGGTTTATCAAAAAGGAATATCTAAATCGAACCTTTTATCTTTTACAAATAGTAGTCCATATTGTATTCTTAGTTCTTGGTTTTTTGTTTGATGTCTTTGATTCTTATCCTTTTGTCATTGGACTAGTTATTATTTACATCATCTATCTGATGATTTTATTTTGGTACTGTAGAGTTCAAAGTGCTCAAGTAACTCGAAAATTCTATCTAAATCTTATCTTATTATCTACCTACTCTTTTATTGGTGCATCTTGTATTTTATACTATACCAATGAGCGTAAAGTGGAAATGGTACAGCATTACGCAATTGCTTTAGCGTCCGAAAGAGATTATGCTGAGGAGTTTGATATTTCTAATAGAGTCGATCAAATTAAAGACGATAATTTTATTAAAAGCTATTTTGAAAATCCTTATTTAACCGGTTTTGATATCGGCAGCAGAATACAACAAAGGTATTTTAATAAATATTTAGGGAAGTATAATATTTCCGTTCATGCTTTTAACGATGAAGGAAAGCAACTCAAAGGAGAAGGTTCTAAAACTTTCTATGCATTAACTACAAGTAAAAATCAGAAAGGAGTTCAGAAAGTATCGCCTTATATTTACTATTTATCGGTTAAGCCTCGTGGAGAAAAGTACATGGTCTCTATTGAGTATAAAGTGAATGATACTTTATTGGGAGATTTAATGATTGTTTTTACTCCGAAAACTTTTACACCATTTAGCGCCTATCCTGAATTGTTGAAATCAGATCAAGACAATTCAATTTTCAATAATGTCTCCAATATTACTTATGCCATTTATCGAAATAAAAATTTGATGAATGTATCTGGAAACTTTAGCTATCCTTCTAATTTTAAATATCCTTTGCCAGCTTCTGGAAAATATCTCATCGTGCGTGAAGGTGAAAATGAGCATCTCATTTATAGAATGCAGGAGAAGCAAGTGATAGTGACTTATAAGAGAATAGGCTTTTTGAGTTCGTTTTCATTTTATTCGTATTTGTTGATTTTGCAGCTGTTCTTCTTTTATTTTCTAAGTCTTTTAACCGATTATGGAAGTATCTGGATGAAAGGAAGGAGGATGTTTCAAAGTATTAAGCTGAATACCTTACAGAAACAGATTCAAACATCGATGATTAGTCAAGTGCTGATTTCATTGGTACTTATTGGTTCTATGACAATATTTTTCTTTAATGTTCAATACAATCATTTACACAATGAGAGCTTGAAGCAGAGAGGCTTGTCGGTGACTGATGCGATTGAAATATTGTACGCAGAGAGTTTTGTAGAAAATCATGACGATGTATTCAGCGGTATTCTCAAATCCAAAATGAAACAACTCTCAGAAGTGTTTGCGATTGACATGAATGCTTTTGATATGAATGGTAAATTGCTTTATTCTTCTCAACCTGACATTTTTAAAGGTGGATTGCAATCTACTTTAATCGATCCCACAGCATTCAAAGCATTAAAAATTGATGGATATTCAAGCTTTGTGCATGATGAAAAAATTGGAAATTTAAAATATATAGCTGCCTATTTACCAGTAAAAGATCCTAACGGAGATAAGGTAGGTTTTATTAATTTCCCTTATTATGGTAAAGAAGTGAATATCAAAAATGACATTTCTTTCTTCTTAATGTCTTTGGTGAATATTTATGTTTTATTGATTTTAGGAGCTGCTTTGCTATCTATTTGGGTCTCAAGAGTAATTGTGAAACCATTGAGCATCATTACTCAAAACATTAAAGAAGTCGAATTAGGTAAAGTCAATCAACATATTGTTTGGAAAAATAAAGATGAAATCGGTCAGTTGGTCGATGAGTATAACCGTATGATTGGTGTCTTAGATGAAAGTGCAGGACTCTTAGCTAAGTCTGAGAGGGAAGGCGCTTGGAGAGAAATGGCAAAGCAGGTGGCTCATGAAATCAAGAATCCATTGACTCCTATGAAGTTGAGTATTCAGCACTTGCAAAGAGCCTTGGATGAAGATAGAGATGATATAGAAGAGATGACTAAAAGAATAGCACTAAGACTTATTGAGCAAATAGATACTTTGGCTAATATCGCTACTGCGTTTTCTGATTTTGCGAAAATGCCCATTGGTAATCCTCAAAGAGAAAATATTATTTCTATTCTTAATAGTGTGGTTGGCTTATTCATTACTAGCGAAGAAGTCACTATTCAAACATCGATTCCACTTACTCCAATTTATGTCAATATAGATAAGGATCAAATGGTGAGGGTGTTCACTAATCTAATTAAAAACGCTATTCAATCGATTCCTAACCAAGAAAATGGTTTATTGGAGATTTCTGTTGAAAAATTTGACGGTTACTGTAATATTATTGTCAAAGATAACGGTACGGGTATCCCTTTAGAGAGAGCAAAGGATATCTTTGAGCCTAATTTCACTACCAAATCTTCAGGTACAGGATTGGGGCTAGCGATGAGTAAAAGTATAATTGAAAATACTGGCGGTCAAATCTGGTTTGAATCTGATGAGGAAAACGGTGGTACATCTTTCTTTATACGCTTGAATACTATCTAATATGACTATATCGATGAAAAGAGAACAATCTAAAATACTTTTTGAAAAGGCAAAAACTTTGATGCCTGGAGGAGTAAATTCTCCAGTAAGAGCTTTTAAATCTGTAAAAGGAACTCCTTTGTTTATCAAAAAGGGTAAAGGTTCAAGAATATGGGATGAAGATGGAAATGAATTCATAGATTTCTGTGGTTCTTGGGGGCCTTTGATTTTAGGTCATGCACCTGATAAAGTAGTGAAGGCTATTCAAACCACTGTTGAAGAAGGAACTTCTTTTGGAGCTCCTACAGCTTTGGAAAATCAATTAGCAGAGTTAATTATTTCTAATCATCCGTATTTGGAAATGGTTCGTTTTGTTTCCTCAGGCACAGAAGCTGTGATGTCTGCTTTGCGCTTAGCGAGAGGAGTAACAGGCAGAAGTAAAATCTTAAAATTCGAAGGTTGCTATCATGGTCATGCTGATAGCTTATTAGTAAAAGCAGGAAGTGGATTAGTAACTTTTGGAGAAAGTACATCAGCTGGAGTTCCAGAATCATTTGTTGCAGAAACATTAGTGTTGCCACTAGATGATGAGAATGCTGTCAAAGAAATTTTTGAGAAATCAGGTCATGAAATTGCTGCTATTATTATAGAGCCTATTCCTGCAAATAATGGATTATTACTTCAACGTAAAGAATACTTACAATTTCTAAGAGATATTTCAAAGCAATATGGAACTTTATTGATCTTTGACGAAGTGATTTCTGGATTTAGAGTTGGATTTTCTGGTGCTGCAGGATTGTACGAAATTCAGCCAGATATTCTCACTTTCGGTAAAATCATTGGTGGTGGTATGCCTGTAGGAGCTTACGGAGCGAGTCAAGAAATCATGGAAAATATTTCTCCACTTGGAAGAGTCTATCAAGCTGGTACTTTGTCTGGTAATCCTGTAGCAATGGCAGCAGGTATTGCACAGTTGAGTAGATGTTTGGAAGATGGTTTTTATGAAACTCTTGCAGATAAAACACAGATTTTATTAGATATTCTTCGCAACCATATTCAAGAGAAAAAATATTCAATTCAGATATTTAATATAGGTTCAATTTTTTGGATGGCTTATTCTGATATTCAGCATATTAGAAGTGCAGATCAAATTGACGCAGAATCAATGAAATATTTCAAAGAAATGCATAGTTATTTATTAGAAAATGGAGTCTATGTAGGTCCTTCGGGTTATGAAGTAGGTTTTGTATGCGATGCACATTCTGAAGAAGAATTAAAATCTGTAGGAGCAGTTTTCTGTAAAGCTATAGATTATGCATTTGAACAAATAGGATAAGCATGATTTCATCCTGAACTCAGTCGCTTAGAATTTCAAACTTAGATTCAAGATTTCTTGATTATGAGACAGAAACTGCAGATCACATATCGACAGTTACTGTGATTGCGTTTGCAAAGATTTGTGGTAAAAATGAAATATCAGCACATTGAGAATTATTATCCCAAATTCTTAATGCCTTAATGGTTCAATTTTCTCATCTTCTAATTTTCTTTTCACCACATCACTTTGTTGATAATTTCAACCTTAAATTTTGACTTTAGAGTAGGGATTTGATTAGATTTGGAGGAATCCTTATCGCAACTATTCTCTTACTATGTCACATTTTTCTCATTTACATTGTCATACTCAGTTTTCATTATTAGATGGTGCTGCAAGTGTCAAAGGCTTATTTAAAAAAGCCACAGAAGATGGTCATAGAGCTATAGCGCTGACTGATCACGGGAATATGTATGGTGCTTTTCAGTTCGTAGCAGAAGCTTGGAAAAACACGAAATCTACCGGACGTAAAGATGAATTTGGAAAGGATATTGTTGAGCCAGTCGTCAAACCTATTGTAGGCTGTGAGTTTTATTTAGTAGAGAATAGACATCAACAACAATTCACTAAGGGAGTACGCGATAAAAGATATCATCAGTTATTATTAGCCAAAAACAGAAAAGGTTACGAGAACTTAGTCAAACTTTGTTCACTTGGATATATAGAAGGGATGTACGGGAAATATCCTCGTATCGACAAAGAGTTAATCCTTCAATATCATGAAGGCTTAATAGCTACTACTTGTTGTCTTGGAGCTGAAGTCCCTCGTGCGATTTTGAATAAAACTGAAGAGGAGGCAGAGACTTTATTCAAATGGTGGCTAGATTTATTTGGTGATGATTACTATATAGAATTACAAAGACACGGTATTGCAGACCAAGATAAAGTCAATGCTGTTTTACTCCAATACGCTAAGAAATACAATGTTCCAATCATTGCTTCCAACGATACGCACTATGTAGATCAGGAAGATTTTAATGCACACGATATTCTACTTTGTATTAATACCGGTGAAAAGCAAAGTACCCCAACGAATAAAGACTTTTCAGAAGACGGAGGTTTCCCAAAAGGAACAAGGTTCGCATTTGCTAACGATCAGTTTTTCTTTAAAACAGAAAAACAAATGGCAGAAGCTTTCAAAGATTTACCACAAGCTTTGGATAACACCCAATTGATTGTAGATAAAGTGGAGCCGTTAAAATTGAAGCAAGATATCATGCTTCCAAATTTCATTATTCCTCAAGAATTTCTTAATCAGGACGATTTTTTAAAGCACTTGACTTATGAAGGTGCTAGAAAACGATATGTAGATATTACTCCAGAAATTCAAGAACGTATAGATTTTGAATTGTTCACAATTCGTACGATGGGTTTTGCAGGATATTTCTTGATTGTTCAGGATTTTATCAATAAAGGAAAAGAAATCGGAGTTTTCGTGGGGCCGGGTAGAGGTTCGGCAGCAGGTTCTGCGGTAGCTTATTGCATTGGTATTACAAATATTGACCCTATAAAATACAATTTACTTTTTGAGCGTTTTTTAAACCCAGATCGTAAAAGTATGCCGGATATTGATACGGATTTTGATGATACCGGTCGTCAGAAAGTTATCGATTATGTAGTTGAAAAATACGGCGAAAGGCAAGTAGCTCATATTGTAACTTATGGTACAATGGCGGCTAAGTCGAGTATAAAGGACGTTGCGAGAGTGATGGATTTGCCTTTAGCAGAATCTAATATTTTGGCAAAATTAGTTCCAGATAGACCAGGAGTAGAGCTTAAAAGACTGCTTCTCAAACCTATGGACGCTGATGATGGACCGATGAAAAAATACGGTTTAAATGCAGAAGATAGGGTAAAATTAGAAGCACTCAGAAAAATTCAAGAAGGGGATGATCTACGAGCACATGTCATCAGAGAGGCTCTGAAATTAGAAGGGTCAGTAAGAAATACAGGAATCCATGCGGCAGGAATTATCATTGCTCCAAAAGATTTGACAGATATTCTTCCGGTAGCCAAAGCAAAAGACATCAAATTGTTAGTGACACAGTTTGAAGGAAACGTCATCGAAGATGCTGGCGTAATAAAAATGGACTTTTTGGGATTAAGAACTCTGTCGGTTTTGAAAGATGCCGTGGAGCTGATTAAAATAAACACAGGAAGAGATATCGATCTTGATGAAATACCTTTAGACGATTCGAAAACCTTTGCATTATATCAAAGAGCAGAAACCAACGGAACTTTCCAGTTTGAGTCCGGAGGGATGCAAAAGCATTTAAAAGATTTAAAGCCTGATAGAATAGAGGATTTAATTGCGATGAATGCGCTTTATCGCCCTGGACCGATGGAGTATATTCCTAGTTTTATTGATAGGAAATTTGGAAGAGAAGCAGTTCAGTACGACTTGCCAGAAATGGAAGAGTATTTGAAAGAGACT
The DNA here is from genome assembly GCA_035515235.1 of Chitinophagales bacterium. GTDB lineage: Bacteria > Bacteroidota > Bacteroidia > Chitinophagales > JADIYW01 > JAMLHH01. The sequence goes on from DATJBS010000061.1 coordinate 77,128, forward strand.
TATGGGATTACGGTTTATCAAGAACAGGTGATGTTATTATCTCAAAAATTAGCGGACTTTACCAAAGGAGATGCGGACGTTTTGAGAAAAGCGATGGGTAAAAAAGACCGCAAAACCTTGGATCAACTGAAGCCTAAATTCATTGAACAAGCAGCAGCCAAAGGTCATCCAGAAAAGATTCTAGAGAAAATTTGGAAGGATTGGGAAGCATTTGCAGCTTATGCCTTTAACAAATCTCACTCCGTATGTTATGCAATGGTCGCTTATCAAACAGCATATCTAAAAGCAAACTATCCAGCAGAATATATGGCTGGAGTATTGACGAATAACTTTAAAAACTCTGAGAAAATCAGCTTTTTCTTGGCAGAATGCCGAAATATGGGCGTGAAAGTATTAGGGCCAGATATCAATGAGAGTAGTATGAGATTCTCTGTCAATAAGAAAGGAGAAATTCGATTTACACTCTCTGCACTAAAAGGATTGGGAGATGCTGCAGCTCATGCGATTATTGAAGAAAGAGAAGCAGGAGGGCCATTTGAATCTATTTTTGATATGGTCAAAAGAGTGAATCTTCGCGCTGTGAATAAGAAAAGTATGGAGACTTTGGCTCGTGCTGGAGCCTTTGATTCAATCGGTAATATTCATCGAGCACAATATGTTGAATTGTTAAATGATGGGACTTCCTTTTTAGATAGAGTGATAAGATTCGGTAATTTATACAAACAACAAAAGGAAACTAGCACCACGTCTTTATTTGGTGATAGTTTCGACGATCAATTAGTCGATCCTGAAATTCCACACATTAATCCTTGGGATGATTTTGAATTGTTGACTAATGAAAAGGAAGTGATTGGGATTTATTTGTCAGGACATCCTTTAGATGAATTCAGATTTGAGCAAGAGTTTTTCTGTAATTCTAGAATTAGAGATATTGAGGAAAATCCTGAAACTCCTCTAGTATTCTGTTGTATAGTAAAAGAAGTCAGTAAAAGAGTCACTAAAGATGGTAGACCTTTTGCTTTCTTAAAGATAGAAGACCATTTTTCTGAAATGGAGCTACCATTTTTTGGAGATGAATATATTAAGTATGCAGCGTTTTTTGAAGTCAATAGCTTCTTGAGAGTATCAGGCTCATTGCGTAAAAAATATAAAGATGCTACAGATTATTTCTTTAAAGTGACTGAAGTAGAATATTTAAATACTGTCTTAGATAAGGAAAGTAAATTTCTAGAAATAGGTGTGAATGGATATAGAATCAATTCGCTTTTTATACAAACCATAGAGAATATTGCCAAATCTAACAAGGGTGATATGCCGCTGAAATTTGTAATCGATACCCATAGAGATAAAGCTCCTATTAGTTTAAAATCTAGTAATTATAAAGTGAAGCTCACGAAGCCATTACTAGAAGAAATAGAAAAATTAGATGTTTTGTCTTATAAAATCAGACCTGAAGATTCTCGTTTTAGAAAGGTAGCCTCTTATACTAAATTAGATGAAGCCGAAGCTTTTATTATGGATGATGTGGATTGATCAACATCTTTAATTTTAATTGAAGACTATCAACTACTAAATTCTAAATAATATCTTTGTCGAGTGGAAATACCCTGGCTGATTATTCTAATCATTTTTATTGCAAGTACCATATTTGCAACTTTTGGATTTGGTGATGCATTATTAGCCTTGCCTTTTTTGACGATGATTATTGGTCTTCAAAAATCCACACCTTTATTAGCTTTATCAGGATTTACTTTAGCATTATTACTTTTTGGTTCAGGCTGGAAACATATACAATGGAAAGTTGCATTACGTTTAGTGATAGGTTCTCTTTGTGGAGTACCCATAGGCGTTTGGCTGTTGAAACACATGGACAAAAATCTGATGCAAGGTATTGTTGGAGTTGTGATCTCATTGATTTCACTATACAATCTTTTTAAACCTACATTCTTTAAAATTGAAACCGACAAATCAGCTCCTATATTTGGATTTATAGGCGGCATACTTGGTGGAGCATTCAATACGAGTGCGCCACCAGTAGTGATGTTTGGAGCGATGAGAGGTTGGTCTCCATTAGTATTTGTAGGAATGATGCAAGCATATTTTATCCCAACAGATATTTTTGTAATTGCAGGACATGTGGGCACAGGATTACTCAACAGAGAAGTGTTAATCATGTATTTTTGGTGTTTGCCCTTTTTGATTTTAGCAGTCGTTTTGGGTCAACAGCTAAAGAAAAAAATTCCAGTAGAAAAATTTCAAAAAGGAGTTTTTGTGTTGATATTGATTTCAGGAGTATTGTTGACGTTGAGAAGTTGGATGTATTAATTATTGATTTAAATCTGAATTCTTAGATGGAAGTTAAAGAATATAAATTCATTGCAACCGAGGAAAAGGTATATGTTTTATCTAAGTTTAATTTTAGACTAGTAACCGTCTTAGCAATAATTGCTTTAGTACTATTTTTACAGATATTTCAAGATCATATTGGTTGGATTGTTTTTGGTCTATTCGCAACCGTAGTTTTAATGACTGTGTTTTTAGGAATTTATGCTCTCATTTATCATTATCATTTAAAAGATGAAATAAACAATACATTGATAAGTATTAATGAGGAAGGGTTTTGTTTTAAATATGAATTGATTTATTGGGAACGAATGTCAAATCTGAGAATTATTTATGTTTCACATTATAATATTTATGGATTTACGGGTAACTTATCCAATGTTATAACTTTTTATCTCAATGATAAAAGACGAGAATTTCATTTTGGATTAAATGGAGAGGAAGATAAACTTCGATATTTAGAAATGTTAGAGTTTTTATATCTCAAGGAAATTCCTTTTATAGAAGAGATAGATAAAATTGGACCTACGTATTTAATGGAGCCAATTCAAACAGATAATTAGTTTAAAATTTCAGCTCTATTTGGCTTGAAATTGATTTTTCAAATTCTAATATTTCTCTTTTTCTATCAATTCCCCACATATATCCTCCGAGTCCACCAGAACTTTGGATAACTCTGTGACAAGGAATTACATAGGCAATAGGATTATTTCCAATCGCTGTTCCGACTGCTCGGGATGCTTTTATAGTGAGTTGAATATTTTGAGCAATTCGACCATAAGTGGAGGTAGAACCAAAAGGAATTTTTAATAAATCTTCCCAAACTTTTACTTGAAAATCTGTTCCTTTAAGATGTAAGTCAAAATTGATTGCAGAATGATTTTGTTGGAAAATCTGTAGAAATTGATTATGTGACAGATGTGATTTATTAATGATTTCTGCAGATGGAAATCTGTTTTTCAAATTTTGGATAGCTTGATTTTCTTCTTCTTCTTCAAATGCAGCATAACAAATACCTTTCTCCGTATTGGCAATGATCATTTTACCAAAAGGACTTTTTTGAAAGCTAAATTGAATTTTGAGGCTTTGTATTTCTTTTGGATTTATTCTATGAATCTGCATGGATGAATAAAGATAGTTCAAAAATTAAAGCCTAAACAGATAGAAATATCCATTTAGGCTTTAAATATTTTTAGCTTAAATAGCTTAAACGAATTTCTCGCCTTTCGCTGCTTTTTCTTTTAATAAAGCTGGTACAGCAAATCTTTCACCGTATTTAGCTTCTAATTCTTGTGCTCTTTTGATGAATGCATCCAAGCCGTAAGCGTTGATGTATTGTAATGTTCCTCCGTGGAATGGTGCAAAACCCCATCCGAAAATAGAACCAATATTAGCATCTGCTACACTTGTCAAAACACCTTCTTCCAAACATCTTACTGTATCTAAAGATTGAACAAATAATAATCTATCGATCATTTCTTGTTGTGGCATTGGTGTTTTAGCTGGGAATAATTCTTTCAATCCTGAATGAAGATGTTTTTTACCACCTTGAGGATAATCATAGAATCCTGCACCTGCAGCCTTACCAAATCTTTTTAGATCAATCATTTTTTCTGAAACAGGATAAGCCGGATGAGTAGGAGCTGATTTTCCTTCAGCTTCCATATCTTTTACAGTTTGTTTTCTGATGTGATCCATCAAAGATAAACTCACTTCATCCGTCAATGCTAATGGTCCTATTGGCATACCTGCTTGTAAACCAGTGCTTTCTATAAATTGAGCATCTTGACCTTCGCCTAACAATGTAATTCCTTCGAGTACATAAGTAGAGAAAACTCTTGAAGTATAAAATCCTCTGCTATCATTTACAACGATAGGTGTTTTTCTGATTTGTTTGACATAATCAAAAGCTTTTGCTAATGTCTCATCGCTCGTTTCAGCACCTGTTATTATTTCTACCAAAGGCATTTTGTCCACTGGAGAGAAGAAATGTATTCCGATGAATTGATCTGGGCGAGAAGAAGCTTTCGCTAAACCTGTGATAGGTAAAGTCGAAGTATTGGAAGCATAAACTCCGCTTGCATCCATAACTGCTTCCGATTCTTTAGTCACTGTAGCTTTCAAATCTCTATCTTCAAATACAGCCTCAATGATTAAGTCAACACCTTTGACTGCATCAGCGTCAGCAGTAGGAGTGATTCTCGCTAAAACTTCTTGACCCTTTTCTGGAGTCATTTTACCTCTTTGAACCTGTTTTGCAACTAATTTCTCTGAGTAAGATTTTCCAAATTCAGCTTTCTCTAAAGTCGAATCTTTCAAAATGACTTCAATTCCAGCCACTGCTGAAACGTAAGCAATTCCACTTCCCATCATTCCTGCACCAATTACACCTAATCTCTTAGTGACTTGTGGAGCAACATTTTTAGGACGACTTGCGCCTGCATTGATGCTATTCAAGTTGAACCAGAATGCAGTCAACATGTTTTTAGAAACTTGTCCAGTTGCTAATTCTGTGAAATATCTAGATTCAATTCTAGAAGCAGTTTCAAAATCTACTACACCACCTTCTACTACAGAACAAATAATTGCTATTGGAGCTGGATAGTTTCCGTAAGTTTTTTTACGGGTCATCGCAGGTACGATTGGCAGCATAGAAGCTACTTTTGGATTACGTGGATCTCCACCAGGAATTTTAAAACCTTTAATATCCCAAGGGTTTTGAGATTTAGGATTTGCTTTAATCCAAGTTTTTGATTTCTCCATCAATTCTTCTGGAGTATCAGCTAATTCATCCACTAAACCTGCTTTCAATGCAGCTTCAGCTTTTAATTTTTTGCCTTCTGTCAAAAATGGTAAACTGTTTTGTAAGCCAATTAATCTTGGTAATCTAACAGTTCCACCGCCACCAGGTAATAAGCCTAAAGTCACTTCTGGCAATCCAAATTGAGATTTAGGATTTTTCAAAGCGATTCTTCTGTGACAAGCTAAAGCTAACTCATATCCACCACCTAATGCAGCTCCGTTCAGTGCAGCAACAATAGGTTTCCCTAATGTTTCTAATTTTCTAAAACCTAATTTTAAACTTTCACACATATCAAAAACTGATTGTGCATCTGAGTTTTTATATAAACTTTCTAAATCCGCTCCAGCAAGAAATGTTGATTTTGCAGAAGTGAAAATTACTCCAGCTAAATCTGTTTCTTGAGTAATTTTTTCTAAAGTTTCTCCGTATAGTTTTCCAAATTCATCGTTGATAACATTTGCAGAACGACCTTGCATGTCCATAGTGATGGTAACAATATTGTCTGAATCTTTTTCGTATCTGAACATTGATTGTATTTTTTTAAATTTTTAAATAAAAAGAATTGTTCTTAAACTCTTTCAATAATTGTAGTTACACCCATTCCACCACCAACACATAATGTAATCAATGCAGTAGATTTTCCTGTTCTTTCTAGTTCATCTAGAGCAGTTCCTAAGATCATTGCTCCAGTAGCTCCAAGTGGATGGCCTAATGCGATCGCACCACCGTTAACATTTAATTTGTCATCAGGACAATTAATATCTCTTTGTAATTTTAAAACTGCAGATGCAAATGCTTCATTCATTTCTACTAAATCTATATCATTAATAGTCATTCCAGCTTTTTTCAATGCTAAAAGTGAAGCTGGACCAGGGCCAGTTAACATGATTGTTGGTTCTGTAGAAGTATGTGCAGCCATGACGATTCTAGCTCTTGGTTTTAAACCCATTTGAGCGCCTTTTTCTTTAGAGCCAATTAAGACTAATGCCGCTCCATCCACAATTCCAGAAGAGTTTCCTGGATGGTGAATATGATTGATAGAAGTGACGTGAGGATATCTTTGTAATGCTACTGCATCAAATCCCATTTCTCCCGGCATAGCGAAAGATGGACTTAATGAAGCTAAACCAGCTAATGTAGTTTCAGGTCTGTTGAATTCATCTTCACCTAAAATAAGTAAACCGTTTCTATCTCTTACAGGAATAATTGAATTTTTGAAATAACCTGCAGCTTTAGCTTTTGCAGCTAATTGTTGAGATCTTAATGCATATTGATCACATTGCTCTCTTGAAAATCCTTCCATTGTTGCGATTAAATCCGCACTAATTCCTTGAGGGATAAAGTAAGTTTCATAATTGACAGAAGGGTCTAAAAACCAAGCTCCACCATCAGAGCCCATTGGCATTCTTGACATGGATTCTACTCCACCTGCGACAATCATATCATTCCATCCAGAACGAACTTTTGCAGCAGCTAAGTTAATAGCTTCTAATCCTGATGCACAGAATCTATTGAGCTGAAATCCAGAAACAGAGTCATCCCAACCAGCATAAGTTGCAGCAGTCTTAGCTATATCTGCACCTTGATCACCGATAGGAGTTACGCAACCTAAAATCACATCTTCTACATTTTTAGTGTCCAAATGATTTCTTTCTTGCATGGAATTTAAAAGCCCAGCTACCAATCTGATAGGAGTGACTTCATGTAAAGAACCGTTTTTCTTTCCACGACCTCTTGGTGTTCTGATCGCATCAAAAATATAAGCTTCATTCATATTTTAACTATTTTTTTATTTAAAAAATCAAACGAACGTTTGGTATAAGTAAACTTAATAACTTTTGAGCGTTTTTTAAAATTTTGAATCTTTTTTTATTTCTATTTAAGACTGTTGTTTTAATGTGGCAATAGATTAATGTGCTGATGGAATAATGTGATAATGTGCAAATTCTAGAACTATCTCATGCTACTTCGGAAGCGTCAGTAAAAATGAAAGCATCTATGAAAAGTCAACAGTCATCGTCCCAATGTTGTTAAGTTTAACACGATTGTCATCCTGAATGTAGCCTAAGCGAAATGAAGGATCTCAAATCTACAATGTTCTAAAGAGATTCTTTACTTCGACGTTGCTCAGTGACCACCTTCGTCAGAATGACATTTTCCACTAAACTTAACGACATTGGACTGTGGTAACTGAGCCTGTCGAAGTGTGGTCAAATAAATCTTAACTTCTTAATGGTTCAAATTTAGAACTACAATTTCTCTTCAAAACGGTCTACAGTTTTATAAATCTTAACTTCTTAATGGTTCATTCCTTTCTTACTTTAAGAGATTCTTACAGAATGACAACTTGCTTAAGCATTTTCGATTTGTGTTCTGAAAACTGTGAACTAATACAAGAGATTGCTTCGTTCCTCGCAATGACGGGTTTTTACGGTCTAAACGGTCTACAGTCTTTTGGTCTATTGTCTTATTAATCTTAACTTCTTAATGTTTTTTATTTGCAATTTGGTGAATTCAAAAAATACAGTGGTCTGT
>DATJBS010000062.1:0-6000 GCA_035515235.1 Chitinophagales bacterium
GAAACTATCTCCAGAGTGAACTCCTGCAGGCTCGATATGCTCCATCACTCCCATGATTTGGATATTCTCCCCATCATAGATGGCATCTATTTCTGCTTCTTTTGCACGATCTAAGAAATGGTCAATTAGAATTTTATTATCACCGACGTGTTTGATTAAGTCGATTACACTTCTTTCTAATTCCTCATCATTGATGACAATTTTCATTTTTTGACCGCCTATCACGTAAGATGGTCTGATCAAAACTGGATATCCGATTCTATTCGCTACAACTATAGCTTCGTCTGCATTAAATGCTGTACCGTAATTTGGATAAGGAATTCCCAACTCTTTCAATAAGTCTGAAAATCTTCCTCTATCTTCTGCTATATCCATGCTGTCAAAAGAAGAACCAATGATTTTAACTCCTCTTGAAGCTAATTTCTCTGCTAATTTCAAAGCAGTTTGTCCTCCTAATTGAACGATAACTCCTTCTGGCTTCTCTAATTCAATGAGTTCCCAAAGATGTTCCCAGAAAACTGGTTCGAAATATAATTTATCTGCAATATCAAAATCTGTAGAAACTGTTTCAGGATTACAGTTCACCATGATTGCTTCGTAGCCTACTTCTTTAATAGCTAAGACTCCATGCACACAGCAGTAATCAAACTCGATACCTTGTCCAATTCTATTCGGACCTGCTCCTAAAACAATGATTTTTTTCTTGTCGCTAGGAATACTTTCATTCTCTTGGTCAAAAGCAGAATAGAAATATGGAGTTGCAGCTTCAAATTCTGCAGCACAAGTATCCACCATTTTATACACTCTTTTGATTCCTAAGCCTGTACGTTTTTCATAAACTTCGTCTTCAGTAGAAGCAATTGCCCACGCTATTTGTGCATCAGAGAATCCATTTGTTTTCGCTTTTTTAAGCAAATCCTTAGAGATGGTTTCAAGAGTGAATTTCTTTAATTCTTTTTCAATTTGAACTAGATCCTTAATTTGATTTAAGAACCACATATCAATATGAGTCAATTTGTGAATAGTAGTCAAAGGAACTCCTAAACTGATTGCATCATTGACTTTAAAAATTCTATCCCAAGATGGTCTTTCTAGACTGTCCAAAATATCTTGAACTCTCGTCCAAGCTTTACCATCCGAACCTAATCCAATTTTATTATTCTCAAGAGATTGACATGCTTTTTGTAATGCTTCATTGAAAGTTCTACCAATACCCATTACCTCTCCAACAGACTTCATTTGGAAGCCTAATGTATCATCGCAACCAGGGAATTTATCAAAGTTCCATCTTGGTATTTTGACAATCACATAATCTAATGCAGGTTCAAAATATGCTGAAGTTGTTTTTGTAATTTGGTTTTTCAATTCATCCAATGTATATCCGATAGCTAATTTCGCAGCTATTTTTGCGATAGGATATCCTGTAGCTTTTGAAGCTAAGGCTGATGAACGAGAAACTCTAGGGTTAATTTCAATGACGATAATATCTTCTGTGTCCGGATCTACTGCAAACTGAACATTACATCCACCAGCAAAATTTCCAAGATTTCTCATTAAGATGATAGACTGATCTCTTAATTTTTGGAATACTGTATCAGATAATGTCATTGCAGGGGCTACTGTGATAGAGTCTCCTGTATGAACTCCCATAGGGTCCAAATTTTCAACTGTACAGATAATGACCACATTGTCATCATTGTCTCTCAGTAATTCTAATTCAAATTCTTTCCAACCTATCACCGCTTTGTCAATCAAAACTTCATGAACGGGAGATGCTTTTAATCCTCTAGTTAATAAAAGCTCGAATTCTTCTGGTTTATATACTATACTTCCACCTGTTCCACCTAATGTATAAGATGGTCTGATGACCAATGGAAAACCTATTTTTTGTGCAGCATCTTTTCCTTCCAACATAGAGTTAGCTATAATAGAAGGTGCCACATTCAAACCAAGTCTCAAGCAATATTTTCTAAAAAGTTCTCTGTCCTCAGCGGTATCGATGGTCTCTAAATCTACTCCTATAACTCTAACATTATATTTTTCCCAAAGTCCAATTTCTGCAGCTTCTTTACAAAGATTTAAAGCTGTCTGTCCACCCATAGTAGGTAAAACGCAGTCAATATTTCTTTCTTGAAGAATTTGTTCAATAGACTGAACATCCAAAGGCAGCAAATAAATATTATCGGCTGTCACTTCATCAGTCATAATGGTCGCAGGATTGGAGTTGATAAGGGACACTTCAATTCCTTCTTCCCTTAATGATCTGGCAGCTTGAGTACCAGAATAGTCAAACTCACAGGCCTGACCAATAACGATAGGTCCGCTACCAATAATTAGTACGGATTTTATTGAAGAATCTTTTGGCATGGGATATTAATTACAAGAATTAGGCTTGGATAAATTGGGTGCAAATATAACTCAAACTCTCCGATTTTTTACTATAAAAAGTGAATTGATTTAGACCGACCATGGATTTATATCAATTCCATCTTCTCAGATTTAGTTTGTATTGGCTTAAAGTTATTACAATATTAAATGGTAAATTGGAAATGTGTAATGAAAAAACTTGTGTCATATTTTATTTTGCTATTTGTCTTACTTTTTAAGATGAACTCTGCCGTTTATGCAGATCATCTGATAGGAGGAGAAATGAGATATACCTATGTAAAAACTTTAGACAATTGGCAACAAGTTTATAAAATTACCACCACCATTTATAGAGATGCTTATGGTGGAGGAGCGGGTTTTGATAATCCATTTTATATGACCGTTTTTGATTTAGATGATAATTCCTACAAGAATAAATCTTTGTTTTTAATTGCTTCTAGAATCAGTCCTATCACTTTAAATGATTTGGGAGCTTGTGCAAAAGGAGTTCCTATCGTTAAGTTCGAAAAAATATTTTATACATTTTTAGACACAGTCACTATTAACCAAAAAGGGTATTTGTATGTCCATCAAAGATGTTGCAGATCTTCTACCATCACTAATCTCGTCACACCTAATCAACAAGGTTCTAGCTACACCGCTCATTTAACTCGAGAAGCGATGCTCGTCAATAATTCAAATGCTGTTTTCCCTTCCTCTCCGCCAGTACTCATGTGTATAAAATCCAACTTTAAATATCAATTTGCAGCAACAGATACTAATGGAAATCAACTCAAATACTATTTGTGCAACCCTTATTTTGGAGCTGATATTCTACTAGAAAAACCAATCACCGCTTCTCCGCCACCTTACTCATCTGTTCAATATTCTGACAACTATTCTTTCAATCGACCTTTTGGAGATGGAGTATATGTGGATTTAGATTCTAATAATGGATTATTAAAAGTGGAGTCTGATAGAGTAGGCTATTTTACTTTAGGCATCTGTATCGACGAATTAAATGACCAACAACAAATTATCGCGTCTTCTAAAAGAGATTTTCTATTCAATGTATCAGATTGCGTCGTAGCTACAGCTCGAGCATCAGTTGAAAATGCTTTTCAATCTGCAAAAGATGTGTATACCACCTGCAAAAATTCTACTATTCAATTTAGAAATCAAAGCATTGATGCACAAACCTATTTTTGGGATTTTGGAATAGAAGGAGTCGCATCAGACACTTCAATTTTATCAGAGCCTACATTTACATATTCAAACTCTGGAACTTACAAAGTCACATTGATTATCAATAAAAATCAAACTTGCGCAGATACTACACAAATCATTGTAAAAGTATATCCTCTATTAAAAGCCGACTTCAACTATCTTTTAAATTGCGAGCAAAAGAAAATCCAACTTTTTAATAGTTCGACTTCTACCTCTGATTCTATTAAAAAAATCACTTGGTATAATGATGAGGCTTTGATCTCTACAGAAGATTCGTTCACATATAACTTATCAGAAGTAGGAAATTATAAAATTAGACTAATAACAGAAACTCAATTAGGGTGTATGGATTCAGTTCGAAAATTCATCGATTTAATTTCTTATTCAAAAGCTGTTTTAAAAAATTCTGGCATTCAACAAGGTAATTCTGACACTTTTAATATTTGTACAGAAGATAGAATAGTGAGCTTTTCTCATCAGTCTACCAACTATACGTCTTTTGTTTGGCAACTCAATAATGAAACCAAAACAGAAAAAAGTTTTAATTATTCATTTCCAGACACAGGCATTTATAAGGTGGAATTAATTGTAAATCCAAATACGTTTTGCTCCGACACTTCTACACAATGGATAAATATATTACCTCCACTCCAAGCTGACTTCAGTGTATTGACCTCTTGTCAAAAAAATCCTTTTTCTTTTCAAATAGAAATCAATAGACCATACGATTCTATCATTTCTGCTTATTGGGATTTTGGAGATGGCACGACTTCTAATGAATCTCATCCAATGAAACAGTTTAAAAAAGCGCAAGAATATTCGGTACAATTGTCTTTAGAAACACAAGGAGGATGCAAAGATGTCATCACCAAGAAAATAACAGTAAATCAAAACCCTAAAGCAGATTTTAAAATCTTAGACCTCAAACTTCCCGATAGCGTTTTAATTATATGTGAAACTCCTACAAGTATTCAATTTAAAAATTACTCGAAAAATGCTTCATCTTACTCTTGGACTATGGGCGAACATCTATTAGAATCTAATGATTTAGATATCTCTTATACTTTTCTAGATACCGGCACTTATTCTATACGACTTATTTCTTCTGATGATATAAATTGTGAAGACACTACTAATCAAACCTTTCAAATCTTAAAAGACATCCAAAAAATTGATTTTAGCTATCAACTTCCTTGTGCAAAAAAAGAAATGAAGCTCATAGATGAAAGCCAAACTCTATCAAATAAAATTGCTAATTATCATTGGGATTTTGGAAATGGAGTCACATCAGTAAAAAGGGAACCAAATCTTACTTATGACATCTCGGGCCCTTATGATATAATACTTAAAATAGAAACCCCCTTAGGATGTAAGGACAGCCTTTTAAAAACCATAAATATCCGTGAACCTATTGAACCAATAATTCTTCAATCGCAAAACATTTTTTGCAAGAATGAACTCATTGACTTTGATGCTTCTACTTCTAAAGGAAAATTTCAAAACTATTATTGGGAATTTGGTGACGGACAAGTTTCTAATCAAGAAAAAACATCTATCTCTTACCCACAAGAAGGCACTTATACCATACATCTAAATTTAGAAGATAGTATTTGTGGAACATTTGATACCGTCACTTCTATAGAAATTATCTCTATTCCAGAAATTGAATTAGCTGATTCTATTATAGTATGCTCTAGTCAAGAAATCTTGCTTCAGCTCAATTATACCTCTGCTTTTGATAGTATAATATGGAGCACAGGCGACAGAGATACTTTAAATATCATGTTAAAAAGTGATATCAAAAATGTCACAGTAAAAATCTTTTATAAAGGTTGCGAAGTTGAAAATTCTATTCAAGTAATAGAAAAATGTGAAATTATTATTCCTCAAGTATTTTCACCAAACGGAGATGGAGTCAATGATTATTTTAATATAGTATCCAACAATATTGAAAGTTTTGAATTATCTATTTATAACAAATGGGGGAAATTAATTTTTTACACAAATGACTTGAATCATAGCTGGGACGGTACTTCTGGTGGACATATGATGCCTACTGATAATTATATTTATTACACTAAAGGAATAAAAGTTGATGGACAAAGTTTTGAACTAAGAGGTTCTGTCCTATTAATTAAATAAATATACCATCTACTAATCAACTTTTTACATTTCAAAACGAAATGCTAATGTTAACTAAATGTTCTGCAAATCAGTCATTTATTTATACTTTTATAACATAGGATGAGAAATTTAGCTTTTAAAATCATTGTTGTCCGAGATAAATTAAAATAAAGTTGTTAGTCTATCAAAAGTAGCCTAAACATTGACTTTTTATTTTTAATTATCAGTTTTTTCAAAAACAAGCTAATCAAATAAAGTGAGTTGATTTCTGGGTTTAGCATT
>DATJBS010000063.1:0-64359 GCA_035515235.1 Chitinophagales bacterium
TTCTAATTGACTTAAATATTCCGAGGTCTTTTCTTCAATATATGCTAAGTGACGTTCCAACTTCTTTGGGCTATAATTATTCTTCTTGCTATTGCTCGCTCTGAATTTTGTACCATCTATCGCTACTACTTCACCGCCGATTAGATCTAGGTCTTTCAAAAACAAAACATATAAACGAAATAAAGATTTGAGTGCAATTGGTTGATCTTTTCTAAAGTCAGCGATCGAATGATAATTAGGAACTAGTTTGCCCAACAGCCAATGAACTTCTACATTACAGCGGCATTCCCGCTCGAGCTTTCTGCTACTGCGAACTCCGTTTAAATAGCCATATAAATACAACTTCAAAAATACTTTAGGTTCAAATGCTGGGCGACCTTCCTCTTTGATGGTTTTGAGTTTAAATCCAAGTTGGACTAAATCTATTTTATCTACAAATGCATCGATAAATCTCACTGGGTGACTCGCTCCTATCCCATCTGAAAGCGTCCCGAAACGCATCTGATCTCTATCTTCTGCTAAAATATATGCCATGATTATTACTATATTATTTATATAACAAAATACAAATAAATTTATTAATTTTTATGCTTTTATGTATTAGATTTTATGAGTATTTTCACAGACTGCCGTTAGCGGCTATTTTAAAACGACACTCTAAAATGACAACAAAATATATAAAAATATTTATTACAATTTTGACAATCTCATTTTTGACAAGTTGCAGACAAGGCTACAAAGTTGAAAACGATAAAGTTTACTATGAATATTGGAACGAAGGTAGTGGACAAGGAAAACGCCTAATTGAAAAAGCAGACGCTACGACTTTTCAAACAGTAGAATTTGATTGTGATTGTAGTTTTGATTTTGGCAAAGACAAAAATCATTTATTCATAGACGGAGAACCAATAAACGAAATTGACCCGAAGACCTTTAAATTCATAGGTAATTACATATTTGCCGACAAAGACAATGCGTATTTTTTTGGTTTTTATAACAATTTGAACGATTGTGCAATAAAAGGAGTTAATCCTAACCATATTCAACTAATTAAATATCCTTGGGCGAAAGCAGGCAACTTCTTAATTCACGGACACGACACAGTGTATCTTGACGACATTAAAGATTTTGTACCGATTGACGAAGATTGGGGAAAGACAAAAAAACACATAATTAATAACAATCAAATTTTATACGGAGCAGACGTAGAAACTTTTAAAGTCACAAGTACTTTTCAAGGTAAAGACAAAAGATTCAATTACGAGTTTGGAATTATTAATGAAGATGATTTTAAAAAAGTAAGTTTCAAAAACTTTGATTTTGCTAATAAAAATTTCTGCCAAACTGAACCGATTGTATTCATTGATGTTTATGACAGTTTAGTTTCATATAACGAAGACAAAAACAAACCTATTAAAGTTGTTGAAAAACTTAATCAAATGGGATTCACTTTAAATGACACAAATTATTTAGATTGGGGTGGAGAATCAAAAATTATTAGAGCTTCTATGACAGGTAATAAATGTAATTGTATTGTTGAAAAACTTTATCGTTACGATTATGGAAAACCATCTGAAACAAAAAATATATTTAAAGTGACAGAAAGAATATACTGTGAATCAAAGTAAAATAGAAATATAGAACAAAAAACAGCCGCTAACAGCACATTTGCAATAGGCGGGGTTTCGTGCTCCGCAGACAGTATTGTGGTTACAGAAAGTGTAGTGCTCCGAATGAACATTTGTGCTGAAAAGCCCGCCCATCGCAAATCTGCAAAACGTCAGGCTGTGAAAAAACTCAAAACCTTCAAAATATCAACTCTTAATTTCATTCTACAAGCCCATATCTCCATTTAAACAAGTCCTGTTTTTAAGCAGCAAACTGATGGGCTTTTAATAAAATAGTCTCATTTCGAAGATATATCAGTCGGTTTTTAGTAAAAAGAGTTACACTCTTGTAGTCTGGTGACCAATCTTTCAGTTTTGCTATTAACTGAGCTATTCCAAGGATATTCATGCTCCGTTTCATATTGTAAACCGTCATCACCAGCGACATTTCGCCATCTACTTTTTCTATTGTCCGCAGATTGGTATAATGCATATTCCACTGACGCTTGATCGTGCCAAATATATGCTCGTTGACCTCCTGTCGCTTGCGATATAATTGTGCATTTTGTTGATATAACTTGGCATTCTTCTCCACCGATTCAGCATATTCGCTCCTATCAATCTCTCTGCCTCCATTGACTCTGCCGGTACACAAGCTTCTGACTGCACAGTCTTTACATTTACTGGTGCGATATTTCTTAAACTGATAACTATCTCTTTCTCTGGTCTTTTTGTGCCAAGTGCCTGTTGTCTTCAAGGTTTCTCCTGCAGGACATAAATACGTATCGGTTTCCGATTGATAGATAAATTGACTGACCATATATTCTGCTGTAGTGCCATGTTTGTTGCTGTTTACTAGCGTCGGTGTGGCTACGATTGTCTCAATATTTTCTTTCTGAATCGTTTGAAGTTCTCTGCCATTATGATAGCCCTTATCCGCTAATACTGTGAACTTATCGAGCTTTAAGTTCCTCTTCGTTTCCAATGCAATTTTGCTTAATGCATTGCGGTCATTGCGGTTGATCGTATGAGTAGCCACCACTAATTTATGTTTCTCATCCACAGATGCCTGTTGATTATAGCCTATTTCTACTACTTGTCCTTGTACTAGTAATGCCCTAGCATCTGGGTCAGTGGTGCTGATTTGTGGTTCTCCACTTGCCTCCAATTCTTGCTGTAGAGCTTCGTATTTTAGCTGATGCTTTTTGAGGCGATCCAGTTTCTCTTGGATACCTGAGAGCTCATTTTTATTACCCTCCTTGGCATCTTGCTCTTCTAATTGATTTAAATATTCCGAGGTCTTCTCCTCAATATATGCTAAGTGACGCTCCAACTTTTTTGCGCTATAATTATTCTTCTTGCTATTGCTTGCTCTGAATTTTGTACCATCTATCGCTACTACTTCACCGCCGATTAGATCTAGGTCTTTCAAAAACAAAACATACAATTTAAAAAGAGATTTGAGCGCAGATGGTTGATCTTTTCTAAAATCAGCGATCGAATGATAATTAGGAACTAGCTTGCCCAACAACCAATGAACTTCTACATTACAACGGCATTCTCGCTCGAGCTTTCTACTACTGCGAACTCCATTTAAATAGCCATATAAATACAACTTCAAAAATACTTTGGGTTCAAATGCAGGGCGACCTTCCTCTTTGATAGGCTTGACGTTAAATCCAAGTTGAACTAAATCTATCTTATCTACAAATGCATCGATAAATCTCACTGGATGATTCACTCCTATCCCATCTGAGAGCGTCCCGAAACGCATCTGTTCTCTATCTTCTGCTACAATGTATGCCATTATTATTACTATATTATTTATATAACAAAATACAAATGAATTTATTAACTTTTATAGTTTTTGTTATCTATTTTTATTAGTATTTTCACAGACTGACGTTAGCGGAAACCCTAAAACCCCAAAACATATCATTCTCCAAATTCAACTATACATTTTGTTACCTTTGAAACCATGAACCAACTCTTTAATATATTCAGAATTGATACAGCAAAGGCAAACGATATTGCATCTATGCCCGACGAGCCTCATATTCACGATTTTGAAGAGTTGATTGTGGGAGTGATAGGTGAACTGGAACATTTTATTGATTTTAAATCATACACCATCAAAGCTCCTTTGATTAGCTTTATTGCAAAGGGGAAAGCACATCGTATTGTTACTAAACTACAGAATGGCAATTTCGATATGTGGGTATTGCGTTTCAAAAGCGAACTTATTGCCGAAACCACATTTCAACTATATAGCAGTTTCCACAACAACGCCAATCAGGTATTGCAAACTGGAGCATGTTTTAACCGGCTAAGCACCATTTGTGAAATTATTGACCAGGAGATGAAACAGCCTTTGCCCGACTTATCTATTGTAAGGCATCTGCTAAGCGCCCTGTTTATTATGATTGAATCGGAAAGAAAAAAACTTGCAACGCATGAAAACAATGGCCATTCAGCACATAATGAAACCTTTATCAACTTCTTGAAAATATTGGAAGAAAATTATCGACGACCGATGGGCGTGGAGTTTTATGCTGAAAAATTATTCATGTCATCGCGAAACCTGAACCAGATTTGCCAAAGAATTATGAACCAAAGTGTGTCGGAAATAATTGAAACCCGAAAACTTACCGAAGCCAAAAACCTGCTTGCGAGCACCAGTAAATCAATTTCCGAAATTGGTTATGAGTTAGGTTACAACGAGAAATCATACTTTTCCAACGTTTTTAAAAAGAAATCGGGGCAAACGCCATCCGAGTTTCGCGATGAGATGCAAAACCTTATTGCATAATATTACAACCCTTCTTCCGAAAACTATTACCACCCACGTATTGCACCATTGTATCTTTGTACCATAACAATTTAAACAATTATACAATGGAAAATTTAAGCAATAAATCAGCAAAATGGATCCTCGACCCTACACACAGTGAACTTACTTTCAAAGTAAAACACTTAATGATTAGTAACGTAAAAGGTGAGTTTAAAATTTTTACAGCCGAAATAGATAATGAAGATTTCACAAATGGCACAGTAAAAGTAACCATTGACGCCTCGTCAATATTTACAAACAACACCGACAGGGACAATCACCTGAAAAGTGTCGATTTTTTCGATGTGGAAAACCATCCCGCCATGACTTTCGAAAGTACCAATTTCACTAAAGTTGACGACGATGAATATAAACTCAAAGGGTTGCTTACTATTAAAGGCGTAAGCAAAGAAGTATTTCTTGATGTGGAATTTGGAGGCACCAATAAAGACCCTTGGGGAAATCTAAAAGCGGGATTTTCGTTTAATGGAAAGATTAACCGTAAAGACTGGGGACTTAATTGGAATGCAGCATTAGAAACCGGTGGGGTGCTGGTGAGCGATGAAGTGAAAATTGGTGGCGAGGTTCAATTTGTAAAACAAGCTTAATTAATTACCAATCATGGCTAAAACAGTATTACATAAATCGGCAAGCAGAGGCGATGCAGACCACGGATGGTTGCACAGCCATCATACCTTTAGCTTTGCAAACTATTACAACCCTGAGCGAATGCACTTTGGTGCCCTCAGGGTGTTGAACGACGATTTTGTGGCCGCGGGAATGGGCTTTGGAACCCATCCGCACGACAATATGGAAATTGTATCCATTCCGCTGGAAGGCGACCTGGAGCACAAGGACAGCATGGGCAACGTGTCGGTAATTAAACATGGCGACGTGCAGGTGATGAGCGCAGGTACCGGAATTACACACAGCGAATACAATAAGAATAAAGACAAGCCTGTGAAATTTCTGCAAATATGGGTTTTCCCAAACAAGAAAAATGTTACGCCCCGATACGACCAAATTACGCTAGACTTTAAAGACCGTACCAATAAATTTCAGCAGATTGTTTCGCCCAATAGTAATCAAGACGGCGTTTGGGTACATCAGGATGCTTGGTTTCATCTCGGAACGTTCGATAAAGATTTTTCAGCCGAATATGGAATAAAGAAAAGCGGAAATGGCGTTTACGCATTCGTTATTAAAGGCGATGTAACCATTAATGGAATATTGCTGAACGAGCGCGACGGACTGGGGATTTGGGAAACCGATACATTTACTGTAGAAGCGAACTCGCAGGATGCGGAAGTGTTGCTTATGGAAGTACCAATGTATAAATAAAACTTCTAAAACATGAAGTTGGCAATTATAACATTGGTAGCAATTCTGGCTTTTACCAGTGCAAGTTGCCAATCAAAAAACACAAATAATATGACAAATAATAATAATAATACCATGTTGTGCGACTTAGAAACAGGCATGTGTGAAATGCCTGCAGATAAAAGCGACACAACGCTGACCAGTGATATTCACGCTGAAAAAAAACAAGTGAAAACCATTTACTATACCGACCCTATTTGCTCATCTTGTGGGGGTATAGAGCCGCAATTGCGCAAACTAAAGCTGGAATACGGCAATACCGTTGAAATTGAATACAGAATGGGCGGTTTATTGCCCGATTGGAGTTACAACGGGGGCGGTATAAGCAAGCCTTCTGACGTTGCTCATCATTGGGATGAAGCAAGTGTTTATTACGACATGCCCATTGATGGCGATATCTGGTTGGAAGACCCTTTGAGTTCTTCCTATCCCCCCTCAATAGCTTTTAAAGCTGCTCAAATGCAGAACAATGAAAAAGCAATATCCTTTCTCCGTGAAATCAGAGAAATGGTCTTTTTAGAGAAAAAAAATATCGCAAAATGGGAGCATTTAGAAGCCGCTGCAAAAAAGGTAGGGCTAGATGTAAACCAATTTAATACCGATTTTAATGGCAAAGCAAAAGAGCTTTTTAATGAAGATTTGAAATTAGGCAAAGAGCTGAAAGTAAGAGGTTTCCCTAAACTATTTTTCATGAACAACGAAGGAGAAAGCACATTTGTATATGGTTCAAAACCCTATTCAGCGTTTGAAAATGCCGTTCTAAAATTAGCACCAACTGCTACAAAAAGCGAATACAGCAAAAACTGGGAGGCATTATTCGCAAATTATCAAACGCTTACTGCAAATGAATTTTCAGTATTGTCAGAAATCTCAAGAGATGAAAGCGAAAAATTGCTTGAAGAGCTTACTGCGAAAGAAAAATTGGTTAAACAAACAACAAAGAATGGAGCAATCTGGAAAACAAATAAACTCAAAACAAATGATTAAAAAAATATTACATACCGGGGGATATAACAATAGCATCGATATTTCATTGTTGCTAATCAGACTTATAGTTGGTGGATTTATGCTTACGCACGGCTTTGGCAAATTTTTAATGCTCATTGGCGATGGTCCAATTCAATTTGCCGACCCAATAGGAATTGGAACAACAGCGTCGTTGGTTCTTACTGTTTTTGCTGAGTTTTTTTGTTCCATATTCCTAATATTTGGTGTAGCAACACGTCTTTCGGCCATTCCGTTGCTTATAACTATGCTGGTGGCAGCATTTATAGTTCATGCCAACGATGGCTTCGGAAAACAAGAATTAGCGCTACTGTATGCAACAACATATTTAGTATTAGCCATTTCGGGTGCAGGTAAATTTTCAGTTGATAAATGGATTTATGATAGATTAAGGAATTAGTAAAAAAATCACAGAATAAAGATGGAAATTCTACACAATGATGATGGAAAAAAAGGGGCATTTTTTGTAAAACATGAAAATAAAATACTTGCTGAAATGACTTATGTATGGGCAGGCCCAGCGAGAATCATAATTGACCACACAGATGTAAACGAAACTTTAAAAGGCAAAGGTATTGGCAAGCAAATGGTAGCAAAAGCAGTTTTATTTGCAAGAGAAAAAGCAATAAATATTTTACCCTTATGCCCATTTGCGAAAAGTGTATTTGATAAGGTAAAAGAATATAATGATGTGCTTTAAAATCTAAAAATCATGGATAAAAACAACATTACAAAAAATTATTCCAACGATGAGATAGCCGTTGTGTGGCAGTCAGGTAAGTGCATACATTCAGGTAATTGTGTGCGAAATTTATCGAAAGTTTTCAATCCTAGTGAAAAACCCTGGATAAAAATGAATAATGCAACAACCTCGGAAATCATATCTGCCGTTGAAAAATGTCCTTCGGGAGCTTTATCCTATTTTCACAATAAAGAAAAATGAAACGAATACAATTTATAAAACGATTGTCAATTTTGCCACTAGCAGGAGGAATTATGAAACGAGCATGATTCGTTAATCACAAACACGGATGAAAATTCATATTGCGAGTTCCATCCGGCCATTAAAAACAAATTATTTCCGGATGAAACTTAACGCTTTAAATAAAATAACAGCACCATTCAGTAGTACGCCAAAAATGCCAGTACTATTCCTAGGTCACGGAAGCCCGATGAATGCTATTGAAGAAAATGAATTTGTTGAGGGTTTTCGAAATATTGCCAAATCAATCCCCAGGCCAAATGCCATACTATGCGTATCGGCCCATTGGGAAACCCGGGGTACATTTGTTACGGCTATGGAGCAGCCCAAAACCATACACGATTTTGGAGGCTTTCCAAAAGAACTTTTCGATGTGCAGTACCCGGCACCGGGCTGCCCGGCACTGGCTAACGAAACAAAGTCGCTGATAACAACCACAAATATTGCATTAGACCATAAATGGGGGCTCGACCATGGTGCCTGGAGCGTTATCAAACATTTATATCCAAATGCAAATATTCCCGTCATTCAAATGAGCATTGATTATAGCCAAACACCACAATACCATTATGAATTGGCACAGCAAATAAAATCGCTACGAGAAAAAGGTGTTTTGATTATTGGCAGTGGAAATATGGTTCATAATCTTGGATTGGTTGAATGGAAAAGATTAAATGAAACTTTTGGCTATGACTGGGCTTTGGAAGCCAGCGATAAAATGAAAAAGTACATACTGAACGGCGACCACAAACAACTTATTAATTACCGCTGTCATGGCAAAGCATTTGAGCTTGCTATACCTACGCCCGAACATTATCTGCCCTTGTTGTATGCCATGTCCTTAAAAGTTGAAAACGAGGATGTTCACCTGTTTAACGATAAAGCTGTAGCAGGTTCATTAACAATGACATCGGTAAAAATTGGATAAAGTTTTCATCTTAAAATGGCACTATTTTATCCAAATTAACGATGCAATATGCAATAATCGCTGGTTCAAAATAAGAAATAACAAAAAAGGGCATCCGCTAACACGCGGTATAGTTAATTGCCGGTGCAGTGGGTATTCGAGCGGCACAGCTCGTATCAAAAGTAGTTGTAATTTGACAGGAAAGTGCTTCGAAATCGGCAACTAACCATACCGCCATCCGTTACCGCCAAGCAAAAAGAAGCTGTGCGGAGATTAATCGCCATAATCTGCGCATATTTTGCGGAGAAAGTTTCGTTTGCGGAGAATAAGGAGTATATTTGTCGCATAAATTGCGGAGAGTGAAAATCTATATACACGAAAAAGAAAACTGGACTGACTTCACTTGGGATAATAAGAAAGTGATGATTAAACTAGGTGAAGCTAGAAATCAACAAGGACGACTTTTGGGCAAAATGGAGTCGCTGGGCTTTGATTTGCAGAATGAAGCAGTTTTGAACACTCTTACTTTAGATGTTATAAAATCATCTGAAATCGAAGGTGAGTTTTTAGAAATAGAACAAGTACGTTCCTCAATCGCTCGTCGTCTTGGAATCGACATTGCGGGTGAAGTAGAATCGGAGCGCCATGTTGAAGGGATAGTTGAAATGATGCTTGACGCTACACAAAAATATGACTTGCCTTTGACTAAAGATAGGTTGTTTGGTTGGCACGCAGCTTTGTTCCCAACAGGATGGAGTAATCTTTATAAAATCACAGTTGCGGACTGGAGAAAAGACACTACCGGTCCTATGCAAGTTGTATCAGGACCTATAGGGAAAGAAAAAGTTCACTATCTAGCTCCAAGTTCAGACAGAATAGAACCTGAAATGAAAACATTCTTAAAATGGTTTGAAAATGAACATGAAATAGATTTGGTTCTTAAAGCGGCTATTGCTCATTTATGGTTCGTAACAATTCATCCATTCGATGATGGAAACGGACGAATTACAAGAGCAATTACAGATATGGCGTTAGCACGTTCTGACAAAAGTATTATGCGATTCTACAGTATGTCAGCGCAAATAAGAGTTGAAAGGAAACAGTATTATGAAAAACTTGAAAAAACACAAAAAGGAAATTCAAATATAACAGAATGGATTTTGTGGTTTTTGCAATGCTTAATAAATGCGATTGAGTCCACAGAAGAAACATTATCGAAAGTACTTAATAAAGCAGAATTTTGGAAATTACATTCCACCACAATTCTTAATGACAGACAACAAAAAATAATTAACAGATTACTGGATGGATTTGACGGAAAGTTGACAACCTCGAAATGGGGGAAAATTAACAAGTGCTCACAGGATACAGCTCTTCGAGATATTCAAGATTTGATAAAGAAGGATATATTACAAAAAGAAGCAAGCGGTGGAAGAAGTACAAATTATGAATTGAAAGAAATGCCAGGCGGTAACACGCGGTAAAAAACATTGCGCGGCTAGTGCTAAATTTGAACGACATAACATTTAATAAACGATGAATCGCGAGAAGAGTTTACTCTTTAGAGCCTTACCATATTTATTGTACTCAGCTTTGTTTATAGAGTAATAACTGAGAAAAGATATTATAAATTCTAAATCGCATGGACTGACCATAAAATATAACAAAGATAAAACAGAGTTCATCTATGTATATTTAAAATAATAGACGACATTTATCGCGCTAAAAAAAAATCATGAATGATATTCTACAGCGAGAAGTCGCTATATCCTTAGTAAAAGATACATTTTCAAATAAATTAAGTGAATTCTTAAATCTTGTCAAAGTATCTTCTCCGCTAATTGTCTTAGACGGTACAGGATTAAACGATGACTTGAATGGTATTGAAAGACCAGTAGCTTTCCCTATTAAATCATTAGATGAACAACGTGCCGTTGTCGTTCATTCTTTAGCAAAATGGAAACGTGTACGACTAAAGGAATTGGACGTAGAAACGAATAGAGGTATTTTGACGGATATGCGTGCATTGCGCCCGGATGAAGACTACAGCCCTATACATTCCATTTATGTAGATCAATGGGATTGGGAAAAACATATTTCTGCTTCTGACAGAAAAATACAGTATTTGAAGAAAACAGTCAGTAGTATTTATGATGCACTAAAAGCAACAGAACAGGTGGTTCATCAGCATTACCCTGAGCTTATCCCTACTCTTCCTGAAAATATTTATTTTATTCATTCAGAAGAATTGCTAAAACTTTATCCAGACTTCACTCCTAAAGAAAGAGAAAACGCTATAGCTAAAAAGTATGGCGCTGTATTTATCATTGGTATTGGCAATAAATTATCACATGGTGAATGTCATGATGGTCGTGCTGCAGACTATGACGATTGGAGTACTGAAAATGATGAAGGCTATATGGGACTCAATGGCGATATCATCTTGTGGCACCCTATCTTGCAATCTGCTTTTGAGATTTCTTCTATGGGTATTCGCGTAGACCAACAAGCTATGATGATACAATTGAAAGAAAAGAACTGCGAAGAGAAAAAGAATTTATCCTTCCACCGCATGTTATTAGAAGGCGAATTACCAGAAAGTATTGGTGGCGGTATTGGGCAATCAAGACTTTGTATGTATTTGCTTAAAAAGACACATATTGGAGAAGTGCAAGTAAGTGTGTGGCCGACTGCAGCAAGAGAAAAAATGAAAGAGCAAGGAATTATATTGCTATAATCTTTAGTAAGATATTTTGTTTTAAATTTCTTTTATAAAGAACTCAATATTTTGTAAAATTCATTGAAAGTTGAATTCAATTGCAGTATGTCCATGCTAGCAGATAATACAGCATTTGTAAATTCGGTAAAAAGATGTTCTATAACGACCGAAGTAAACCGCGAGAAATTTAGCAAGTATTTTTAGAAAAACAATGTTGCCAAACTTAAAAATGATTATCTTATTAGAGAAATTTAAATTCGAAGATCATGAAAAATATTTTAGTGATTTTATTAACCCTTCTAGCGTATAGCTGTTCTAAAGATATTAACCAACCGAACTATCCTAATGGTTTAAAAGTAAATCAAAATATAGTTTTAGATTATGGAAAATGTCTAAAAACAATCGATAAAGAATACGAGATTTGTTTTACTTCGATAAGTGATTCTAGATGTCCTGTTAATGCTATATGTGTTTGGGAAGGTGATGCAGCAGTAGAATTCAATTTAAAATCTAATACCGAAAGCCATTCCTTTACATTACATTCGAATGAAAAATTTCAACAAGACACTGTAATTAATAATTTAAAAATTAAATTACTCAACGTAAGCTTGAATCCGGATTTAAATAACCCTACTAATCTAGGTAGCTATACTGTTGAATTAAACATTTCTGAGTAATAAAACAAGAGAAAAAAAATCAATAATAATTGAGAGCTTGAGGTAAATGAAAATCATAAGACAAAAAAATTATGACCAAAAAATATTAAATTTATCCTCAAAAACAAGCTATAATCATTGGTCTGAAAATATAAATAAATTATATCTTTGCGACATGTAAAAAAGGAAATGGTGTTCTTCCTTACCCAACCGCTATAAAAAGCTGATGACGCCTGATTAATATTAAATTAAATTTAATCAGGAGAAGTATGTCAAAAAACAAGCAAATGTCCATCAGCAAAAAGCTCACTATTCAAACAAAAGGTTTTTTTAGAAAAAATCCTACTCTCCCTTATCTTCTTAAATGGACATTAATTGGTTCTTTTATAGGTATTTTAATTGGTTCTGCTTCCGCTGGATTTTTACAATCCTTGAATTGGGCAACAGATTTCAGAGAGAATCATATATGGCTGATTGCTTTATTACCTATTGGCGGTTTACTAATAGGATTACTCTATCATTATTTTGGCAAAGAGGCAGAGGCAGGAAATAATTTATTGATTGACTGCATTCACGAACCTCAACAAATCATTCCTTTTAGAATGGCTCCATTTGTTTATATTGGAACTATTGCTACCCATTTTTTTGGAGGCTCTGCAGGACGTGAGGGTACTGCTATACAAATGGCGGGTTCTATTGCCGACCAATTCAGCAAACCTTTTAAACTCTCACCTTCTGACAGAAAAATATTAATTACCGCAGCAGTTGCAGGTGGCTTCGGTTCAGTATTTGGGACACCACTTGCAGGGGCAGTTTTTGGAATAGAATTTTTTCTTATTGGCCGCATTCGATATAATGCTTTATTCCCTGCATTTATCACTGCTATTCTTGCAGATATAGTTACTAAACTTTGGCAAACTCCACATACCCATTATCATATCAATTTCATTCCAGACATTTCTTTTTTTAATGTCGTTTATGCCATAGTTGCCGGAATATTTTTTGGAATCTGTGCTTTGACTTTTAGTAAGCTCATCCATCGATCAAGCAATATTTTTAAATCTAAAATTTCTTATCCTCCATTGCGTCCGTTTGTGGGTGGAATAATTGTAGCTGCTGCGGTTTGGGCACTTGGAACAACAAAATATATTGGCCTAGGAATTCCCACTATCGTTCAGTCTTTTGATCAACAATTACCAGCTTATGATTTTGCTATAAAAATGATTTTAACCATCATCACTCTTTCTGCGGGGTTTAAAGGTGGCGAAGTGACACCGCTATTTTTTATCGGAGCAGCATTAGGAATGCTTTAGGACTATTTATTCCATTACCTATAGGACTTCTGGCAGGAATGGGTTTTGTAGCAGTATTTGCTGGAGCTACCAATACTCCTCTAGCTTGCAGTATTATGGCCATTGAGCTGTTTGGTGTTGAATGTGGTGTATATATTTCTATTGCTTGTGTAGTTTCTTATTTATTTTCAGGACACAACAGTATCTACTCCCGACAAGTCATTGGAGAAGCTAAACATCAACGCTATTCCAACCAAGAAGGTAAACGATTGAACGAACTTTAAAATCAACTATTAGATGTTGCAAATATGCTTTTTATCACATTCTCCCTATCGGCAAAGTCATACAGTGTGTCCCTCCTCTTGCACGAGATAATTCTGCTGAAGAAATCGTAATAATACAAGGCTGTTTCAAAAGGACTTCTTGCTCTTCTTCTGTATAATTGATGAAATGTCTAGCATCTACTACAGAGAATCCATGGCTTTTAAAAGCATTTAAAGTATGTACATTCCTCTCATAAGAAAAAGCTACATTGGGACGTACAGCCACTAAATTAGCCCCGTCAGTCCATTGTTCGCGGGCGTCAAATGGTGGAATATTATTCCCACATGGAATAAATTTCATTTCAGGGTAAATCTCTAGCATTAATTCACGTAAAGAATCATAATTTATAGATTCAGAAGTATTTACAGAAAATTTCACAACCTCTAATTGTGGGTTTCTCTCAAAAACTAATGCAGAATATCCTACACAAAATTCATTACTTAACACAGTAAAAACAGTATCCAAATGCATACAATATCTTTCAGGAGGAAGATGGACAGCGACAATATTTTTTACAGTAGATGTTTTAAAAAGTGCCTCTTTGACCGCAAGAAATCCTTCCCAAGTAGTCCGTTCACTGATACCAATCAACAAATAATCAGGATGCACAATCATGACATCTCCGCCTTCTACAGAAATCAAATAATCCGGATCATCAATTTTTAATAAATCAATGACTTTCCCTTGAAAAGATTGAAAAAGTGGATGGTGATTTACTATCGATTGGAACAAATATGACTCTCTTTTTCTTGCCTCTTTATTCATTTTACTCAATAAAATATGGTCGTGTATTACACAGCCTAAATCTCTTGTAAATACTAAATTGGGTAAAGGTTTTAATCGCACTTGATGCTCAAGGTCTAAACCAGAAATCAATGTTTGACTCAAATCTTTAGAATTCATATTGGATAAAACTCCCATGGTTTCATCTGATAACTGATCAATTAATTTTAACTCTTGAAGAAATTGGTCTTTTGCTGTTGGTATTTTTAAAATGTATGCTAATAAATCTTCAAGTTCATATACATTTTGCGCTCCTATCACAGCTCTCAAAGCTTGAGTAAAGACAAAATGTTCTTCAATCATACGAGGAAGAAATACAATATCATCATACAACAATTGCTCTGCCACAGCAGGTGTGATATATCCGATTCCTATATCCGGCTCGTGTACAATGACACCTTTAAGAGGATGATGTTCTGTGAAAATTTTCATAGGATTGGCTTTAAATGATTAGTATAAAAAAGCTTTCATACAATATATACTTCCTCCAGATTTGATGAATTCACTCGTATCGACTTCTTGAATTTTTACATCTAGCTCTAAAAGTATTTTTTGGAGTTCATCACAATTCTTTGGTATAATTCCCCATTGATCGCCAGAAGGAGAAGTCATCACTAAAGAATTCAAAGCAAAATGATTCTTAGCTTCTTGTAAAGAAATTTCGTGAACAAATGAAAAAACTGCTTTGATTTTCTGATAGCTTTCTTCATCAAATGCTTCTTTACAAATTGCTATATGATTTTCATTAATAATACAAAAACAGGTATCTAAATGATAAAAATGCTCACTCACTAATTTCAACGGAATAATATGCGCTTCCAAAATTTCAGTTAATAATTTCGCTACTTCTTTATCCGTCCGGTAACCATAACCCATCCACACGGTTCTTTTTCCAGGATGTGGAATTAAATCACCATTTCCCTCGATTTTAATCTCAGATAAGATTCTTTGAGTTTTTATCGAAAGACTTTTAAAATATTGCTCAAATACATCGACTTCAGCTTGACGACTCTCAAATTGCATATTACTCAGTAAAACAAAAGGAATTTCATCTTCTTGAGTCCACACGAAAAATGGATTGGCACAGAAAACCATATCTTCTAAATGGTGTGCTCCATCTATGGTTTTTAGCGAATGAATGACTCCTTCTTTTTGCCAATTTTCAAAAACTGCGTATAAATTATTCCATTGTTGTTGGGCTAATTGAGTTTTTACATTTCCAATTTGGCCTTTCATATATGGATTCTTAACATCGACCACATCAAAATATTTCGGGGTAACCATCAATATTCCTTTTGGTGAAATCATTTCTTCCCAATGTTGCTTTGCGTTTTTCAGCTCAGCTATTTCGTTCCAAACTTTATACATGAGCTTTCAATTAGAAGTATTACAAAAGAAACAATATCCTTTATCCTTGAATCACTAAATATTTTGAAGAATATCTATATTAATTTACTCAGTATTCACCGATAATACATCATGATAAGACGTGATTTTATGGAATTTTTGATTTTATGCGTCAAAAATCTAAGACAGGTACAAAATTGATTAGTTTTATTGTTAGAGTAGAAAGTAAAGAAATGATAGATAATAGTGTGTACGAAGAGATATATAAAATACATCAAGCAACCTGTTCATTACAAGAACGGTATGTGTTGTTGAGAAATTTATTGGAAGATGTTTTGAAACAACTTACGAGAGAAGACTCTTTGCAATTTCCAGATTTGTACTCTAGATTGACAGCGGTTTGTGAGAAATTTCAATTGAGTAAATCTGAAACCAACGCTATACACCAAATGCGAAAAAATGCTCATTTAATCTTAATAGAAAAAATGACTCCAACGTATCCCATGTATTTGCGCGATATCAAAACTCTTTCTCAAACTTTTAGTAGACTGCTTCAACTTCCTATCCCGACAGAATATAGCTTATTAATAGATGAAGCAATTCCAACATTGGTTCAAGAGCCTGAAAATGAAGAAGTTATTTATCAGAAAGAGAAATTTTCACTCATTAGATTTTATGTACTAGAAGTACATCCTACTCATTTTGTAGGATCATCCGAAGAGTTGCCCTTAACTTCCTATCAAGTAAATTTTGATCTCGAAGATACCTTTTTCAAAGAATCTATTTTATTGACCAAAGCAGGAAATGTCATTCACTTAATTGATGCTGAAGTTCTACAAGGTGAAATCAGTTTCCAAATGTTGATTACCGAACCTGATTATTTGATAGATATTAGCTCCATAGCAGAATGCAATAAAGACTACGGAGTTCATCCTTACTTTTATTATATCAGTCGATTATCACAAAAAATGACCACCACTCCTATCCTTTTAGGAAATATGGCTAATCATTTTTTAGATGTTTTTGTCAATGCTCCTATCGATCAAGATATTTCTTACAAAGCGACAATGCAAGAAATATTTAGAATGTTTCCTTTTGACATTTCAATCAATTCAGAATTAGATGATGAGATAAAAAAGATTCAATTTTTCAAGAATTCACAATTACAGTTCAATAATATCAAGAGAGTTGTTAGAAATGTATTTCCTAAACAAGACATTGATATTCAAAATGCTGTATTAGAACCGAGTTTTATTTGTCCTCAATTAGGCATTCAAGGAAGATTAGATTTTCTATCTATTACGAATAAAGGCACCACAGTCATAGAGTTAAAATCGGGCAAAGCTCCTTTTCCAGAATCTCGAACAGAATTAGTAGCTGTCAATCACAAATCTCAGTTGTTTCTATATCAAATTGTCGTACAGAAAGTCCTTGGAATCAAATTCAAAGACCTTCATTCCTACCTTTTTTATTCTAAATACGAAGATGCAGATTCTAATCTCAGAAGAGTTCAACCTTATATGGATGGCATCAAGCAAATTTTGAATATCAGAAATCAAATTGCAGGAATTGAAAGAAAAGTGGTAGAAGATGAGAATTACTTTGCGCGAATAATTCAACATCTCACACCAGATTTAATTGTCAATGTAACTGGACAAAATGAAAAGTTTATTCAAAATTATATCTACCCTCAAATCCAACAATTCAAAAATATTTTTAAGAAAGCTACTCCATTAGAACTCTCCTATTTTTATAATTTCTATCATTTTATCACCAAAGAACAGTTCATTTCAAAAGCTGGATTGAACTATTATAATCAGACGTTAGGACATTCGGCATTATGGCTAGGCGATATTAACGAGAAATTAGAGTCTGGAAATATTTTATATCAATTGAGTATTCTAGAAAATTTTTCAGATCAAACCTCTCCTACTATAAAACTGAAAATCCCAACTTATAATGAATACTTCTTGCCTAATTTTCGATTGGGAGATATTGTAATACTTTACGAAAAAAATCAAGATTCCGACAATGTCACCAACCAACATATCTTTAGGGGGAGTATTGTACAAATTCAGCACGATGAAGTCACAATTAGACTGAGATACACTCAAAACAATCTTCAGCTATTGCCTTTAAGTAGTCAATATGCGTTAGAAAAAGATTATCTAGATACCTCTTTTGGCAGTATGTATAGAGGTTTATTTAGCTTCTTAAGTGCCAATGAAGATCGTCGTAAACTCATCCTAAATGAACGTGCTCTAGAGATTGACACTTCTATTCAACTCAATGAAAAGGTAGAACTTTCTGAAATTGAAAATATCGTTTTAAAAGCCAAACAAGCCAAAGATTATTTCATTTTGGTAGGTCCTCCAGGAACAGGAAAAACGTCCATCGCATTGAAAAGTATGGTGAAAGAATTTTATTCAGATTCTACTACAAATATTTTACTTTTATCTTATACCAATAGAGCGGTAGATGAGATTTGTGCATCCATTTCTCAAATTGACCCTGCGATAGATTTCATTAGAATTGGATCAGAATACTCCTCAGAAAAAAGATTTCATCATCGTTTACTTCAAAATGTTATTCAGCCGTGTACGAAAAGAGAAGAGGTCAAAGAAGTCTTGATGAAACACAGAGTGTATGTTGCCACGGTAGCTTCACTGTCTGGAAAACTAGAACTTCTACAACTCAAACAATTTCAAGTGGCCATCATAGATGAAGCTTCTCAAATACTTGAACCTCAGCTCATTGGGATACTTTCTGCAAAACATCAGTCGAATCAAAATGCAATAGAAAAATTCATTTTAATTGGTGACCAAAAACAATTACCTGCTATCGTAGTTCAAAGCCCTGCTTCCAGTATTGTAAAAGATTCCGTTTTGATTCAAGCCGGAATTACCGACAGACGAATTTCATTATTTGAAAGACTGTTTAGATATCATGAAAACAATCCTTCATCCGATCATTGGTCGATGCT
The DNA here is from genome assembly GCA_035515235.1 of Chitinophagales bacterium. Taxonomy (GTDB): domain Bacteria; phylum Bacteroidota; class Bacteroidia; order Chitinophagales; family JADIYW01; genus JAMLHH01. The sequence goes on from DATJBS010000063.1 coordinate 18,816, forward strand.
TACCAAACAGGGAAGAATGCATCCAGATATTGCACAGTTTATCAATCACGAATTCTATAATGGATTACTTCAAACGGTACCTGTCCATCACCAAGAACAAACTATATATTGGGCTAAATACGATTCTAATCATTTCTTGCAAAATATCATTGCCACTCAAAGACTAGCGTTTTTATCTTCTACTCAGCATCCTAATGACAAGTCTTTCAAAAAGAACACCTATGAGGCAACTTTAGCTGTTCAGTTATTATTGAATATTTACGAAATGTATGCCTTGAATGAGAAAGTTTTCGATCCTAATTATTCTGTAGGAATTATCACGCCTTATAGAAGTCAAATCGCTTTAATAAGACATCTCGTTCATCAACTTGGCATACCTGAATTGGAAAAAATCACCATCGATACAGTAGAGAGATATCAAGGTTCACAAAGAGATTTTATCATCTATTCCTTCTGTGTCAATCACGCACAACAGTTAGATTTACTTTCTAATATCTATGTAGAAAACAATAAAAACATTGATCGCAAATTGAATGTGGCACTGACTCGTGCGAGAGAACAAATGTATATCATCGGCAATCCATACTTTTTGGAGAAAAATATCATCTTCAACCAATTGATTACTCAACTAAAAACAAACAGTAGTTTTATCGCGTTTGAAGAACTTTCAGAGAAAGGAATTTGGAGGGAATTGGTAGAAATTAAAGAAGATTAATCATAGTAATAAGATGATCGCACGAAAAAAGCCTCGATCAATCGAGGCTCTCCAATTCAAATAAACAATTTATGATTACTTAGGCATTACTACTGAGTCGATGACATGAATTACCCCATTGCTACCCATTACATCTGTTGCAATGATTTCGCTGTAATTTCCATTAGCATCTTTCAGCCAAATTTTACCTTCATTTTGCACGACAGTTAAAACATCACCGTTCAGCGCTTTTAATTCTACAGTACCATTTCCTTTATTCAAAGCCGCTACTACATCAGTTGCAGTAATTTTCCCAGCAACTACGTGATAAGTTAAAATATTAGCTAAAGCTTTTTGATTTTCAGGCTCCAATAAAGAGTTCAAAGTTTTAGAATCGATTTTATCGAAAGCTTCATTAGTCGGAGCAAAAACAGTAAAAGGCCCCTCTCCTTGCAAAGCACCTACTAAGTCAGCAGCTTTTAGAGCAGTTATTAAGGTTGAAAAATCTTCGTTTCCAACAGCTACATCTACGATTGTTCCTTGAGCATGAACATTTTTAGCAAATGCTAATGACATAGTAATTGATAAGATTAAAAATAGTTTTTTCATGATTTGTGTTTTTATAAAGTGGTTGAATAACTATTATAACTTCACAACCTCTGTTTTGTTTAATCTTTAAAGATTTTTGTTAAACATAATTATTAAGAGACATTTTGCACTTACTATTGGAGATAGCAAAAAGTTTAGATAAAGTAGATTTTTATTAACAAAAAACTTAAACAAAAAACTAAATACTACAAAAGTAAAAGAATCAAAATTTTGTTATAGCACTGATATAAAGTAAATTTGAAGAAAAGAAATATATTTTAATGAATTATAATTTCATCGATTTGTTTGCTGGTGCAGGCGGACTTTCTGAGGGTTTTGTGAGAGCGGGTTTTATACCAATTGCACACGTTGAAATGAATAAAGATGCTTGTGATACTTTAAAAACTAGAACTGCTTTTCACTATTTAAAAGAAAATAATAGAATTGAAGAATACCATGAATATTTAAGCGGTAAAATTTCGAGAGAAGACTTCTGGAAGAAGATACCTGATTACTTAATTAATTCAGTTATCAATTCTGAAATATCAGCCGAAACTTTACCTTATATCTTTGAAAGAATTGATAAAGAGCTTAACAAAAAAAATGTAGACTTAGTAATAGGTGGACCACCTTGTCAAGCATATTCTGTTGCAGGCAGAGCAAGAGATCCTAAAGGTATGACTAACGATCCAAGAAATTATCTATATAAATATTATGTTGAGTTTCTTAAGAGATACAATCCCAAAATGTTTGTTTTTGAAAATGTCCCTGGGATTTTATCAGCTAATAATGGAGGATATCTTGAGCAAATCTTTAAAGCAGTAAAAGATGCAGGATATGAATTAGATAAAAAAGTTTTAAATGCTAAAAATTTTGGGGTCCTCCAAGACCGAAAACGAGTAATCATAATTGGGTGGAAGAGAAACTTGAACTACAAATATCCTCATTTTGAAGAGAAAGAACCACAATTTGAAATAATGAAAGATTTATTTTCTGATTTACCAATAATTAAAAGTGGCGAGGGTTCATTTGGAATAGTTAAATATGCTAACCCAACAACAAATTATTTAGAAAAATCTCAAATCAGGAATTGTATCGATTTTACAACACAACATATTGCTAGGCAAAACAATGAGAATGATTTAGAGATTTACAGAATAGCTGTCGAAAAATGGGTAAATGATAAAAAAAGATTAAACTATGCTGAATTACCAGAAAGATTGATAAAACATAGTAATACTAAATCATTTACAAATAGGTTTCAGGTTGTTAATCATTTAGGTATTTCCCATACAGTCGTAGCACATATTTGTGCTGATGGACATTATTATATTCATCCAGATTTAAAACAAAATAGATCAATAACAGTTAGAGAGGCTGCAAGAATTCAATCTTTCCCAGATGATTATTATTTCGAAAAAAGTAGAACAAGTGCATTTAAACAAATTGGAAATGCTGTTCCTGTTCTTATGGCTGAAGGTATTGCAATTAAAATTAAAAATCTACTATGGAAAACTTTGAAAGAAAACACTCAAACTACAGATTGATCTCAATGAATGAAGATCAACTTGAATCTGAACTTAAAAATTGGGCTAGAGAAGATTTAATAGCATGGTTATCATGGAATGACCCAAATGGAGTATATAATGATTCACAAAGCTTATTGGAGTTTGACAACATAATGAGTTATGAAGAAGGCGTCTCAATCATAATGAACCAAATTTTAGAACGTTAATGCTGGAATATAAAAAAGCCGAAATAGCTAAGCCAAATCCAAGATCAACTATCAATTCTTATAGAAGTTTTGGATATAATCTATCGACTGCAATTGCAGATATTATTGATAATAGTATTTCAGCAAATTCTAATGAAATTACCATCGCTTTCAAATGGAGTGGTCAGGATTCTTTTATATTAATAAAAGATAACGGAGATGGAATGAATAAAGAGGAATTAGTTATTGCAATGACTCCGGGAAGTAAAGATCCGGAAGATGAACGATCTGAAAATGATTTGGGACGTTTTGGAATGGGGTTAAAAACAGCATCTTTTTCCCAATGCAAAAGATTAACGTGTATATCAAAACGTGCTAATTATTCGACAATTAAAAGATGTTGGGATATAGATTTTATTAATAAAGAGCAAGAATGGCAACTTTTAGATTATATATCAGATTCAAATTTACTTAATGAAATAGATAAATTAAAATCTGGGACTCTAGTACTTTGGGAAAAACTAGATAGAATTGTTGGCAATGCTGATAGTAACAATGAAAGTGTAAAAAATGCATTTTACCAAGAAATGCAAAATGTTAGAGAGCATTTAAGTTTGGTATTTCACAAATTTATAGAAAGTAAGAGAATCAAAATTTTCTTTCAGAATGAAGAAATAGAAGCATATAACCCATTTTTATTAAATCTCGATCCCAAACCAGAAATGGGATTGACTGAAAAATTTGATAATGTAGAAGTTACTTACTTTATTTTGCCTCATATGTCTGAAATTGGCAAAGAAAATTATGATAAAACTGGCGGGTCACTTGGATGGTTTCAACAACAGGGTTTTTATGTATATCGTGGAGACAGACTTTTAGTTTCTGGCGATTGGATGGGATTAGAGAAAAAAAGAGATTATTCAAAGCTTGCTAGAATAGCAGTAAACTTCTCAAATTCGAGTGATTTTAATTGGAATCTTGATATTAAAAAATCTACAGCTACACCACCAATAGAAATTAGAAGAGAACTAACAAGGATTGCAAAAGTAGCAATTATGAAATCTGCAAAAATTTACAATTGGCGCGGTCAAAAATCATCTTCACAAATTAAAAATTCAACATTTGAACCATTATGGAAAGATGAAATTACTCGAGAAGGAATTAAAAAATATAAAATCAACAGAAAACATCCAATAATAAATTCACTGCTAACTGAGAATAACAAATTAATGTCAAAAGCGCTCAAGCTTCTAGAAGAAAACGTTCCTATTGAATTGATATTGAGCAATCAAAATGAAGATCCTGCTTTTCACGAATTAGAAAAGCATTCCGAAACTCCAAATGATGATTTAATCAAATTAGCAGTTGAATTATATAAAATTTATGTTCATCAGGGAATTCCAAAATCATTAGCTAAACAACAAATTATGACATCTACACCTTTTAATTTATTCCCACTAATTAATGAGTATTTAAAATGAGTACTTTATTACAATCTGCTAGAGCTATATCTCATACTTTATTATCGCTACATCAAGGAGCAATTACTGACGATGTATTATTACACATAATTAAGAAAACTAAGGCAATGAATATCGTCGAAGGACAGATATTTAATGAAGAGGAATTATTTGAAATATTACGAGCGGATTTTAGTATTGGGAAAGGAGAAATTACAATTTTATCAGACGAAATAACACCTTGGCTGAAGGAAGAGAAAGCAAATATTGAATTTGAATTGTGGAATAGATACAAATTGGAAATGCAGAAAAATGACCCTTCATTTCCTATAAATGATTTGGGCGATTTCACGGATAAAATTCTTGACAAATGCGTTAATCCGCAAAAAGCTGGTTCGTGGGACAGACGAGGAATGGTTGTTGGTCACGTTCAATCTGGAAAAACCGCTAATTACGTTGGCTTAATTAATAAAGCAACAGATGCTGGTTATAAAGTAATTATTGTAATTGCAGGAACAATAAGTTCATTGCGAATACAAACCCAATACAGAATAGACGATGGCTTTGTTGGAAGAAGTAGTTCTGCATTTATAAGAGAAAAAGAAAATAGAGTTGTAGGAGTAGGAAAATATAAAGCGGCTACGGACATATATTCATTAACATCATCATTCATAGAAAACGGTAAGGATAAAGGCGACTTCAATCAATCTATTGCCAATAGTTTAAACATTCCAATCGGGAAAAATCCGGTGGTTTTTGTTATTAAAAAAAATAAAAGTATTCTTGAAAATCTTATTGATTGGTTTTCTAAAGATGTAAATACAAAAATTGTTGATGGTTCGCCAAAATTATTTAGTGTTCCTGTTTTAATAATTGATGATGAAGCCGATGCAGCCTCCGTTAATGCAAGCAAAAGCATCGAAGACATCAAAACCATCAATAAATTAATAAGAACATTACTGAATTTATTCAATCAAAATACTTTCATTGGTTACACTGCAACGCCTTACGCAAATTTGTTTATTTCGCAAGAACACAATGAGGAATTAACAGCGACCGTAAAAAACAAGGAATACAAAATTGGGGAAGATTTATTTCCAAGAGATTTTATAATCAATATAAAAGCCCCAACAAATTACATTGGTGCAGCAAAAATATTCGGTTTAGAAAATCCTGATGGAGAGGAAAAAGAACCTTTGGATATTTTTAGAGTTATTGATGATTTTGACCCACCATTTTTCAGAACAATAAACAAATACAACAAAGAAGATTTACCAGAATATCTTCCGAAAAGTTTGGAAAAAGCAATCCAATCTTTCATTCTTACTTGTGCAATTCGGAGATTGAGAGGTCACGAAAACAAACATAATTCTATGTTGATTCACGTTGCTTTATTGGTAAAATGGATTGATAGAGTTGCTTCTTTAGTTAATGAAAAGACGAAAGAATATGCCAATGCAATCAGAAGTGAAGATGCTGGAATTTTACAAGAACTGAAAGAATTGTATAAAACAGATTTTGTTCCTACGACAGACAATGTTTTAGAAAATTTAGATTACAAAGACATCCGAATCAAACAACATTCTTGGGAAGAAGTAAAAGGTGAATTGAAAAAAGCGGTCTCAAAGATTGATGTCCGTTCAGTTCACGGAACACGTTCTACAACCAATTTGGAATATCACAATATTGAAGAAATTGATTATAACCGACACGAAAACGGCTTGTCTGTTATTGCAGTCGGCGGAAGCAGATTGTCAAGAGGAATTACATTGGAAGGATTGTCTGTAAGTTATTATTTGCGTACCACAAAAATGTACGATTCGCTGATGCAAATGGGTCGCTGGTTTGGTTATCGTCCTGGTTATGTGGATTTATGCCGACTATACACCACGGAACAGATTTTCGAGTGGTTTAACCACATCACAATGGCAACCGAAGAAATGCGAAATGATTTTGATGAAATGACAGCTTCGCACCAACGACCAAAAGATTTTAAATTAAAAGTTAGAAATCATCACGGACTGATGACGATTACGAGTTTGGCAAAAATGCATCACTCAGATAAAATTGAAATTTCTTTTTCTGGAACCAATCCGCAGACTTATTTACTGTTAAAAGACCAGAAATCAATTCAAAATAACTTTAAAAACCTTCAAAATTTATTTGAAAACTTAGGGTTTCCTAAAGATGAAAATATAATCAATAAAAGGAAAAAAATTAGATATCTATTGTATAAAGATGTTCAAATTGATGTATTAACAGATTTTATTGAAAACTATAAAATCAATATTCCGTCGATAAACAATCTGGTAATTTCAAAATACATTAAGAATCAAAAGCTTAAAAATAATATAAGCGAATGGAATATTTGTATTGTTTCAAATACAAGTGAAAAGGCATTATTATACGATGAAGGAGTAATTAAAAAGCCTGAAAATAGAACTGAGCACAATGTTCAAAAATATAGTTTGTCAACAGATGGTAAAGAATTAGAATTAGTCTGTAGTGTAAGAAATCAAACAGAATATTCAGAATTGTACAAAATCACAAAAAATCAAATTGATGATGTTGTTGACCGTCAAGTAGACTTATCTGAAAATGGAAACGCCAGTATAAAGGAGAGAAGAGCTGATGAGAAAAAAGGTTTGCTTTTAATCTATGCTTTAGACGAAAGAGGAACGCCAAATGTAAATAACGGAATTCCGATAATCGGCTACAGTCTTCACTTTCCAAAGATTGAAAACGAAGTAAAAACTTCGTACACGACTACAATTTTTGATGGTTTTGACGAAAACCCACAAGAAGATGATGATTCACCAAATAACGATAACGAATAATTATGGTTAATATCAAATCGATTTGGGAAACGCAGAAACCAACTGGCAACATATTTATAAAAACAAGGATTGAAGATATTCCACATCTCAATTGCTTCGCCGCGACCAATCATATTACTGGGCAGCATTTATACATAATGTCTGTTTCAAAAAATGTGGAGATTCCGGAGCTCAAAAATTATCGTTTCAAAGGCGTTGAGATTTTTCCCGTTGAAACCGATGATTTCTGCGAGCTAAATATTTATTTGTTAGACAATGATTTAAAAGATATTTTTTCATTATTTATCCAGAATATTCTTGAAGATATTGTCGAAAGCGTAACAGAGAGTGAAGCAATTATCAAAACGCTGAACGTTATCTCGAAATGGAAAAAACTTTTTGATAAAATCAATTTCAACGGTTTAAGCATCGAACAACAAAAAGGTTTGATTGGCGAATTGCTTTTCATTAATCATCTTTTAGATAATAGAAAATCTTCCAGCACCATATTAAATGCTTGGACTGGACCTGATTTTGAAGACAAAGATTTTGTTTTTGGGGCAACAGGAATTGAAATAAAACTTACTTCTTCAAAATATCCAAAACTAAAAATTACCAACGAAGGTCAATTGGATACTCAGAATCTGAACGAATTGTTTTTGGTTTTGTACACTGTGGAAGATGTCAAAGAAAATGGTTTTACGCTCAATTCTTTTATCAGCCAAATTCAACAAAAACTATCAGCAAATATTAGTCAACTCAAATTTTTCGACGAAAGATTAATGCTTTTGGGATATTTTGAAAACGACAAAGAACACTATAACAAGATGTATTCTTTAAAAAAGACTTATCAATATTTAGTGACAAATGATTTCCCTAAAATTATTAAAAGCCAGCTTCCTTTAGGCGTTTATAATACTTCATATTTTATAGAGCTATCTGCTGTGGAAAGCTTTTCAACAGATATGGAACAACTTATTCATAAAATTTAATTAATGGAAAAAGCATTACAAAATTATATTGAAGAACTAAAATCTGATGTTGCTTCATTGCTATATTCAGACGGAGAAGGAGCAAGTTTTGAAGATAAATTTACAGAATACTGTATCGAAGTTTTTGAATCAATCGGAAAGTCAGAAGGTGCAAGAGTCCTATCTTACATTCATCCAAACAATCATGGTGGAATAGATTGGAAAATCAACGGTTATTGTTTGAAAGACCAATTTAAAGATGAAAATAATAAAACCTATTTTGAGACTTTAGATTTATTCATTACTTTCTTTAGAAATGACAGTTACGAATACAATATTCCAAAAGACGAATACACAAAATCGTTGAATCAAATTAAAAGATTTATCAATACCTCTCTTAAAAGACATATAGATTACATAGACCATTCTCATACGGAGCTTAACGAATTAATAAAAATTATAGGTAAACAAGGAAAAGATTTTGATAGGATTAATGTTTATTTTTTAATAAATGGTTTTTCAAATCATGATAAAGAAAAGTTAGAAATCAATGATATAGATGTTTTTGTGCACACTTGGGATGTATCCCGCTTATTTAAAATCAACGAATCAAATAGCATTCACGAGCCGATAGAAATAGAATTTGAAAAATTTACTGCTGAAGGAAAAGGTTTGCAATGTCTGCAGGTTCCGAGTATCGACGAAATGTACGATTGCTACTTGGCGATTGTTCCAGGTGAAGTTTTAGCAAATTTGTATAAAGAATTTTCAAACGAATTGTTGGAAAGTAACGTTCGAGCATTTTTAGGTCAAGCAGGTAAATTCAACAAAGGAATTCGTGATACTATTCGAAACAAACCACAAATGTTTTTGCCATACAATAATGGAATTACAGCAACCGCCGAAAGCGTAGAAACAAAATCGGTTAATGGACAATTGGTTATCACTAAGTTGAATGATTTTCAAATTGTAAATGGTGGACAAACGACAGCTTCGCTTTATCATACTCAAAAGAAATACAAAGAAGCAGATTTGAGCAAAATTTTTGTTCAGATGAAACTTACTGTCATTAAAGACAAGGAACAAAAAAACATTGAGGTTCCTAATATTTCACGCTATGCCAATAGTCAAAATAAAGTATCTGAATTGGATTTATCATCCAACAATCCGTATTTTGTACAAATAGAGAATTTATCTAGAAAGAAATATGTAGTTAATCCAGAAAATAAAAATCAATCGCTTCTTTGGTTTTTTGAAAGAGCAAATGGACAGTATCGAGAAACGTTAAATAAACAAACGCCAAGTCAACAAAAGAAATTTAAAGAACAAAATCCATCACAACTCAAATTTGTCAAATCTGATGTTGCAAAATATATTAATCTTTGGGAATTAGAGCCCTATTTCGTTTCACAAGGTTCTCAGAAAAACTTCATTCATTTCACTAAAAAAATAAATATTTTAGTTAGCAAAAGCAAAATGCCAGGTGAAAATTTATATAAAAAATTAATAGCTAATGCAATTATATTTAAAACTATCGATAAGTTATTTGGCCGCAAAAATGTAAATGCAATTGGTGATACCAACTTAAAATCATTTACAGTCTCCTATACTGTTTCATATTTTCACTATTTAACTGACAATCGCCTTGATTTATGGAAAATCTATGAGAATCAAAAAATTGATGATGTTTTGACATTTCAATTAAAAAAACTTTTGATTTATGTATACGAGCATTTGTTAGAAGAAGCAAACAACAGCTTAATTTCTGAATATGCAAAGCGTGAATCCTCTTGGAATAAACTCAAAGAATCTAACTATAAGGAAAATCTGCAAGAAATAGTTTCCGATTATTTAATTTCCTCTGAAGAGAAAGATATACGTGAAAAGGAAAAAGAAATTGATACCAACAGTGTCGAAAATAGACTTTTCATAATTAGTGAAATTTACAAATTTGGATTAAAATTTTGGGATGGATTATTTATTTATCTTAAAGATAATTCATACGAAAGTTTAAATAGAGAATCAGTAGAAGCAGTTTTGAAAAGTTTACAAAAATCTAAAAACCTTCTCCCTAGAGATATTACTGTTGGTAGAAAAGTAATTATTTATTTATCAGAAAAACCCTCATTATTAAATCAAATTAAAGCATTATCTAAATTAGAAGATAAAGAATCTATTGAAATCAAAGTCATGTTTGATAGATTGAAACTTCTTACAAAAGACAACTGGAAAAAAATAATTGATTTAGCCATCCATACCAATATTTTTACAATTCCTGAATTAGGAAATGTAAAATCAATTCATTCCACGATAACAAAGAATGAACCAATTAAGGAACAATCCTTAATAAAAGCATATGAATCTATCTTAAAATTAAAAAGATTTGGAATAAAAATTTAAAAAACATTGTATTTAGTATATGAAATTGAAAGAGAGGTTTCTGATAATTTTCAAAACGTGTCAATTGATATAAGAAATTTATCAAAATTTGAAAGTCACAGAAATTCTGCAAAACCGTTTACTGTTACACTTACCGAAGTTTTAAAAGCTAAATCTATCTAGCTTTAACAAATTAATATACAAAAGGCAAATCACAGTAAAATCATTCCAATAAAATAAATCTCTTCAAAAATCCGCTGAATTCAACAAGTAATAAAACTTTGAAATATTAAGATATTGGTCAGCAGATCGTTTTTCAGCGTCAATCCGCGTAATCTGCGGGAGTTAAAAGAGAACCCTACATTAACATAACTGTCATTCTGACGCAGGAAGAAACTCTTAAGAACAATATAATTCTGAGATCCTTCACTTCGACAGGCTCAGTGACCGCATTCCACTATCGCTACTTTCAGGATGACAATGGTAAATAACATAACTACATAAAACAGGAGACGAATGTTTTCTGCGTAAATCAGCGGGAGTTAAAAGAGAACCATACATTAACATAACTGTCATTCTGACGCAGGAAGAAACTCTTAAGAACAATATAATTTTGAGATCCTTCACTACGCTAACGCTACTTTCAGGATGACAGTCGTACAGTATATTGCAGATCACTGCTTTCTGCGTAAATCAGCGATATCTGCGGGAGAAAAAGAAGAACTCACCACCTCCAACCACTTTGATATATATCAATAAATCAAAAGCTCAAATCGATTGCTTAACAATTGTTAAAACCATTGAGACAAACAATTATCTTCATGGCAAATTAAAATAAAAATGAGCCCATTAGACTTCATCGTTTTTCTATTTTATTTTCTAATCGTTGCCACCTATGGTATTTGGATCTATCAAAAGAAGAAGAAATCTACTGCAGACACTAATGACTTTTTCCTTGCAGAAGGATCTTTGACATGGTGGGCAATTGGAGCTTCAATCATTGCATCCAATATTTCTGCCGAACAGTTTATCGGTATGAGTGGAAGTGGTTTTAAAATGGGGCTTGCTATAGCGAGTTATGAGTGGATGGCTGCAGCAACATTAATATTGGTGGCTATCTTCTTCATGCCTATTTATTTGGAGAATAAGATATTTACCATGCCACAATTTTTATCTAAACGCTATAATGAGAAGGTGGCTTTAGTCATGGCGATTTTCTAGTTGGCACTTTATATAGTGGTGAACCTTACAGCCATATTATACTTAGGAGCGCTTGCGATTAATAGCATTTCAGGTCTTAATCCTACTATATCAATGATAGCTTTAGGAGCTTTTGCTATAATTATTACGTTGGGTGGCATGAAAGTCATTGGTTATACAGACATTATTCAAGTGTTTTTCTTAATTGCTGGAGGTTTGGTAACAACGTATTTAGCTTTAGATTTAGTCGCTCAACATACAGGTTTTGATGGTGCATTTGCAGGATTTCAACAAGTGATGCTCAGAGCACCTGAACATTTTCACATGATTTTAGAGAAAGACAATTCTAATTATTTGGATTTACCAGGTCTTTCCGTACTCTTAGGTGGATTGTGGATTGCCAATCTTAATTACTTTGGTTGCAACCAATATATTACTCAAAGAGCTTTAGGAGCAGATTTGAATACCGCTCGTTCTGGACTATTATTTGCTTCTTACCTTAAATTATTGATGCCAATTATTGTGGTCCTGCCGGGTATTGCTGCCTATGTCTTACATTCAGAGGGATTATTCCAAACTGAGATGTTGGCAGATGGATCTATTAATCCTGACAGAGCATATCCTGTCCTATTGAATCTTTTGCCCGCAGGATTAAAAGGACTTGCTTTTGCATCTTTGACAGCTGCTATTGTTGCATCATTAGCAGGGAAAGCGAATAGTATTGCGACCATTTTCTCTTTGGACATTTATAAAAAATACATTTCTCCATCAGCAGACAATGAAAAGATCATCAGAATTGGTAAAATCACTACTGTCCTATCTGTTGTTATTGCCATTGCTATTGCACCGCATTTAGGAATTGATAAAAAAGGTGGTTTCCAGACGATACAAGAATATACAGGTTTTCTATCTCCTGGAATATTCGCTATGTTTTTCTTAGGATTATTTTGGCGTAGAACCAACTCTATGGCAGCTCTATTTGCAACTGTAGGAGGATTTTTACTTTCTGTAATTTTAAAGTTTCTTCCACTTATGATGAATCTTCAATTTTTAGCAGGAATTGGATTTTCAGCACCTAATACAGAAGGTGTTTATGAAATACCGTTTTTAGATAGAATGGCAATTGTCTTCATTTTTTGTATTGTTGGAATGATTGTGATTTCCTTGAGTTCAAAAGCTGCAAAAACCGATTCGGAAAACAGTATAATTAAAATCAACCCTGCACTCTTTAAAACGAGTGTGCCATTTGCAATTGGAAGTATTATTGTTGTAGCAATATTGACTTTCTTGTACACCTATTTTTGGTAATAACATATAAAAAGCTAGTTTCATAACTTATCTTATCTACCTCTTCTACAATTATACTGCTGAAGAGGTTTTATGTTTATTAATATTTGATTGCAAGATTCTAATTAGCTTTTTATTAGCAATATATAGATTGATAAAACTCAACAAATAAGGATTAATTATTAATTGATTTTAGTCAAAATCAGTCCAGTTTATAAGCATTCACATACAAGTACAGAAAAATCTTGACACTTTTGTCCTATTCTTTAATTATCTAGTCAGCATATGCCGTTTAAATTCAAATTTTTACTTTTTACTTTATTGATCAGTAATGTCAACGTATTATGGAGTCAAAAAAAATCTGCAAATTTAGAATTTGAGAATCCTCAAATCAATCAAATCAATACCACTGAACCTCACAGCTTATTGCTTTCTCGTACAAGTCATCTTCCAGAAGATATTACACAATACAATCTATCCCCTTATTATTTACTATTGAATGGTACATGGAAATTTGCATGGTTTGCACATCCTAATCTTGTTCCTGCAAACTTTAATAGCTCAACAGAAAACTTAGAATTATATCCATACGAAATACCTGTTCCATCAAATTGGCAAGTAGAAGGATTGAAAAACAATTGGCCGATAGACGAACCTATTTTTACAAATGTCAAATATCCTTTTCCTAAAAAACAGCCTTATATCTTGGCTGACACCAATGCTGTAGGCGTATATCACAGAAAATTTGAGATTCCTGAACTTTGGAACAATAGAACTACTTATCTGCATTTAGCTGGAGTACAATCGGCTTGTTACGTTTTTGTCAATGGTCAAAATGTAGGTTATCATGAAGATGGGATGTTGCCTGCAGAATTTGATATCAGTTCATACCTGCGTAAAGGGGAGAATGATTTAACCGTAGAAGTGATCAAATGGTCAGATGGAAGTTATTTAGAAGATCAGGATTATTGGAGATTGAGTGGAATTTTTAGAGATGTATTTCTATACTCCAAGCCATCAACAGAAATTTATGACTTAACGATACAAACGCATCTTTCTGACAATTATAAAACAGGGACATTGTCTATTGAAACTGTTTTGAAAGGAAATTCAAAAAATAATTCGTCACTTTCTATTCAACACGTTTTATTCGATAATTCAGGTCAAAAAATAGAAGAGTTGACTTCAAAAACACCTTTTTCAAAAGATGAAGCTCATAAAATAATTATAGAAAATCCTATTTTATGGAATGCTGAAAATCCATATCTCTATACTTTAGTCAGTACATTAAAAAGTGGAGAACAAATATTAGAACATGTTCAAAATAGAATCGGTTTTAGAGAAACTAGCATAAAAGATGGAGTTTTTTACCTCAATGGACAAGCCGTGAAAATGATGGGCGTCAATCGTCATGATTTTCATCCAGAAACAGGTCGTGTGGTAGATAGAGAAAATTTATTACAGGATATTTTATTAATGAAACAAAATAATTTCAATGCTGTAAGAACTTCTCATTATCCTAGCGATCAACTATTCTACCATCTCTGCGATGAGTATGGTCTCTATGTAATGTCAGAAGCCAATATTGAAACGCATGGTTACAAATGGGGACTCTTTGGAAATCCTATGAAACGAAAAGCATGGCATCAGTCATATTTGGAAAGAGGCTTGAATATGGTACATTTTCTTAAAAACCACCCTTCTATCATCATTTGGAGTATGGGAAATGAATCTGGAAATGGCAAACAATTCGTGAAATTATATGATGCTATGAAGAAGTTGGACACTACTCGCTTCGTACATTATTCTGATTACACTACAAGCAAGCTTATTCGATCAATGATTTTTAATAGAGCAGCTATATCAGGTTACGATTTTGTATCCAATATGTATAGCAGTCCCGAGCAAACTAAAAGATACGAAAAGCGAGACAAGAAAAGACCGATTATTCTTTGTGAATACTCCCATGCCATGGGAAATAGCCTTGGTGGTATTGACCGTTATTGGGAAGTATTTAAAAGTAGCGATCGCTTTATGGGTGGTTATATTTGGGATTGGATAGACCAAGGACTTTATAATTATCGTGCTGATGGAAGTCGTTATATCATGTATCGCAATACTTCCGACAATGCTGATACGGGAGATGGTTTATTATTACCGGATAGAACACCTCAGCCTGAAATGCATGAAGCTGCTTATATTCAACAGCATATCACTTTTAATAATTGGAATGCCGAAAAGCTTTCATTTACAGTAAATAATGAATATTATTTCACGTCATTATCGAAATTTGAATTCAATTGGACCTTATTAGAAAATGGTATTAAAATACAAGAAGGAGTTTTTAACGAATTAAATACTGCTCCTCAAGATTCTATCATTCTTCAACTTCCTTTATTAAAAATATCAGAAGGAAAAGAATACTTTTTGAATGTGGAAGCAAGTCTTAGTGAAGATGAAACTTGGGCAAAAAAAGGACATATTGTTGCTAAGGAACAATTTGCTATACAATCTAACTTCTCAGATATCGCGCCTGTAAATGCAGGAAAGATAGAGACTCCTACACAAGATTTTAATTCTGGGAATGAAGAAGCGGTAACATTGCAAAATGGTGAAACTTCTTATACAGTCACCTCAAAAGATGGTGGAATATCTTCCATAAAATATCAAAACAAAGAACTACTCTCCTCTCCTTTTAAGCCTCGCTTAAGTCGTATGCCTGTAGAAAATGATAATGGTGTATATCGAAAAGCTGCTTATATAAAATCTTGGGAAGCTTATGGTTTAGATAATCTTCAACTTTCAGATTCGCGCTTATTAAAATTAGACAGTAATAAGGTAGTTTCTAAAAGTACATGGACAGGTTTAAAAGGATTTAAATTACAGCTATCAACTGAATATGAATTGCTTGCTGACAATAAAATCCAAGTGAATCATACATTTGTTATGAATAAAGTTCCTAAAATTTATAGAGGTTTAGGTGGGAAAATTGAGCGAGCACTCATGAGAAAAAATTTCTTTAATGGTGACCCATCCTCATTTGGTAGAATTGGAGTAGAAACAACTTTACCTAATAATTTCACTGAGATGGAATGGTATGGACGCGGCCCACAAGAAAGCTATCCTGACAGAAAAATGTCTGCTCAAATTGGAACCTATAATGGTAAAATAGAAGACCAATATTTTCCTTATATCGTACCACAAGAAAGTGGAAACAAAACAGATGTAAGATGGTGTAAATTGAACTCAGAAGATGGATTGTCTTTAATGATTATTGCTCAAGATGAAGCTTTGAATATTAATGCGAGTTCGTATAGTGAAGCTAATCTTTATAAAGCTAGAGATGGTTCGCCGCTTGAAAAAAGCGATGTAATCACTTTGCATATTGACCTAAGTCAAATGGGACTCGGAGGTGATGACAGTTGGTTCCCTAGAGTAGAAAAACCATATAGATTGAAACACAAGAAATATCAATACAAATATCAGCTACAAATAAATCAATAAGATAGCGATCATAACTAGTAAGATTTAAGAATTACTTTGAGCTCCTTTCAGAAACGAAAGGAGTTTTTTATTATAACCTTTCCATCAACGTTAAAAATCTTTAAGTCAGACTCACTTCATCTTAAAGAGTCCTCTTGTCTAACAGCTTTAGTCCTATATTTTGTATATATTCCAATACAATAAATCGTAAATTTTCTGATAATTAAAGTTGTAGATGATTGAAAAATATCTGCAACAAACTCAACAGAATTTCAAAGAATATAAACCATAACAAAATAAACATCATGAGCACAACCAAAACGATTAATTTAAAAAGCAGACCTCAAGGAAAACCTGAATTGACAGATTTTGAACTGACTACATCTGAAATTCCAGAGCTAAAAGACGGAGAAGTTTTAGTAAAAACCAAGTATGTTTCTGTAGATCCTTACTTAAGAGGTCGAATGACTGACGCACCTTCTTATATCCCACCATTCAAAATCGACCATCCTATATCCTCCGGTGTTATTGCAGAAGTGATCCAATCAAAAGATTCACATTTTAAAGAAGGCGATATGGTTTCTGGAATGTTAGCTTGGAAAGAAACTCAAGTTGCTAAATCCAAAGGACTGATGAAAGTGGATTCCAATAATGCTTCTGCATATCTCAGCATTTTGGGCTTGACGGGATTGACCGCATATTTTGGTTTGATGGAAATTGGAAAACCTAAAAAAGGTGAAACTCTAATTGTATCTGGAGCGGCAGGTGCTGTTGGAAGTACAGTCGGTCAAATTGGTAAAATTTTAGGTTTGCGCGTAGTTGGAATTGCAGGAACTGATGAAAAAGTTGAAATGCTGAAATCTAAATTTGGTTTTGATGAAGGAATCAATTATAAAACCACGGAAAACATGAGCAAAGCTATTGCTGAAGCTTGTCCAAATGGTGTAGATATTTACTTTGACAACGTAGGTGGTGAGATTTCTGATGCTGTATTGTTCAATATCAATAAATTCTCAAGAATAGTTGTTTGTGGAGCGATCTCGGTTTATAATAATACCAAACTTCCTAGAAGTATTAGCGTGCAATCTTTCCTAATTAAGAAAAGCGCTTTGATGCAAGGTTTTGTTGTTTCTGATTTTGCAGAGAAAAACAAACAAGGAATTCAACAATTATCCGAATGGTTGAAAGAGGAGAAATTACATTATACTGAAACTATAGTCGATGGCTTTGAAAATATTCCACAAGCATTTTTAGATTTATTTGAAGGCAAGAATAGTGGGAAAATGATTGTTAAAGTTTAAACATTTCACATAAAGCAGCTCTAATGAAAGCATTTGTAAGAATAGATTCAGTCGATCAAGAAGTGAGCATGGAAGATGTTCCGATTCCTAAATATCAGTCCAACGAAGTTCTAATCAAAGTAGAAGCATTTGGTGTAGGTATTCACGATAGATATTTTATTCCCTCTGACGCAAAATTTCCATATGTAATTGGTTTGGAAGGAACTGGAGTAATTCAAGAAATAGGTAGTGAATTCACAAATTTTAAAGTTGACGACCGAGTTATATTTACTACTGTCATGCAAGCCAATGGTGGCAGTTGGGCAGAATATGCTGTAGCGAATCAAGATGTATTGATTTCATTACCAGCAAATTTGACTTTCGCGCAAGGTGCAACTGTTCCAATAGCAGGAAAAACTGCATTAGAATGCATGCGGGAATTAGACATAAAAGAAGGTGAAAGTCTTTTTATTGCGGGAGCATCGGGTGCTATAGGGACATTGGTGATTCAATTAGCTCACGCTAAAGGTGTACGTATTTCAGCTTCTGCTTCAGCAAAAAATCAAGATTATATGAAAACCTTAGGTGCTGATCAAACTGTAGACTATAGCGACCCTGATTGGATAAATAAAGTAAAAAACTGGTCAGATGGCGGAGTTGATAAAGTACTAGCTATACAGCCGGATACTGAAATAAAGAGCATTCAAGTGGTAAAAGATGGTGGTCTACTAATTACTGTTTCAGGCTATAATTCTTCTATATCATCGCAGCGTGGAATAGATATCCGTCAAATGGGACATGAATTATTTACTACAACAGAATTAAAAGAATTGGTCAACTCCATTTCTATTGGAGAGATTAATATAGTGATTGAAAAAGAATTTCCTTTCGACCAAGCTTTAGAAGCGCTTCTAAAAACAGAGACTAGAAAAGCTAGAGGAAAAGTAGTAGTGAATGTAAATTGAGGAAGACTTTTTAAAATTTCATCTTATTACCAACTGAACATTTGTACTTAAAAACCCGTTTCTCCTTCCGATACTTATCAATTTAGATAATTAGAAATCGTTTAAAAACCAATCAGATGTATAAAGGTTTGAAAATAATATGTAGTACATTTTTTTTACTTATGATTAATTCAGTTTCTGCGCAATATGTAGAACAATCTTTCGATCTAAATCAAATGGGCGCTTTAAAATTGGCAGAACAAGCCAAAATTGAAGCACAGAAATTAGAGAAAAATGTATCCGTTGCCGTACTCAATTCATCCGGAGTAACACTTTTATTACTTAAAGGTGATCAGGTAGGACCTCATAATACAGAAGCTTCTAGAAGAAAAGCTTATACTGCACTTTCCACCAAAACACCGAGTTTTGAATTAATGCAAAAAGCTGCTGCTGATTCTTCTGCTCAGAACTTAAACACACTACCCGAACTTTTACTATTGGGCGGTGGCGTTCCTATTTGGAAGGATGGCGTACTTGTTGGAAGCATAGGTGTATCTGGTGCTGGCGGTGGTGCGACAGATCACAATGTAGCTAAAATGGCTGCAGAAAATCTTGGTTTTAGTATTAAAAAATAATTCTTCTAAAATATGAATTCCAATAAAGATATCATCCAACAAGAACCTATACTTACTTCAGCTATTGCACATAAAATAGCACAAAGCGCTTTTGACCAAGCTGATAATGATGGTTTGATGGTCACTGTAACGGTGGTGGACAAATCGGGACAGACACTTGCCGTTTTGCGACATCACAATGCAGGAGTTCACACGATTCGAGCAAGTTATAAAAAAGCCTTTACTGCTGCCTCCCAAAAACGGTCGACTTCTGAAATAGCTCAAGGTATTAAAGAAGGAAAAATTCCCGAAGACGTTCGGTATCTAGATAAGAATATTCTAATTTTAGATGGTGGCTTTCCTATTTTCATTCATGATAAAGTAGTTGGTGGTATTGGCGTAGGCGGTGCGCATGGAAGCGAAGATAATCGTATTGCACAAGCAGGATTGCAAGCTATCAGTTTATAAATGTTAAAGTAATCTTTTCGTTTTCAATTCTTTATTCAAAAAAAACATCCATCTCCTTCTCTCTTCTTAAATGTTAAAAACCTCTTCAACAAAGTGCAAAACCTTTAGTAGAGATATTAATAAAACGCTTAACTTTGAAGATGATGGAATTGTTAGACAACCTAGATCCACTCTTAAAGACTTTTTGGTATGTAGCACTTCCATCGAGTCTTATTTTTATTTTTCAGACTATTCTGACATTTTTTGGAGCAGACGCTACAGATGGTATTGATGCTGACTTTGACGGAGACTTTGATGGCGCAGATGCTCCTTTCCAATTGTTCTCTTTTCGAAATTTAATTAATTTCTTATTAGGATTTAGCTGGACAGGAATTTCATTCTACTCCCTTATTCCCAACCCATTTTTGCTATTTGCTCTAGCACTTGGTGTAGGGATTTTCTTCATTTATTTATTTTTTATCATCATCAGACAAGTCCAAAGATTGGCAGAAGACAATTCTTTCAAAATAACCAACACTTTAAATAAAACAGCCGAAGTTTATCTTACCATTCCTGCAAATAAATCAGGTAAAGGAAAAATTATGATTAGCATCAATGGCGCATTTCATGAACTGGATGCGATGACTGAAGGTGATAAAATCATCTCCAACTCAATAGTAAAAGTGGTAAGAATTGAAAACGATAATATCTTAATAGTAGAACCAATTTAATAATAAAACATGACACCCATTATCCTCATTGTAGTAGCAGCTCTCGTGATTTTTGTGACGATAACTGCTTTGGTATCTCGGTATAAAAGATGCCCTTCTGACAAAATATTAGTGATTTACGGTAAAACTGGAGGGACATCTGCGAAGTGTGTTCATGGAGGTGGAGCATTCATTTGGCCCGTTATTCAAGATTTTGCATTTCTAGATTTAAAACCTTTATCTATTGAAGCTAATCTCACCAATGCATTGAGCCGTCAAAATATTCGTGTGGACGTTCCATGTAGATTTACTATTGCAATCTCTACAGAAACGGACAGTATGAATACTGCTGCAGAAAGATTGTTAGAATTGTCTTATGAGCAAATTCAAGAATTAGCAAAAGATATTTTATTCGGACAGTTACGTTTGGTGATTGCTACGATGACGATAGAAGAAATCAACTCTGATAGAGATAAATTTTTAGATAATATTTCAAAAAACGTAGATAGTGAGCTGAAAAAAATCGGTTTAAAATTGATCAACGTAAACGTTACGGATATCAAGGATGAATCAGGTTATATAGAAGCATTAGGTAAAGAAGCCGCAGCAAAAGCTATCAACGAAGCAAAAATAAGTGTTGCCGAACAAGAGAAAATCGGTGAAACAGGAAAGGCATTAGCGGATAGAGAAAAAGATACTCAAATCGCAGAAACGCACAGAGATAGAGACGTTAAAATAGCTATCACACAAAAAGATAGAGAAATCAGTATTGCATCTGCTTCTAAAGACGAAGCTATTGGAAAAGCTGAAGCTGCGAGAGATACAAGAGTTAAAACATCTGAAGCGAATGCGATTGCGATCAAAGGAGAAAACGAAGCGAAGATTGCCATTGCAAATTCGGAAGCTTTAAGAAGAGAGAAAGAAGCAGAATCTTTACGTATTGCAATCACAGCCGAAAAGGTTCAACAAGCTAGAGCTCTAGAAGAGTCTTATGTAGCGGAGCAAAAAGCAGAGTTAGCTCGTTCCGAAAGAGAGCGCTCTACTCAAATAGCGAATATTGTAATTCCTGCAGAAATAGCAAAACAAAGAGCTATCATCGAAGCTCAAGCAGAAGCAGAAACCATCAGGGAAAATGCAAAAGGTGAAGCTGATGCAATTTTTGCCAAAATGGAAGCAGAAGCTAAAGGTCTCTTTGAAATCTTAACCAAACAAGCTGAAGGTTACAAAGAAGTGGTTGCTGCTGCCGGCGGAGACCCTACAAAAGCTTTCCAATTATTGCTTTTAGAGAAGCTTCCTGAATTAGTTAAAACTCAAGTTGAAGCCGTTAAAAATATAAAAATTGATAAAATCACGGTTTGGGATTCTGGAAATAATGAAAACGGAAATGGCTCTACAGCGAATTTCGTTTCGGGAATGATGAAGACAGTTCCTCCATTGAATGACTTATTTAATATGGCAGGACTGAATTTACCTTCTTATTTGAAAGGTGCAGAAGGTAATGAATCAACTGATTCTAAAGAAAAAGAATCTGAAAATAAATAGTTACGAATAAACTTATAATTGCTCCGAATAAAATGAGCATATAAAACTTCAACAGCTTATGCCCTAGTGTGTAAGCTGTTTATTATTTATAGTAAAATCTACATACTGCTTAGATTTCTTGTAGGACTTTCATAAAAAACTATAAAATAAATTTTCTATTCATAGATAATGAAAATCTTTATCGTAATTTTACAATATAGTTTAAAATGAGAGAATCGTGGAGACAACAGTTAAAAGTTATACAGAAAATCAAATAGATATAGCAAGAATTGCAAAAGCATTGGGACACCCTGCTCGGGTCGCAATAATAGAATATTTGATAAGTGTAGAAACATGTATTTGTGGAGATATTGTCAATGAATTACCACTTGCTCAAGCTACTGTTTCTCAACATTTGAAGGAGTTAAAAAACGCAGGGCTTATTCAAGGAAGTATTGAGGGGAACGCTATTTGCTATTGCGTCAACGAAGAAACACTAGAAAAATTCAACAATTTTATTCAGCACATTTCTAAGAAAGTCATCAAAAGAAATTCTTGCTGTTAATTACTAAATATAATACGATGAATAATAACGAAGAGATTAAAGAAATGGTCAAACAAAAGTATACTGAAATTGCTTTACAAGACCAAGAAACTAACGCCAGTTCTTGCTGTGGAAGTGGAGGATGCAGTACTGAAGTTTACAATATCATGAGTGATGAATACGATCATTTAGAAGGATATCATCCTGATGCAGATTTAAAATTAGGATGTGGATTACCAACAGAATTTGCTAAAATTAAAGCTGGAGATACTGTAGTGGATTTGGGTAGTGGAGCTGGAAATGATTGCTTTGTTGCAAGACACGAAACTGGTGACTCTGGAAAAGTAATCGGAATTGACTTTACAGAAGCTATGATTGAAAAAGCACGAAACAATGCTGAAAAACGTCGCTTCAATAATGTAGAATTTAGACAAGGTGATATAGAAAAAATTCCAATTACCGCTAATGTTGCTGATGTAGTGGTGAGTAACTGTGTGATGAACCTAGTTCCAGATAAACCGAAAGCTTTTGGTGAAGTATATCGAATATTGAAAGAAGGCGGACATTTTAGTATATCAGATATTGTACTGACTGGTGATTTACCTGACAAAATTAAAAATGCTGCAGAAATGTATGCTGGTTGTGTTGCAAGTGCAATTCTAAAAGAAGATTATTTACAAATCATCAAAGATGCAGGTTTTACAAATATCACACTTCAAAAAGAAAAGCCTATTATCGTTCCAACAGATATTTTAGTCAACTATTTGAATATGGAAGAAATTAGAGAGTATAATTCTAATAAAACTTCTATTTATAGTATCACCGTTTATGCTGAAAAACCAGCAGCTTGTTGCGGACCTAGTTGTTGCTAATACCTTTAGGCTTCTATCCTATTGTTAAAATTATTTATTGATAGAATGAAATTCAAATCTCCTTTTAAAAGAGGAGATTTTTTATTTTGTACTCAAATACATATTGATCACATTAAAAACTTCGTGGTCTTCGGGTAATGTCTTAGAGAAATAATTTTGAGCTTGTTGAAAATGCTTTTTAGATACAACAAGATTAGAATCATAAAGTAATTGTCCTTGGTAAAAGTGTAGATTTCCCAAGATTTTATTATTCTGCGGATATACCTTTTCTAAATCCTTTAATATCTTCAAGACAGGTTCATAGTTCTTTCCTTTGGATTGATACGCTTGAATGATAGAATTATAGACTTCAGGGCTTTCAGGATCGAGTAAAATAATTTCCATGACCAATTTTTCTTGATTGGTTAAATTCTCCCGAATGGAAATGTATAATTGATCTAATAAAACTTCAGGATTTTTAGGTGATATTTCCAATGCTTTATTGAGATAGAAAATAGCACTATCAGTTTTACTCTGAACGTCAAACGCATAACTGATCAATCTTAAGGGATCAATTTTCTGTGTTTGATCTGTATATAAATTGTAAGCAACTTTAGCATCAGCAATAGCCTTATCATAATTAGTCAACATGTACTCAGCATAAGCTAAATTGTAATAAGAAGGCGGATAATGTGAATTTTGGAGAACAGATGATTTTAAAATTCTTTGTGCTTCATCAAATTTGCTTTGACCTATTAATAAAAAACCTAAAACAAAAAATGTTTCATAATCAGCACTCTTCAATTCTATGGCTTTCCTAGAAGCCAATTCTAATTCATTTAATAAAGTATCTCTTGGAATACTAGTTTTGATTTCAGGACTTAAGTAAATTTCATATAAAAAGTCAGATTTCACTTTATATAAAATAGACTCCTGTGGTCGAAATTTTATAAAAGAGTCTATTAAATCATTGGCTTTCAAAGCATACAAGTCATATTTACCTGCTTTCTTTCTGAGTTGATCTAAAGATTGATCGAGTGAAATATTAGTAAAACCAAAATTTTCAAATTGTAATTGTACAACATGAAAGTTCAATGCTAAATTCAACTTGACCAAGAAGATCTCTAAATCATTATTTTGAGGATCAGCTTTCTCTAGTGTTTTGTATGCATCTAAAATCTTTCCTGAAGCCATCATTTGATCGACTTCATTGAGCAAAGTTTTATTATCTAAAGCTTGTACTTTTACTATACTTACCAAAAATAACAATATTAAAAATCTATATTTACGCATCTTAGAATACATTTTTGCTAAAACTAAGCCAAATATTATTAATTAATTTTGATTCCTAAAAAAATGAGAGACTGTTCTACTAAAAAAATAGGATATTCTTCTTCTAGTTTTGCCGTTACAGCTCTTTTAGAATTGCATTCAAAAGCTGTAGGAGGACCTATTAATTATTACAAATGTCAAATTTGCGATCAATATCATTTGACTTCTAGAGGTCCTGCTATACCTGAATTGTCTAGTAAGAAATCAAATTCATCTACGAGTGATGCTGCTTTAAAATGGATAAAAAAATTTAAAGATTATTGATTTATAAGCACAACATCATTCACACAACTATATTATCATCAACTTCTTAAGCATTCATTAAGATGGGCTACTAAATGAATATCATAATTGAAGGAGGAGCAAAACCTTCAGGACATATATAAATTAAGATAAAATAAACTTTTAGAATACTCTTCACTTCTAAATATTATTGTATTTTCAATGTTATAATAAGTAATCCATTATGAAAATCACGCACACTGTTATAGACGAAAGAAACCTTTTAAAGCCTCATGGAAGAATTGATACTTTAACGAGTCCCGAATTAGAAGGAGTATTACAACCATTACTTCTTCAAGATAAAATCTTAATCACAATAGACTTTAAAGAGGTTACTTATATTTCTAGTGCAGGATTGAGAGTTCTCATCAAAGCGGCTCAGAAAGCAAAGCAAGGAAATACAGAAGTCCATTTAATCCACTTAAATGAAAGCGTTGCTCAAGTTTTAGAAATTACAGGATTTCAATCTTTTTTCAATATCCAATAATAGGATTTCATGAGAACACTTATTATATCATCTCGTTCTCAATGGGAAAATTCTTTAAATCAATTAGAGAATTGGCTAGTTGAATTCCATATTCACCCCACAATACAACAACATATTTATGTATCATTTGATGAAATCGTTTCCAATATATTCCGTCATAACTCTACACAAAAAACTATAAAAATAAACATTAAAATAGATTTAGAAACTTCATTTATTGCTTTAACCTTTAGTGATAATTGTCCTTTATTCAACCCTTTAAACAAAATTGATAAGGTTGAAATCAGCTTAGGAGGTTGGGGTATTGATATCGTTAAAAAGCTGATGGACGAAATCCACTATGAAATCGTCAATGATAAAAATTGCTTGAGCATTAAAAAATATATCGTTTGAGTTTAAGAAGTAAATTAATACTGTCAGTTTCAGTAGGTTTAATATGTATCTATTTGGCTCTATTCGGTTGGATACAAAGTTATTTCAAAGATCAGCTCATCAAAGAAGGTATTTTTGAAATGGTTTTGACCGGAAAGTTTCTCAAATCTGAAATTCAAAGTAGAACGATTCATGTTGAGGAAACTGTTCAGAATGTTGCAAAGACAATAGAAGGTTTAAATCTAAAAGATGAAGAAGTTCTTTCAATTTTAAAACAAACCATTATTAATAATCCTGGAGAAATATTTGGGATGACTATGGCTTATCATCCTGAAATCAGAAAATATTCTCCTTATTTCTATGTACAAAAAGATAGTGTTCACTACAAAGACTTAGCTCAAATAAATGAATATAATTATAGTCAATCAAGTTGGTTTACAGAATCTGTAAGTAGTACAGATGGAGGTTGGACAACTGCTTACATAGATATTGATGGCGGTGAAGATAAAATGATCACCTATTTTGAACATATCTATTCTTCAAAAAAGCAGTTAAAAGCTATAATGACGGGAGATTTATCATTAGATTTTGTGTATGAAATTTTAAGCTCAGTATTTACCACCAAATTTCCTTACAATAAGTGGATCCTTCAAAATAATGAACAAGTTTTAACTGCTGTAGATAGTACTTATCCTTATTTAAAATATCAAACAAGCCATCTAAATTCTTCAGCAAAAATAAAAGATATAGAATTTGAAAATGACACCAAACTCTATGCTTCAAAGTGGAAAAATGAAGATGTATTTATACTATCTATTCCATTAAATTTCAATAACTGGGATTTACAAATTGCTTTTAAAAAAGCTGATATACTTCAATCTTATCAAAAGGCAATAAATTTATTAAGCCTGTTTTTTTTAATTGGATTGATTTTTTTAATAATTCTGACGGCATGGATTACTAATCGTGCGATACGACCTATTCTTCATTTAAGTAAAAGCATTTCAAAAATAGGCAATGGTAGATTGAACACGAATGTCCCTTATACTAATAGAAAAGATGAAATTGGAATTCTAGCTCATTCTTTTGAAAGAATGCAAATCGATTTGAAGAAATATATCAAAGATTTAAAAATTTCTACAAGAGAGCAGGCGCGTATTCAAAATGAATTAGAAGTTGGTCATCACATACAAAAAGCATTACTCCCATCTCCTATAGATTTGAAGCATATTTCTCCTATTAAAATTGGTAGTTATATGAAGCCTGCTACAGAAGTCGGAGGAGATATTTATGATTATTTTGAATTACCTGATGGTAATATTTGTTTTGTACTTGGCGATGTTTCTGGAAAAGGAATTCCAGCAGCGCTATTAATGGCAAGTGTGAGATCGTCTATAAGAGCATTAGCTACAAATGGCAAAACACCTTCTGAAATATTAAACTACGTCAATAATGATATTGCAGAAAAAAACGACACCTTTCATTTTGTTACTTTAATATGTGGAGTTACCGATTTTAAAAACCAACAACTCATCTTTTGCAATGCTGGTCATGAGCGCCCCTTTCTTATAGAAAACAATAAAGTTCCTGAAGAAATTTTCACTACTCCACAAGTTGCATTAGGTGTTGTCAGCCAAATGAATTATCGAAATCATATAGTCAATTTAAAAAACAATCCTACCTTATTTCTTTATAGCGACGGAGTAACAGATGCACTTAACACTTCAGAAACTTCTTTTGGCAAAGATCAATTAGTACAAATACTATCTGTTCAATTTGAAGCGGATCAGATTGTCAAAAATTTCATTTTAGCACTAGATCAGCACACTTTTCAAGCAGCAGCTTTTGATGACATCACCATTCTAGCTATTCAATTTAAAATGTGACAATAATGAACAAAACCAATATCAGCCTTCGACTTCCAAATGACACCAGCTTCATACCTAGCACTATTCAATTCATTTCCGAATATGCTCGCATTTTAGGCTTTAGTGATATCGCTATTACTCAAATTGAAATGTCAGCAGAAGAAGGTATCTCCAATGTTATAAAGCATGCCTTTCTTGCCAATGAAAGTGCTCATTTTGACGTGCATCTTAAAAAAGACATTACAGGATTAACTGTAAGAATTTGCGACCAAGGTCTTCCTTTTGACCCAAGTTCAATTCAATTTAATGAAGATACTTTAGAAGGATTGGGAAGTTTCGTCATGTCAAAAATGATGGATAAAATCCAGTATATCAATCTCGGTAAAGCAGGAAAAGAACTGATCCTTACTAAATATTTTGAAGAGAAACAATTAGGAAAAACTACTTCTGACGTAGATGATGAAGCAAATATAGTTAAAGAGCACACTTATATCTTTAGGCCTTTTCTTGAAAAAGATGCAATTGAAGTAGCTAGATGTGCTTATGAATCTTATGGTTATACTTATGCTTATGAGCACATTTATTATCCTGAACGAGTAAAAGCTCTCAATGAGAGTGAAGATTTAATTTCAGTAGTAGCAGAAGCTGATGATGGAACCGTTTGTGGTCATATGGCTCTTGTCAAGCAGGATGGTTATGATAGCTTATATGAAATAGGTCTAGCTATGACCAAACAACAATATCGTGGTGGAAATATCTTTGCTCAATTATTAGGATTGATTTATGAAGAAATTGAGCGGAGAAAAATTCACGCTGTATATGGTCAATGTGTCACTACTCATACTTATTCTCAAAGAAACCCAGTCAAAATAGGAATGATTCCTTCAGCCCTATTGCCAGCCTATGCACCTGATGATATTTCCTTTAAAAATATTGCAGAAACTGAACGCAAAAGAACGGCTGTTTTGATTGTCAATAAAATTTTAATTCAGAATGTAAAATCTGAAGTTTATTTACCAGAAAGATATAAAGAGTTTTCTGCAACCATTTATAACGGATTAAAAGCAGATAGAGAAATTATTACAAGCGCAGACTTTATAACTGAAGAAATGAGTCAAACCAATCTTACTGTCAATGCAAATTTAAAAATGGCTAAGGTGACTTTTCAGACTTATGGAAACGATTTTGATCTTATTTTGAAAAACATAATTCATCAACTCAAAAAAGAAAACATCGCAATGGCTGAAGCTTTTGTGAATATCTACCACAAAGACGCTATCCAAATTATCAACTCAGCAGAACAGAAGGGCTTTAGATTTTCAGGATTAATGGTAGGTTCTCCAACTGGAGATATTGCAATCCTACAATATCTAAACGGTATTTTACCTAATACGGAAAAAATACAAGTAGTCGAACCTGCTCAACATTTATTAAAATTTATAGAACAACAATTTGATTAAAATAGAAACTAATGAATAAATACATTAACAAACATCTCTGGCAGAATCAATTTATCACAGATGAAGATTTACATGAAAAAATCAATGAGCTTTCTTCTGTACTTTCTAAAGATCTACATCTTAAATTAGATACCATCATATTGACAGATGCTTGTACAAAATTGATTGCTAAAATTAAAGCTGATCAATTGCCGCATCTAGAAAAAGCATTAATAGACGTCTGTAATAACGAAGCTATAGCTCAACAACTCATCACGGGAATCTGTGAATACATGCGCAGAGAGAATATAATGAGCCGCATAAAAAGTGATTTAGGAAGTTATCATCCATTTGATTTACATCGTACTGATTTCAGCAAACCTACTTATGAAGCTTGGAAACCTTTGGGCGTTCAGATACATATTGTACCAGGCAATGCACTAAATGTTGGAGTGTTAAGTATGTTCGAAGGCCTAATGGCTGGAAATATTAATATCCTGAAAAACACTTCCAGAAATGGAAATTTTGCGCAGTTATTCATGAAAGAGCTCATTGATTGTGATGCTACAGGTGTATTAAAACATTTTATTTATCTCTTTGAAATTTCTTCAAAACAAGAAGATTTGATTCAAAAAATGATTAACCAAGCAGATCTAGTGACAGTTTGGGGTGGCGAAGAAGCTGTGAAATCTATTAGAAATATGTGTCCTCCTGGAGTAAGAGTGGTCGATTGGGGACATAAAATTAGTTTTGCATATTTTGCCAATAAACAAATCAATGATAAAACTTCAATTGATGCTTTGGCAGAAGATATTTGTCGTAGAAACCAACAAGCTTGTACTAGTCCGCAATGTGTTTTAGTAGAAACAGATGATATGGAAGCTTTAAATCAATTTGGAGCAGACTTGAATAAAAGTTTAGAAAGAATCTCTCCTATTTTTCCTCAACAAGCTAATTCACAACAAGATAAGGCTGAAATAACTACTATTACTCATATTCAGAAACTAGAAGCTTCTATGGGAAATGGTCAAGTCATTGAAGCAGAAGATCATAGTTATAGGATTTTAATTGATTACAGAAGTGGCTTACAACCTTCACCTTTATTTAGAACAATTTGGGTAAAACCAATAGTGAGAAAAGATATTATTCCGATACTCAGACCCTTTAATCTTTATTTGCAAACATGTGGTTTGGCGGCAAATGATAAATCGGACATTTACGAACTCACTGAAGAATTACTTAAAGCAGGATTACAAAGA
This sequence comes from Chitinophagales bacterium, assembly GCA_035515235.1. Lineage (GTDB taxonomy): Bacteria > Bacteroidota > Bacteroidia > Chitinophagales > JADIYW01 > JAMLHH01. The sequence goes on from DATJBS010000063.1 coordinate 49,358, forward strand.
ATCACGCCTGTAGGTCATCAACACACTTCTTATGTAGGAGAACCTCACGATGCTGTTTACGCTTTGCAACGATACACTAAAAGAGTTTCTGTCCGTATGCAAGAAGAAAAAATGGAAGGAATTCCGAGTTTCTCTTACCTCGCACCTGATAACGGGAAAAGGGATTTAAGCATTTATCCTATTACTGATAAGTCCAAACGCAATGAAGAAGTCAATCCATTTAGTAAAATCTATCTAAAAAGTGGTGGAAGTAGTGGGCAAACCAAAGTAGCAGGATACTCTTGGGAAGATTGGGATTTACAAGTCAGCATGATGTGTGAAGCATTTATGATTGCAGGAATTCATCCAGATAATAAATGTGCAATTTTATATTCCGCAGGAAATCTATATGGTGGATTTATCTCTCACCAAAAAGCACTAGAAAAACTCAATACTACAACTTTAAGTATTTCTTCTAATCTTGATACAAAAACGATAGCTGAAACGATTGTTCAACTTCAAGCGGATGTTGTGATGGGAATGCCTTCTTTTTTAAGGAAACTTTTCCGAGAAGAATATGATTTGCTTAAAACTTACAAAGGATTTAAAAAATTAATATACGGTGGTGAATTAATGACTGAAGAACAAAAACAATGGTTCACTACTGAGTTTGGTTTTGAAGAAATCTTATCTCCAGCTTATGCAAGTAACGATGCTTTAATGAACGGTTATGCTTGTAAATATTGCAAAAATGGAGAGTTCCATGTTCCTACTAAAGTGATAGATATAGAAATTTTAAAATTGGATTCTGAAGAATCTGTTCAAGGAAATGAAGTCGGTAGAATTTTAATTACGAAGAAAAGTATTAAAGATCCAGCATTGAATCGCTACGAAATTGGCGACCTAGGTAAATGGATCCTTGAACCTTGCGATTGCGGACACACTTCACCAAAATTCAAATTAATGGGTCGTCATGGTGACTTGGTGAGATGTGGTGCTAAGTTTATTAATTATAGAGAAATCTGTCAATTAATTCTCAAAAACACTTCCTACACAGACGACATTCAAATGGTGATTGACAATTCTTCTACTGATGCTGACCATATTACTTTAAAACTTTTGGAATCTGCTCAAGGTCAAGAAGCTGACATTATTGATATGCTTCGCAATAATTTAAAAGATCTGAAAGCTTCAATGGACGCTCATCACATCACATTAGAGATTGCAACTTTACCAATAGAACAATTTGAAATAGCAAAAGCTAGTGGAAAAGTAAGACCTATCATTGATAACAGAATTGCACAATAAAAAACGAATAACATGTACACACCACATATAGAAAATATCAGTCCAGCTCCAGATCAAATGAAAAAAATCTGGAAACTACTCCAAGAATATCCTTATACAAATCATGAGAAAACCAATGAACTTTATATAGATGCCATGAAGGAAATTATTCAATTTCACGCGGAAAGAAATCCATTTTACAAACAACTTCTAACCTACAATAACTTTGATATTGGCCAACTGAAATCGATTGATGATTTAGAAAAAATTCCCTTTATCCATGCGAATTTCTTTAAAACTCATATCGTAAAAACTGCAAAAGAAGAAGATATCACTTTACATGTAACTTCTTCAGGAACTACAGGTCAGAAATCTCAGCATTTTTTAGATAAATGGACCAACGAGGTGATGCATTATATCTCTGATGTCAGTCAACAAGCCAACGGTTATATTAGCGATCAGCCTTGTAATTATTTGGTATTCAATTTTGAACCCTATGTAGGATTTAAAACAGGAACTGCAACTACGAATCAAAAAATGATGCAGTATGCTCCTAAAGTTCATGTTAATTATGCTTTGAGATATAATGGTCAAAAAGGACACGATTTTGATAGTTTTGGAGTAGTAGAAAAATTGATTGAGTACCAAAAAGCAGGTTTACCAGTTAGAATGTTAGGATTTGCTTCATTCTTAAATTTCTCTATAGATAAACTCAAAGAATTTGGATACGACCAATTGATTTTACACCCAGATTCAAGATGCTTATTCGGCGGAGGATGGAAAGGTCATGCAGATAAAGAAATCCCTAAAGCAGAATTTTATCAAAAGATTCATGAGTTTTTCGGTATTCCATTAGAAAATATCCGAGATAAATACGGATCCGTAGAACATCCTATTTCTTATGTAGAATGTGAGCATCATCAGCTACATTTACCAACATATGAACGAGTTATTATTCGTGATGTACAGACATTGGAACCATTAGGATATGGAAAGCCAGGTTTTGCACAATTGATTTCACCAGTAATTACTTCTATGCCATCTCACTCAATACTTATGGGAGATATGGCAGTGCTTAGTCCAGCTGAAGAATGTCCTTGTAAACACGAAACACCTTTCATCAAAATTGTTGGTAGAGCAGGAACATCAAAAAACAAGTCTTGCGCTATAGCAGCATCAGAAATGTTACAAAGAAAATAATCAATGGCGAATCATGTACTCATCGCATTTCCTGATTTTAGAAACCTATTCATCGGAAGGCTCATTAGTTGTATTGGAGATAAATTTTTTACGATTGCAATAGCATGGTGGGTGCTGATAACATTTCCAGAAGATGGTAAAATCAAACTCAGTCTACTCATGGCATTCAATGTAGTGCCCGTTATCATATTTGGTCCGATGATGGGTACTTTGACAGACAGATGGAATAAGAAATATGCAATGATTACAGCCGACGTTGTGAGAGGTATATTGTTATTTATACTTGCTTATATGATGTACATTGGATTTATCAATATGCCCATCATCTATCTAATATCGTTTTTGTTGGCATTAATGGGACCATTATTTGACACAGCTACTCAATCCTCCATTTCAATTTTGACAGATGCTAAAAACACTCCTGCTGCTGTTTCTATGAATAGCTCAGTCACTCAGGTCGCTGCTGTAATAGGTGCTTTGGTGGGGAGCGTTTTAATTCATTGGAGTGGTGTCACCGGTGCAATATTATTCAATGCTTGTGCATATGTCGTTTCCTTATTTTTCATTTTCGCAATTAAAACATCACTCATTTCTATTGCTCAAAGAGAAGCATTTATTCTACAATTTAAAGAAGGATTTAAATACTTGGTGAAGCATCCACCGATCTATAGTTTGTTAATAAGTTTTGCTGCGCTCAATCTGTTTTTTGCTCCGATTACTTTATTTGTACCCATTATGACAAAAGATGTTTTACAAGCAGGAGCTAGTGTTTTAGCCTTACTAGAAGCATCATTAGCAAGTGGAGCAGTATTGCTAACAATCTATTTGAGCTTTGTCAATAATACTAAATCTATTTATGTAAAATTAGGTTTGAGTTCTGTTATCATGGGACTATCATTAATTGGAATCGCTATGACTTCAAATTTACCTTTCATTATGTTGTTTTTGTTTATCATTGGAATGGCACTTGCATACACAAATGCGACTTCTATGACACTATTCCAACATGAAGTACCTCAAGCAATCAAAGGGAGATTTTTTGCAGTATTATTTACCGTAGCATTTGCTGTAATGCCATTTAGCTATATGATAGTAGGAATCGTATTACAACATATTTCTGTACAAATGGCAATCGCTATTTGTGGAATTGCAGTAACTTTATTAGCGGGAATATTGGTTTTAATTCCTCGTATAGAAGTGCAAAATGATGAATTATTAGTGACTAAAAAATTCTAGAAGCAATTCATTCACTTTTTCTGGTTGATCGACTTGTGTCCAATGACTACATTGATCAAGATATTGAACATCAAATGGAGCGTCTACAACCTCGCTTAGCCTATCATTCAATTCCATTCTTAGCGCTCTATCATTCTTTCCCCAAATCACTCTGGTAGGAACTTTGACGGTTTTGTTTTTTAAATCTTTATGAATACCACTTCTTAATCCTGCACGATAATAATTGATAGAATTGGTCAATGCATCTTTCTCTCTAAATGCTTGAACATACAAATCTAAATCACTGTCTGTCATATTTTGAGGATGATATAACCAACCTCTCATATTTTGCTCAAAGAATTTGGGTAATAATTGTTGCATGATGATCTCTGGCAAAAACGGAATTTGAAAACCCAACATATACCAACTTTGTTTTAGTTGCTTAGGATTGGTCAATAAACTTTTCACCATCAGATATGGATGAGGACAATTTAGTATGGCTAATTTCTGAGTCATTTCTGGAAAAGCCGTAGCAAAATGCCAAGCCACTCCTCCACCCCAATCATGACCAACGATATAAGCCTTTTCAAAACCAGCTTCTTGAATTAATTCTTTAATATCTTGAATGACATATTTAGTTTGATATTTTTCGTATCCTTCTGGCTTATCCGACAAATTAAATCCTCTTAAATCTGGCGCTATCACTGTATATTTCTCTGATAAAACAGGAAGCTGAAATCTCCAACTGTACCAAAACTCTGGCCAACCGTGTAACAAAACAATCAATTCAGGTCCTGATCCTTGTTTGACATAGTGAAGATGTATTCCATTAACTGCAGCAAAACGATGTTCTAAATTTGACATAATTAAAAATTAACAACTTTAAAATACGTATATAATATTGCTTTTTAGCCTTAGAAATATAGTATTTATCATTTTTTGAGCATTTATATGATTTCTAAAAACACCATTTATCAAAAAAGTAATAATTCTACTTTTTAATGCTTTAAACTTATTATTTTTATCGCATGCAATTGCCTACTTATACCCAATACAAAGACATTTTTAAAGATTCTGACTTCCCTTTAGCATATGTAGATCTCGATTTATTAAATGAGAATATCAAAGCTATAAAAAATAGAGCTGGCAATAAAAAAATCAGAGTAGCTTCCAAATCCATTCGTTGCAAGTATGTATTAGAGCATATTCTTAAAAGTGACTCCATTTATCAAGGATTGATGACATTCACTGCGAGAGAAGCTTTAACCTTATTGGATGAAGGCTTTGATGATGTATTGATGGGTTATCCTGTAGTCAATCCAAGAGAATTAGAAGGCTTTTGTAAAGCAACAAAATCGGGAAAGTCAGCCGTACTCATGGTGGACAGCATTGAGCACTTTCAATTAATTGAGGATCAAGCCAAAAAACATGATGTCATACAGCCGGTTTGTATAGATGTAGATATGTCTTCCGATTTCCCAGGAATTCATTTTGGAGTATATCGCTCACCAATCAATACAGTAGACAAATTCAAAACACTTGTAGATGCAGCTCAAGTTTTCCCACATGTGAAAATTATAGGCTTGATGGGTTACGAAGCTCAAATTGCAGGAGTTGGAGATAATTCACCTTATAATGGAATTAAAAATCCAGTGATAAAAATGCTAAAAGTGTTTTCTATCAAAGAATTGAAAAATAGAAGAACGGCTTGTGTGCAATATCTAATAGAGAAAGGATTACAACCAACTCTTATCAATGGCGGAGGAACAGGAAGTATGGAATCTACTCGCGAAGAAGATGAAGTTACAGAGATCACTGTAGGCTCGGGTTTTTTCTCACCGGCGTTATTTGATTATTATAATAATTTCCAACATTTACCTGCGGCAGGATTTGCTGTCCAAATCATCAGAAGTCCTCAAAAAGGAATGCTAACAGCTTTAGGTGGTGGATATATTGCTTCAGGATCAATTTCTTTAGACAAACAACCCAAACCTTATCTTCCTGAGGGAATAAAACTCACCGATAATGAAGGCACGGGAGAAGTTCAAACTCCATTTAATTATAATGGTAAGGACAGTTTGAAAATTGGAGATCCTATATTTTTCAGACACAGTAAAGCTGGAGAATTGTGTGAAAGATTTGACAAGTTGTATTTGATTAAAAACGGAAAAATTACTGGCACCACTCCTACTTATAGAGGATTAGGTTGGACTTTTCTTTAAGACTTAGGTAGGATTCTTTGCCAATTCACTTCTTTCATCAAAGGTTCTTGCAGATAGATATGATTCAATAAATGTTGTGAGAAATAAGGAGCGAGAGAAACGCCTTTACTTCCTAATCCATTGAAAACGTAATAATTAGGATAATCTTTAGAACTTCCAATTAAAGGTTTGCGATCTCGTACATTCGGTCGAATTCCAGCATCTTGTTGTATGATTTTGTAGGGTACTTGAAGTACAGATTCTATCTTTTCCTTTAATTCAGATAATCCTTTCTCTGTAATTTCCACATCTTCATTTCTCTCTAAAGTAGCGCCCACTTTATATTGATGATTACCCATTGGAATGAGCAACATGTTTTTATTCAAAATATAATCAAAATCGTCACCTTCAATTTCTATCACCAAAGTTTCTCCTTTAGTGCTCCACAATTCTATCTCTGGGAAAAAAGGATTATTTCTAATCTGATAACCTTCAGAAAAAATGATATTTTCAAAATGAATAGACTTGTATTGATGACTTTCTAATTGGGAATATTCAAACTCCTCTTCTATCAGTAAATGATTGGATTTTAAAAATGATTTGTAAGCATCTAAAAATTTCACAGTATCTACCCAACCGCCTTTTTTGATGACACCAGCTGCAGAATGTGGTGCGATTCTTTCGTCTAATTGAGACACTATCGAATCCATAAAATCTATGTATTCTGATTCTGTTCTTTGAACTTCCCAATTATTGACATCTTCAAAAGTGGCGAGTAAACGATAAATTGGAATAGAATGAAATGATTTTATACCTAGTAACTGATCTAATTCCGCGTAAGTTTTGAATAAGGATTCGTAAAACATCTCATAGTTCCATGACTTTTTGACTCTTCGACCTGTTACAGGATTTATTAAACCTCCTGCGACATAACTAGAGCGACCTGCTAATGGCGTATCGACAATTGCAACCGTTTTACCCATTTGAAGAGCTTGATAGGACAAAACACTTCCAGCAATACCTTGTCCTACAATGAGAAGATCGACTTTATTCATGGTGTACAAAAGCTCTTGTCATTTCACGTTTTCCAGGAGGTCCAGGAATCGCTTCTATTTTCCAACCGGATGATTTCATAGCTCTTTTTACAGAACCTTTGGCACAATAAGTCACTAAGATTCCTTTTTCAGACATATCGTTATATAAGTTTTCAAAGATGGCTTCCGTCCATAATTCTGGCTGAGCAGAAGGTGCAAAAGCATCAAAATATATCAAATCAATATTGCCAATTGTAGATCTAGTTTCTAAAAATTCATTTTGTTTGATGAGCGTAAATTGTGGGTTAATTTCTACTTTTTCATTCCATGGAGTATCGTGCAATTTTAGAAACAAATCTTTTTGTACATCATCCATCTGATCGGTATAGTTCAACAATTCAATTTCTTGAAGTGTCAAAGTATAGGCTTCAGAAGCATAATATTCTATTTTTAAGGAAGTATTTTGAATATAAGATGCCGTAAGAAAAGCATTCAGTCCTGTACCAAAACCTACTTCATAAATCTTAATAGTTTGAGGCTGATATTTTTCTATGAAATATTTCAAACCAGCTGCTATAAATACGTGATTGGACTCCTGAATTGCACCGTGTATAGAATGATAATGCTCATCCCATTGAGCTACAAAAAAGGTACTAGAACCGTCTGCTGTCGTAAAAAGTTCTCTTTTAGGATTGATCTTATTCACTCTTCACAAATTTAGCACTTAGACTTTCATCATTATAGATGATTTGTAAAAAATACATACCTGAAGCTGCATTTTTTAAAGAATTGAAATATAGCTGTTGTGATCCATTATGTAACAACTCATTTCTTTTTTCTAATAATCTCCCTGAAACATCTATAATTCTTAAGCTTTGTATAGATTCTATTGGGCTTTCCCAATGTATATTCAAAAGTCCATTTTGAAGATAATTGACTTTAAACAAGTTGTTTTTCTCATGATTTACGATACCTATTCCTATGTATTCGTAAGCTATAGAATCAATCAAAGAAATGACTGAATCTGTTGTAGATTTTGTAATTATTCGATAAAAATGCTCTCCACTATAATTGTGCAAAGAGTCAATCATTTGATACGGAACATTAGCACCATGCGCATCAATAGTATGAATGTTTTGAAAATCAATCCCATTATCTGAATGCTGAACAGTATAAGAAACCACATCATTTTCTTTTTCGGCTTTCCATTCAATTGTAGTATGATTTGAAGTATCTGTTCTGTAAACTTTCATATCTGTAATAGCTACAAATGGATAGGCATCTTTTGAAGATAAATTACTGGTCAAATAAATTTCTGCATCTTTTTGGTCTAGAGATAATCTCAATTCATAACCATTCATGTAAGGCCAAAACTCAATACTATCAGGATGATAAAAGATATAATTTTCATCAAAATGATTGTTTCCAAATAGAGTATCAGTATTTAATCCATTATAAACCAAATATCCGATTTCTCCCATTCTTCTCACATTTTTATCAAAAGCTAGATAATTCAAATATTCTTCATTTTTATTAAATAGTGTTAGTCGATAAGGTTTTAAAGCTTGATTTTCTGTTTGAATATGATAATATCTTTGAAGTAAAAACTTGTCTCTGTAAGTAGGCATTACTGAATCATTGACAATAATATCCAATGTTACAGCTCCTAAACTCTCTCCTTGATCATCTAAAAATCCATAAACAACTCCATTAGAAATCAAGTCCACCATTCCACTCCCGTCACTGATTCCAGTAGCAACAGTAGTGGCTGCATTAATTCTTCCGATTATATTATTATTGATTCTAAAATTATCTATCGCAACACCTTCTAACTGAATGTATTCATTGGAGGAAAAAGCATATCTAAAGAAAATAGTAGAATTGGAATTTCCATAAAAAATATCCAATGGAATGGAGGCAACTTGCCAATTTAATCGATTGCCATCCCAAACATCTAGTCCACTTTCTTTATTGTACCAATTATATCCAGAAAGAGAGAAACCAAATTTTAACCAATTTTCTCCATTATAAGAATATTCCATCCAAAAATTATCTGTTCCAAATTCGGTATTATAGATCATTAAAAATGCCATTTCACTATTAATATTTAAAAGTGAAGGGTCAAAACATCCGACGTACAAATAAGAATTCTCATTGGCATTGTAAAAGTTCTTAGCGTCAGTCACCCAAGCTTTTCCGGGATTATCTGCAACATTATATAGATAGTTTTTATTAGGCTCTCCTATTTCCCATGTATAATTCTGTCCTGAAGGAATAAAGAACTCTGCTGCTTCATCATCAAACGATTTCTCAATGGAGAGCTCTTGAATCGCTTTTAAGAAATCCAAACTTTTATTTTCAATAATATTGTTGGATAAAATAGAATCTTTAGAATAATCCAATTCAACACTAATAAAATTTGAATTAAAACTTGTAAAAGATACATATTCATCCAATTCATAAATGAAAGTTTCATAAGGTTCTATTTCACGAGAAATTTTTTCTGACAATCTCATAGTATCATTGATGGTTACCAAGAGATTCACTTCACCGGAAGGTATAGATAATGGTGAATTGTTTTTAATTTTCACTTGAATAGGAATCTGAATAGGAAGCCTATTTTGATAAATACAATGAACAGAGGGCACTTCGATTTTCTCTAAGGATAAGTCAACATAACCATTATAAATGCGAATATCATCTATAGTATAACCTCCTGCAGTAGCGATTGAAGTGGTAGGTCTTGAATTGGTAAAAGCAAACTTTAAAACATTATGGTTTGAGAAGAATTTACCTTGGTCAAACAATGCTTTAGATAAATTTATTTTGCTATAATTTGTTACGTCTCCATTAAAAACTTTAGAATTATAGAGTTCCTTAAGAAATATCCATTCATCTGTTTCTGCAGTTTTTATAAATAAAGAATCCCCTGGTTTAATATTTCGTTGAATTAATTTATAATCTAAATAAACCAAAGAATCCTTTTGATTTTCTAAATCGATATTCAAATAAAGAATATTTTTTGAAGCATTATTGTCTAAATATGAATCTACTGTAAGTGATTTTTGACCGCTAGGTGAAAAGGAAGCATCATGAATATTATATAATCTTCCCGTTTCAGTTTTTTGATAATCCCACTCAGGGAAGTCAGGTATATTTGAAAAAGATTGGTTGTAGAATAAGGTATCGGATGCACTTTCAAAATCTTGGAAATAAGGAAAGGAAGCAATCACTGATTCTCTTTGACTTACAAATTGAATCAAGGTATCATTTTGGCTTCGGGTATCATCTGCATATTGAATCCAAGCTGTAATTTTATAATCTCCTACATTAGAAAAGTCATAGCTTTCTTCAGAGGCTAACTCATAAACATCATTTTTAAGCATATTTCCAATAATAACTTCGCGCACAGGAAAAGTATCAACTTGATAAAACAAGGAAACCATATTCGCTACTGTATTGGAGTAATTAGTAACAATAATTTTAATTTTTTCAGAATCAGTTAGTGCATATTCTGTTTGAATAGTACCCGCATTAGGAGCAATAGAAGAAACTCCTACATCTTTAATTGCGAATGCACATGTACCTTGTCTTCTTGCTAAAACTTTTACAGCATTAGACTTCCATCCTTCGAATGATCCAATTACAGGTCTTACTGCAAAAATGTAATCTTTACCATCTACAGCATTGTCGAAGTAAAAAATATTAGAAGTCGACTCTTCAATATCATTCCACTGATTTTTTTCATTCAATAAGGAAACAATATACTTATCCGCTTCAGGTATTTTCGTCCAAGACAGTCTAATATTATCATAGCATATTTTAACACTGACATTTGAAATTTTTGGGCTGATGATGAAAGTATCTGAAACACTTAAAACTTTATCCTCCATTGATAAAGCTCTCAATAATACATTCGAATGATGACCTTCAGGTGTATTCCAAGAATAGTAATTACTATCTGTAAACTGTTGAGCTATGGATATCCAATTCGCTCCACTATCTATAGAATATTGAAGTTGAATGGAGTCTGATATGGGTGTTCTCCATCTTAGAAGTTGAACACTGTTTGCATTTAAAACATCTTTTTCTAAAGGATAATTCCAAACAAATTCTTTAGAATTGAACCAATATGAAATAGAAAAATCTTGATTTTCTGATATGATATTATATCCTTTTACCTTTAATTGATATTCACCTTCTGCGGGAAAATTAACTATAATCTGTTCTGAGTTATTAATACTATCTCGTCCTTCTTCAGCTACTCTTGAAGGATTAAATGAATTTAAAACTAATGGCAAAACTTTTTCACCATCTGGACCAACTAATTCAATATCAATATCATTGACTAAAACTCTAGTGTTGGGAATAGAAGCCGGAGCATCATTCCAAGTGATCAAAAATTTAGCTTCAGTTGTACCTGCTGGTATTTGAAAAGTATAATTTTTCTCTTCATTGTTGATGATGCTATCTTCTATAAAATTTCCATCTTGAACTGCTTTTACAGCTTCGTAAGCATCTACTTTGCCAAAACCATATTCATAATCAGGACCTTTTCTACCTAAATCTTTTGCGGTATTGCATAAAATAGCTTTTACAGTAGCACTCGATGGCATAAAACCATATTTTTTCAAATAGGCTTCTTGCATCAAACCCACTACAGCAGTGACTATAGGTGATGCGAAAGATGTACCGTATCCATAGGTATAATTATCCGTAGGTGTAGGTAATACAATTCCTAAAGTTGGAACAAAAGAAGAGCTTCCTTTAGCCATTACATCAGGTTTTAATCTGCCATCATTGGTTGGCCCTTTTGCGCTGCCAGGATAAAAGGTTTCATTGTTTTGAAGATTTCCTACAGTGATGATGTTTTTGCCATATTGAAAACCTGCAACAATAGTCTTATAATCATAAGCACATGCTGCTGCTGAATTACCTGCTGCAAAAACAGTGACCAATTCTGGTTCATCTAAAGAAAATTGATCTATCTGAACGCTTGCAGTATTATAACTATAATTAGAAAAACACTTGTAAGCAGCACCTAAATTATAAGAGTGATTAGAAACATAAACTTCATAATTATTCTTTGCAGAAAGAATTTCATCTATTATATTTCCATAAAAATTATAGACATAGACTTTAGATTTTGGAGCAATACCAATAGATTCTTCTCTTAGAATCCCTTTAGATGCAATAGCTCCTGTCACCATAGTGGTGTGTTGTGTTCCACCATTATTGTAAAAGTTATTTTCTACATTTTGAAATTGACCTTCTATATCTCTATGAAATCCAGTAAGTCCATAATCCCAAACCCCAATTTTTATATTTTCACCTTGAATACCTAGACCTTTTGGAATTTCTAATTGGACAGTGTTTACATTCACTAAACTTCTACCCACACTGAGCAGAGGTGTTCTAGTTTCAACTTGAGGCTCAATATAACTGACAAAACTATTTTTAGATAAAGATTCAATTTGTGCTTGATTAGCGATAACAGTACAAAACTTACCGGTTCTATCCCACTCGAACAAAGTGATATTTAGCTCTTCTAAAACATCTTTCAATTCCTTCTCAGAACTCCAAAAATGAACATCTACAGGAATGCTTTCTTTAGAAATCCATTTTTTTTCTACTTCAAAATCTAGCTGAAACTGAGCACTTAATTTAGAAGAAGGATTGATGACTCCATATTGTAGAGACTTGTCCGAATTTATAAGATTTTGTTTTTGGGCATCTTCTAATCTTAATGCTACCCATTGATCCCCTAAATAATTAAAATTAGAAATGGATTGTGGGGATACGTTTGGACTTAATTGAATAATGACGAATTCGCTTTTAGAAAATTGTCTTTTATTAGAATGAAGTTCAATAGGAATAATATCAATTTTACTTTGAGCTGATAAATTTTCTGTTGAGCCACACCATAAAAGTCCAAGCACTAAAAAAAGAAAACGCATATATAAATTGGTTTTGTTCTAAATATACTACTAAATAAAACTCCTTGAAATCAATCCTAGAAGAAAAAACGAAAAAGGCACATCAATCTGACATGCCTTTTATAAAATAATTATTTTAAAATTTTTACACAAAGAAATCAGGCATCAGTTCAATACCAGGAGTCATTGCATATTGATCTAAGTCTGTAATTCCTTCAGAGGCTAGTACTTCATCATCCACGAAGAAGTTTCCAGAACATTCCTTAGCTGATCTAGATAAGATATAATAAGCAGCATCTGCTAAAATCTCTGGTTTACGAGAATGTTTAGTCATTTCATCACCACCTAAAAGATTCTGAACTGCAGCTGTAGCAATAGTCGTACGTGGCCATAATGCATTCACTCCTACTTTCCCTTTAAATTCTTCAGCCATACCTAATACACATAGACTCATATTATATTTAGCCATGCTGTAAGCTACGTGAGGGCCAAACCATCTTGGTTCAAAATTCAATGGTGGCGAAAGATTTAAGATATGTGGATTTTCAGCTTTCAAAAGATAGGGCAAGCATTTTTGTGAAGTTAGAAACGTACCTCTTCCATTCACTTGATGCATCAAATCATACCTTTTCATAGGAGTCTGCAAAGTAGGTGTCAGACTGATTGCACTTGCATTATTAATTAATATATCAATTCCTCCAAAGCGATCTATCGCTTGTTGAACTGCATCTTCTACTTGACTTTCTTCTCTGATATCGCACTGTACACCCAAACCTTGACCACCTGCTGCATCTATTTCTGCTGCGGCAGTATAAATTGTACCTTCCAATTTAGGATGAGGAGTAATGGTCTTTGCAGCAATAACGACGTTTGCACCTTCTTGAGCTAATCTTTTACCAATAGCTAATCCAATACCTCGAGTTCCACCTGTAATAAATACAGTTTTATTTTTAAAATTCATTTTTCAGTCTTTAGTCTCTCTAAAATAGATTTTTAGTATGGAAAATCATATATTTTTATAGAATTAAACACAATTGAATGAATGCGATAGATTTTGTACTTAACACTATTTACTTTACTATCTATAAAACACTTGAGATTTCTTTTATTACTATCAAATAAAACCTCCGAGCAAATGAATAATGAAATAAAAAATTTAAATCTGATACTTTTAGACTCTTGGAATAACTTTTTGATATCTCTCCCATCATTTGCGATAGCTATTGCTATATTTTTATTGGGTATTTTTCTTATCAAATATTCTAGCAAAATAGCTTACCGACATATTGACAAACAATCCAAAGATCCTTTAGTAAGTGACTTCTTAGTGAATATTATTTCAATTATTCTTTTCATCTTTCTAATTGTAATTACATTAAGCATATTAGGTTGGGGAAATATTACGAATAAAATTTTAGCAGGTGCAGGTATAGGAACATTTGTAATAGGACTCGCATTAAAGGATATTGGTGAAAATTTTCTTGCAGGTATTTTAATGGCGTTTCGTCGACCTTTTAGAGTAGGAGATTTAATAGAGATACAAGGACTTAAAGGCAAAGTCATCAAATTGACATTAAGAGAGACCACTATCAAATCATTAGATGGTAGAGATATTTATATTCCAAATGGTTTGATTGTAAGAAATCCATTACAAAATTATACCATAGATAATTACATTCGAAATGAGTTTATGATTGGATTAGATTACGATGATGATGTTGATGAAATCTTAAAATTAATTGAAGAAACTGTCTTGAGCTTCGACGAAATCGTAAAAATACCTTTACCGATTGTTTTTATAGATGAATTAGCTTCTAGCACAGTGAATGTAAAAGTTCAATATTGGATTCAAACCAATGATGTAAGAGCTCCTGGAGTAAGATTACGAGGTCAAATCATGCTCAAAGTTTTTAAAACCATCATCGGCAAAGGTTACAAATTACCCTCTGATATCCTTGAAGTCAAAATGATTAATGATTTAAAATAATGCAAGACATTAAGGACATAAAAACTAAGATTCAAGTTGTAAATGCAACTTTAGCGAGAATGCAAAATGAGTAATATTTTTCAAAAGAGAGAGGATTGACCTCCCTCCTCTGAATGGAAATATTTCCGAAATTGCCTCCTCGTCCAAAAGTTGTCAAAAATGG
>DATJBS010000064.1:0-23580 GCA_035515235.1 Chitinophagales bacterium
ACAAGCTCAATGACCACATTTCGACAAGCTCAATGACCGCATTTCGACAAGCTCAATGACCGCATTTCGACAAGCTCAATGACCGCATTTCGACAAGCTCAATGACCGCATTTGTGAGAATGACTTTTTTCACTTGCTTTACTACATTGAATAAATGATAGATGTTCGTAATGTAAAACAAGTAACTGTAAATAATTAGTGGGTATGTAGAAGAGATTTTACAGAAATCACTAAATAAATCTTTAAAACTTAGTTAAAAAAGATGCTTTCTGTTCTTAATTGATTTTTATCTTCGTTTTAGGAATGCTAAATATGTATTTTGTATCCAGTCAATTTTTAGTTAAATGATATACATACTTATTATATTTATTGCTCATTGGATGCTTTCATTATTTTTTCACACTGCATTTTTACATAGATACGGTTCGCATAAAATGTACACTATGCATCCAGTCACAGAAAAAATCTTTTACTTCTGTACTTGGATGTTTCAAGGGTCTTCTTATTTAAATCCAAGAGCTTATGCTGTTTTGCATAGAATGCATCATGACTTCTCCGATACAGTAGAAGATCCACATTCACCACATTTCTTTAAAGATATTTTTAGAATGATGATGCACACCAAGAAAATCTATAATGATTTTTTGACTGGAAGAAAGACTCCAGATTCTAAGTATTGTTATGATCTTCCTAGTTGGCCTACATTGGACAAAATAGGAGATTATTGGTTGGTAAGAATTGCGTGGGTAGTTTTATATACTGCTGTCTATTTATTAATTATTTACTTTCAAGAGCTATCTTATTTTTGGCTGTTATTATTACCGATTCATTTTTTGATCGGTCCTGTACAAGGTGCTATCGTCAATTGGTGTGGTCATAAATACGGTTATTCTAATTTTGATAATGGTGACAAATCCAAGAATACTGAAATATGGGGCTTGGTTTTATTGGGAGAGTTGTTCCAAAATAATCATCACAAATTTCCAAACAGTGTGAATTTTGCAAAAAAATGGTTTGAATTTGATCCTACTTATGCAGTTTTAAAAGTGATGAGCTGGATGCGTATTATAGAATTTATTCCTGTAGATCAATCTGAATAAGTATTATAAAAATATTGTCACAATAGATATTTAAACAAAAAAGCCAATCTAATCGATTGGCTTTTGTATTTTATAAAGAGTAATCAATTGATTTAAAGATTGTGTGGGTGTTTAAATTACTTCTGAAAATTAGATTTTTTATATGTATATTTTACAAGAGCTATGTATCTATTTAGTTTATTGTATTTTTTCAGGATTTTGTCTTGTATCAAAAATGTTAGAAATTTCAATCCCTCTAAAATCATAATTTATCCAATAGACTATTTTATAGTTTTTGAAAATTAAATATCTAAACTGTTGCACTCGATTAGATAAACTACTTTCAATTTGACCAATTTTAGGTTGCTTATCTAAATCTATAGTAGATTCAATAATTCCGTTAATTAAATTTGTGTTATTCGTCTACTAGCTTTTGTTCTGTAATAACTGTAGATGTCTTTAAGTTTATCTTCTGCTAATTGCAACCAATAAATCTCTAATCCCATTTTTGAACTTTTGATTTTAAGTCGCTCGCTTTTATCATCCGTCCGTTTTTAGAATCTTCCATTGCCTGGTCAATTTCAGTATTATATTGCTCCATACTCATAGGAAGAAATTCTTTTTCAATGAGTTCAGTTTTACTTTTACGTAAAAGCTGTTCAAGCTCACTAACGATTTCTTCGTTTTGAAGTCTTAAGAATTCTTGAACAAATGAGATTTTGCGAGTTTCTAAATCCATTTTTTTTGCTTTTATCAAATATACGAGTTATTCAGAATTTTTATCTTCTTTGAATCTTATCCTTCAAAATCGTTTTTTATTTTTAAATACTTTCAGAGTTCCAATAAACACAAAAGCCAATCTCATCGATTGGCTTTTGTATTTTATAAAGAGTAGAAAAATTCCTATAAAGGGTGGTTCACTACTTCCATCAGTCTATTGATTTCTACTTCTTCGAGCCATGCAGCTTTTACAGCTTCAGCAACTTTATCAGCTACACCAAAGTCCAATGTACAAGGAATAATATTGTCTCTATTGATTTCACCGACTGCATCTGCGATAGCATAAGCTGCAGCTAGTTTCATACGAGGAGTGATTCTTGTGGCTCTCACTGCTAATGCACCTTTGAAAATACCCGGGAAAGCCAATACATTATTCACTTGATTAGGTAAATCACTTCTTCCTGTTCCTACCACACCTGCACCACCTTCGTAAGCGATTTTTGGATCGATTTCTGGGTTAGGATTCGCCATAGCGAAAATAATAGGCTGAGCTCTCATTTTACGAATGTCTTCAGCAATCAAAATATTTTCACTGCTTACACCTATAAATACGTCGGCATCTAAAATGGCATCTTTAACAGTTCCTTTTTGATTATTAGGATTCGAGAAAGTCAATAAAGAGGTTTTCAAAGAGTTCAAATCTTTACGATCTCTATGAATAATTCCTTTAGTATCGCAAATCACCATTTCTTTTACTGGAGTGAAAATTTCAGGATCTTGATCTTTACCGATGAGTAATTTAGCAATAGCCACACCTGCTGCACCAGCACCATTAATGACTACTCTAAGCTCACCCATTTCTTTTCCCAAAAGCTTACATGCATTAATCAAACCTGCTAGGGTAACAATAGCTGTGCCATGTTGGTCATCATGAAAAACAGGAATTCCTAAGTCTTGCAATCTTTCTTCGATTTCAAAACATCTAGGAGAGGAGATATCTTCTAAATTAATACCACCAAAAGTAGGTGCTAATAGTTTAACCGTTTGAATAATTTCTTCTGTGTCTTGTGTATCTAAACAAATTGGAAATGCATCTACACCACCAAATTTTTTGAATAACATGGCTTTTCCTTCCATAACAGGCATTGCTGCAGCTGGACCAATATTTCCAAGTCCCAATACTGCTGAACCATCAGAAACGATCGCCACCATATTTCCTTTGCAAGTAAGCGTCCAAGCTTTATCTGGATCATTAGCGATTTGCATACAAGGTTCTGCCACACCTGGAGAATAGCAGAGCGTCATATCTTCTTTGTTATCAAGTGGCGTTTTTAATTCAACACTTATTTTTCCTCGAAGTGACTCATGTAATGCTAATGATTGCCTAGAATAATCTTTCATACTTGTATACGTTCTTAAATAACGAAAATACTAAAGTTAAATATTGATTTTCTATAAACCACACTATTCTATGAGGGATTAATATTTATTTAATCCAACTTGAGTTTTCAAAATATCCTTTATAAATCTAAAGCTGTTCGATTAAAATATTTACAAGTCTTATATTTACCTATATGAATCTAGTAGAGTGTATTCCTAATTTCTCCGAAGGTCGAAATCCTCAAATTATTCAAGCAATAGCTGATGCCATACAAAGTGTCCCTAATGTATGGTTGCTACATATTGACACAGGACATGATGCTCATCGGACGGTTTATACTTTTGTAGGAGATATTCTTACTATAGGCGAAGCGGCATTTCGTGCGATTACCACTGCTCATGAGTTGATCAACATGGAAGATCATTTTGGCGAACATCCAAGAATGGGAGCTTGTGACGTCTGTCCCTTTGTTCCTTTGGGCGACACTCCGATGGAATCTATAATTCAATTGACACATGATTTAGGTAAAAGATTGGGCTTAGAAAACATACCTATATATATGTATGAAAATTCTGCTCAAAAACCACAGCGTAAAAATTTGGCATTTCTACGAAAAGGAGAGTACGAAGGTTTAGAAGGAAAATTAAAACTCATTGAACATCTTCCTGATTATGGACCTGTGGTATTCAATAAAAAATTTGGAGCAATGGTCTTAGGAGCGAGGCCTTTTTTGATTGCGTACAATGTTAATCTAGAATCTAAAGACGTCGGAATTGCTAAAAAAATAGCTGCTACTATTAGAGAGAAAGGATATCATGATGAAAATGGACATCACGATGGGCTACTTAAAGGGGTAAAAGCGATAGGATGGTGGATGGAAGAATATCAATGCGCTCAGGTTTCAACCAACATTGTCGATACTCAATTGTCAGATGTCAAAGATGTATTTGATGCTGTCCGCGATGAAGCTAAAAAGTATAATATTGATGTGATCACTTCTGAATTGATCGGTTTAATTCCATTGGATATGATATTGAAAGCTGGACGAAAGATTACTCCAAAAGAAACCAATGTCGAAATTTTGCAATCGATTGTCTTTAATTATTTAGGATGGAGAAATATTGGAGAAGAAAGAATTATAGAAAAAGTGTTAGATAAGTTAATGAAGAATTAACGTGTTCATTTTTTGATAATATTAGAAGCCAGATTTTAACTGAATTTAATATTTACGCCATAAATCACTACTGAAAATCTGTTAATTTTACGACCGAATGAACGTTCTATCGGAAGAAGTAATTGACAAAAAAGAGTGGCTATTTAAAACTACTGTTCACTTAGTGGCCAAAAATGGATTTCATGGTACTTCTATGTCTATGATTTCCAAAGAATCTGAAATTGCTATTGGTACTATATATCACTATTTCAAATCTAAAGATGATTTGATTTTAGAAGTATTGCTGTATACTAAGCAGAAATTTTATGATGTAAGTTTTGGTGAAGATGATTCCACTAAAGATTTTTACGAAAGGTTTAAAGCTTTGTGGTCTAATTTATATGAGCACATGGTTTTATTTCCAGAAAAACTAAGCTATATCAGTCAATATTTCTCTTCGCCATTTGCTTTTAATGATGATCGAGATACTTTTTGTTTTCAAAGCGATTTCGGTTCATTTATTCAACCTGCAAAAGAGCAAAAGATTGTTCAGGATATTCCTCTAGAAATTTTAAGTTCCATATTTCTGGGAAGTGTCATCAATAGTGCAAAGCAATTTTCAAAAACAAAACAAAGACTCCAAAAAAATGAGATCAATATCATGGTTGATACCATTTGGAATGGAATAAAAATTAAATAATAGAAGACAAATTATATGAGTTTCAAACAGTTATTATTATATGTTTTGGGAGGATTTTTAAGTATGAATACTTATGCTCAAAGTCCTTCAGAAAGCAATAATTTCCCTCCAAATGCTACTTTAGAACAATGTGTAGACTTTGCATTAA
Organism: Chitinophagales bacterium; assembly: GCA_035515235.1. Classification (GTDB taxonomy): domain Bacteria; phylum Bacteroidota; class Bacteroidia; order Chitinophagales; family JADIYW01; genus JAMLHH01. The sequence goes on from DATJBS010000064.1 coordinate 5,182, forward strand.
AGAATAGAGCGAATATTAATATTGCTCAATTAGATGAGGAAATCGCAGAAAAAGATATTGCAGCAGGATTGAGTGGATGGCTGCCAAGTGTCAATATGAGCACGAATTATAACCATAATATCAAAATCCCTACATCTATTATAGGTGGACAGGTGATTGCTTTAGGTTCTAAAAACGTATCAGGTCTAACTTTTCAAGCAGATCAGCAAATTTTGAATGCTCAATTAATTCAAGCGACAAAAGCAGCTAAGTTCTCTAGAGAATTATATAAAAAGAATACTGAAAATACGGAGATCAATACGGTAGTTGAAGTCAGCAAAGCGTTTTATGACATTTTGATTTCTAACGAACAATTAGGAATTATAGAAGCCAATATTCTAAGAATTGACAAACAATTATCTGATGCCTCTTCAAGATTTGAAGTGGGTTTAGTGGATCAAACAGATGTTAAAAGAGCAAAGATTTCTAAAGCGAACTCTTTAGCAGATAAAAAAAGAACTTTGGAAATGCTGAAATATAAATATGCATATCTCAAAGAGTTGATCGGTTTGAATCAAGAGGATAATTTGACGCTTTCATTTGAAGAAGAAGATTTAGAAACAAAAATTTTAGTAGATACTGCTGAAGGCTTAAATGTCACTCAAAGAGTAGAATATCAAATTCTAGAAACACAGAAGAAATTACAATTGCTTCAAACAAAATTTAACAAAGTCAGTTATATCCCTACCATGTCTGCTTTTATTAATTACGGTTGGGATTGGAGATCAGAAGCTATCAAAGATTTGTATGATATCACAGTTCCTAGATCTGTTTTTGGGTTGAATTTCTCTTTCAATATTTTTGACGGTAATAAAAAGTTACAGAATTTAAGAAAGTCTAGATTGTTAGAAACTCGTTTGGATTGGGAAATGGTAGCATTGAAAAACACAATCAATACTCAGTATCAATTTGCTATTTCAGCCTACCAAGCGAATGTTAATGACTGGATGACTGCTAAAGAAAACTTGCAAATGTCTCAGGACGTGTACGATGTTATACAATTGCAATACAATGCAGGAGTTAAAAATTATTTAGAATTAATGACTTCTGACACGGACTTAAAAACTGCTCAAATTAATTATCTCAACTCTTTATACTCTGTGCTATCTTCTAAACTAGATGTAGAACAAGCATTAGGAAATATCAATACCAATCAACAATAATCCAATGAATATCTATACTATGAACCCGATAAAATACATTGTAATCACTACTTTATCTTTAGCGACTTTTGTGTCCTGCAAGCCTAAAAATGAAGCACAAGGAATGCCACCAGAGAGAATTATTCCTGTAAATGTAACTGAAGTGACCACTGAAATGGTTTCTAACTCTATTCATTATCCTGGAACTGTTGTAGCATTGAATCAAACAGAATTAAGAGCTGAAGTGAATGGTTATATCACAAACATTTATGTGAATGATGGAGCTGTAGTGGGTAAAGGTCAAAAGCTTTATGAAATAGACAGAGTGAGATATCAAGCTGCAAGAGATCAAGCGAGAGCTAGTCATCAAATCGCTTTAACTAATCTAGATAAAGTAAAAAGAGACCTAGATAGATATATTACTTTGGATGAAAAACAGGCAATTGCTAAACAATTAGTTGATTACGCTCAATCAGATTTTAATAATGCAAAAGCGCAAGTAGATGCTGCGAAAGCTGTATTAGTGAACGCTGAAACTAATTTAGCTAGATCAGTAATTTATGCGCCATTCAGTGGTACAGTCGGAATTTCTCAAGTAAGACAAGGCGCTTTAGTGACTTCAGGAGTTACATTATTAAACACAATTTCTTCTACACAACCTATCGCTGTAGATATTATGGTGAGTGAAAGAGATATTCAAAAATTTATGGATTTGCAGAAAAATCCTAATGTCATTAAAGATTCTATCTTTTCTCTACAACTACCTAGTGGAGAAATGTATGATAAATTTGGTAAAATCTCTACTATTGATAGAGCTGTAGATCAAAATACAGGAACTATTACGGTGAGAGCAACTTTCGATAATGCAAAAGGAGCTCTAAGAGTAGGAATGAATACTGATTTATTGGTTTTAAATCATTCTACTACTCCACAAATGGTGATTCCTTATAAAGCAGTGATGGAACAATTAGGTGAAACTTTAGTCTATACAATTTCTGATAGCAATACTGCAGTTGCCAATAAAGTGATTCTCGGATTGAAATTAGGCGATAAAGTAGTAGTGAGTGAAGGATTGAGTGAAGGTCAAAAAGTCATTACTGATGGTTTGATTAATATAAGACCTAACGATAAAGTGACAATCAATCCAGTTGATTCTATCCAAAAATAATTTATAATCCCCAAGAACATTTGTATCAATGATTTCAGATATATTTATAAGACGACCCATTACAGCGATAGTTATTTCTATTTTATTGGTTGTTGTAGGAGCTATTGCTATCAAAGTTTCACCGATTAGTCAATATCCTAATATTGCACCACCTACAGTAACAGTTAATGCTGTTTATACAGGTGCAGATGCTATTACCGTAGAGCAAACAGTAACTACTTTAATTGAAAGTCAGATTAATGGTACGCCAGGTATGACTTATATGACTTCGAATAGCACTTCAGACGGCCGTTCTACAATCACTGTTACTTTTGATATAGGAACAGATTTAGATGTTGCAAGTTTAGATGTACAAAATAGAGTAGCTATTGCCGAACCATCTTTGCCAGAATCGGTAAGAAGATTAGGTGTAACTACTAAAAAGGCCAATAATGATGTATTAATGGTTTTAGGTTTAATTTCTCCAAAAGGAACTTACGACCAAAATTTTCTATCGAATTATGTTAATTTATACGTCAGAGATGCATTAATGCGTGTCAATGGTGTGGGTGATGTGACCTCATTTGGTCAACCTTTCAGTATGAGAGTTTGGCTGAATGCTGATAAAATGGCTCAGTTAAATATTTCTCCTGCAGAAGTGAATGCCGCTATTAGTGAGCAGAACGTAAGAATTCCTGGAGGAAGTGTCGGAGCTCGACCACAAAATAATAACCAAACTTTTGAATATCCTTTGATTTTAGACGGAGATATTAATCAAGTGGAAGAATTTGAAAATATCATCATCCGATCTACTAATGAAGGTTCGATAGTATATTTAAGTGATGTCGCAAGAGTAGAATTAGGGCAATTCTCCTATTCTACAACCACTAGAGTGAATGGCCAAGTATCTTCTATGATGATGGTCAATCAAATGCCGGGTGGAAACGCTGTAGAAACTGCTGATGGCATTTATGCTGCTTTAGAAGAATTGAAAAAATCTTTTCCTGATGATGTAGATTATATCGTTTCTTATGAAACAGTATCTGTAGTAAAAGCTTCCATTAGCGCAGTAATTAGCACTTTGATAGAAGCAATGTTATTAGTGACTATTGTGGTTTTTGTATTCTTGCAAAGTTGGAGAGCGACTTTAATTCCACTATTAGCTATTCCTGTTTCGATTGTAGCCACATTTATCTTTTTCATTATTTTTGGTTTCTCTATCAATAACTTAACGATGCTAGCTTTCGTATTAGCGATTGGTATAGTGGTGGATGATGCCATTGTGGTAGTGGAAGCTGTACAGCACCATATTGACCATAATAAGATGAGTGCCACAGATGCAACTTATAAAGCGATGCGAGAGATTACAGCTCCTGTAATTGCGATTGCTTTGATACTTGCTGCAGTATTTATTCCGGTAGGTTTTATCCCAGGAATGGTAGGTCAACTTTATCAGCAATTTGCCATTACGATTGCAGTTTCTGTTTTAATTTCTGCATTTATTGCATTGACTTTGACTCCAGCTTTATGTTCTATCATGCTTAAACCAAGTAGACTTGGTGAAGACAGTAAAGGGCTCAATAAGCTTTTCTATAAGTTCAATGTGTGGTTTGATAAAGTCACTAATAAATATGGTAGTGGTGTTGCATGGTCGATTAAAAGATCTCCATTCGTTATTATCTTACTCATCTGTCTATATGTTGGAGCAGGATTTATGTTTGCTAATAAATCTACAGGATTTATCCCTGCAGAAGATGGTGGACAATTCTTAATGGGAGCGACTTTGCCTGAATCTGCTTCTTTAGAGCGTTCTAGTGAGGTGGTCAAAGAGGTTGCTGAAATATTAAGAGAAGAATATCCTGAAATCCAGAATATCACTGAAATCATTGGTATCAACATTCTGAACAGATCCTTTAAGTCAAGTGCAGCAACATTTTTCGTTCAATTAAAACCATGGGATGAAAGAAAACGTTCTGCTGATGATATTGTCAATTCTCTACGAGGAAGATTTGCTAATCATAAAGATGCGTCATTTATTGCCGTGACACCTCCTGCTGTACCAGGATTGGGTAGTAGTGGTGGATTCAGTATGCAATTAATAGATTTGAAGTCTAATGATATTAAGGACTTTGAAGCGATGGCGGGTAAATTTATCGCCGCAGCTAATCAAAGACCAGAAATTGGGATGGCTTATACGCTCTTTAATACGAAAACACCTAATTATCAAATTGAACTGAATAGAGAGCAAGCTAAAAAAATGGGTGTTCCAATCAGTAGTGTTTACAGTACTTTATCTGCTTATATGGGCAGTAGCTATGTAAATGATTTTACTAAATATGGTAGAAACTTTAGAGTAGTGACTCAAGCAGATACTTCTTACAGAATGGGTATAGAAGATATCAGCAAGTTATATGTCAAAAACAATCAAGGACAATCTGTTCCTATGAGTGCTTTGGTCAGTTATAAAATGGTGCAAAACCCTTCTATTATCAACCACTTTAACATCTTTAGGTCTATTGATGTGGGAGGAAGTGCAGCTCCGGGTTATAGCTCGGGTGACGCATTGATTGCATTAGAAGAAGTAGCCCAACAGACTTTGACTGAAGGATATAGCTTTGAATTTTACGGTCTTTCTTTACAAGAGAAAATATCTGGAAATACGACAGTAATTATTTTTGCGCTGAGTATATTATTTGTGTTCTTACTTTTGGCAGCCTTATACGAAAGTTGGTCTGTACCGTTCTCGATATTGTTATCCGTGCCTTTAGGGATTTTCGGAGCTATTTTAGCTTTGACTTTCTTACCAAAAATTGATAACAACGTATTTGCTCAAATTGGATTGATTACAATTATTGGATTAGCTGCTAAGAATGCGATTTTGATAGTGGAATTTGCCAAAGAGAGGGTAGATGCTGGAATGCCTTTACTTGCAGCAACTTTAGAAGCTGTGAAGTTAAGATTGAGACCAATTATCATGACTTCTCTGGCATTTATCTTAGGAATTATTCCATTGATGTTGTCTACTGGAGCTGGAGCAATTTCCAGAAACACAATAGGTTGGACAGTATTTGGTGGGATGATGGTCGCTACTTTCGTAGGAATATTTATCGTACCTGTACTTTATGTACTGATCACAAAATTAGCTTACGGTAAAAAGAAATTAAAAGAATTAGAAGAATCTAAAGACTCCAAAGGAGAGTAATACATTCATTCAAATAATTGGTAATGAAAAGGTTGTCTCGTGAGACAACCTTTTTGTTTTTATAGCAGCTCTAAATGCTGTTGTAGAATTTGAGTTGAATGAGCTATACTTTAAATAGTACAGTACATGATTAATGCCCACTTTTTAGATAGCTATCTGTTTTTTTGCACAAGCTCTTTCTGAAATTTCTTTCAGTTTTTGATTCATCAATTCGAAACCTCTTTTGGTATTGTTATCCAATTGCTTAGCAAGTAATGGAACTAATAAACCGTTGAAGACTTCACTTTGCCTAAATAAGGTCTTGCCGTCTTTGGTACTGATCAATTCAAATTTGTGTTCTCCATCAAATAGTCCTTTGAATAAAAAGTGACCTAACCATCTCAATTCTTTTTCTTCTTCAAAAACAAGAATTTTAGGTTTGAAGACCATTGCGCTTTCTTCTGGAGGAGCTACTTTTATTTCTATTTTTTTGCCAACTCTAATATTCCCTCTAACGGATTTTATAAATGGATTCCAATTGGGATAATTTTTAAAATCGGTGAGTTTTTTCCAAACAGTCTCGATTTTAGCATTGATTAGAATTTCAGTTTTGATTTCTTTTGCCATTTTTTCTGTTTTTAACAGATATCTGTTGGTGATAGAATATTCTAAAGATAGACTTTTATAGCGTTTTATCTAAAAAGTCAGTGCTTCTTTCATCTAAATTAACGCGATTTACAGTGTTACGAGAGAGAACTTAGTTGGATTTTAGAAAATATTTAGCTGGAAGGAAGATTCTCTTGAATGAATATTAGAATTGCATTTCATTGAAAAAAGAATGTGGCAATGAGTTAATGTGCTGATATGAATAGTGATAAGATGAATAGAAAATGACAGATTATTTAATTCTGGATCGATGTTATACCTTTTATTTCTAGAAGATAATCGCTCAGAGATTCTATCAGATTTAATTGCTTAGATTTTCTCTTAACTTCTTAATGTTTCGAATATTTTAACTCTGCTCTAAAACTTCACAAATCCACCGAGTCCTGTTTCTGGGTGATGTGCTTTGGAATAATGTGAGATAATTCCGAGTGGAATATAAAGATCACCTCTTTTGTTTTTACCGATTCCATCTTGGAAAAGATGATATTTGATGCCTACTCTAAAGTAAATCGGTTGAGGCATTGGGTAGGAGTGATAGAGGTAAACACCCATTTGCATATACATTCCTATATGTCCAAGAATGATTTCGTCAGTAATATTCAAACTCCATTCTGTAGAAGCCTTTCGGATATTTCTATCTTTCTTTGGAAAGCCGTAAATGAGACTTTTTGGCCAACCAAAATTGAATTCTAAACTGGAGCCTGCAGAAACTTTATTTGCAGAATGCAGAAATCTAGAATATCCAGAAGAAATAGATTGTGTATACCAACTTTTATCTTCTACAAATCTTGTAATGTCTATCATTCCGATATTGGTCTGAAAGTAAAAAGCATTTTTGTAATCCAAAGTTGTCGTAGAACGATCTTTAAAGTCAATGTTTACTTTGGATTTTCCTATTTTCTGAATGATTCCTAAAGTAGCAGTGGGAGTGTTGATTCCAAGATTAGGTAATTTGATAGATCCGTTAGAATAATGTACATAGGTCAATCCTGTCAATAGTTGTGTGTTCGGTGTGATTTTCCATTCTAAATCAAATCTGTAATAAATGAAGAAGTTGAGATTGGTACCATTTGCATGAAAATTATCATTATGGATTGGATTCCATTTTTTGGTGCTATATGCTGCACCAAATCCAATTTTCATATTGAAATCCACTATTTTATTGCGTATCAGCGGATATGTCCAAAAAATATAAGATGCATAAGCACTGCCTAAAGTGTCTGCGTTGGGGTGGAGAATTAAAAATAATCCTGCTCCAATTTTAGGATATTTTAATTGCTTCTGCCAATCTTTTGAACCGTCAGTTTGTTTTTGAATGCTGAAGTCGCCTGCATAGCTTGGTCCATCTACAGAAGGAATAAAGGAGTTGTTTTTAGTGGTTTTGCCTATTTGAAGATTAGCATCTATCTGACATTTAGGAACAATAGTCTCTATCGCTTTAATTTTTGAAATATTTCCAAATAATAAGATGAAAAATATAATTCTAAGTAGCATCTATTATTTAGCGAATGAGGTTGCAGATGAATGGATTATGTTATTTTATGTAGTGCTATGCAAATGTATCAAATTGTTATTAATTCTTATTCAATTATTTATAGGAAGATTTTTCTCAAGGGGTAGCATAAAAAAAGCACCACTATATTATTAATAGAGGTGCTTCAATTTATTTTATATTTTGTCTTATAAAAAAGACTCTTGAAATCTCTCAAAATGACAAGTATAACCATTAGGATTTCTTTGGAGATAATCTTGATGTTCTGGTTCGGCTGCCCAAAATGTAGAATAAGGCTCTAATGTTGTAGCCACTTTGCCGTCCCACTTTCCAGATTGGTTCACGATTTCAATCATTTCTTCTGCTATAGCTTTTTCTTCTTCGTTTTGAAAGAAAATCGTTGAGCGATAACTGGATCCAATATCATTTCCTTGTCTATCGATAGTGGTAGGATTGTGAATTCGATAGAAGTAATCGAGTATTTCTTTAAAATTGGTTTGAGTTGAATCGTAAGTGATTTCTATTCCTTCTGCATGACCGGGATGATTTCTGTAAGTAGGATGTTCATTACTTCCGCCAATATATCCGACCTCTGTGTCTATAATTCCTGGACGAGTTCTAAAGAGTTCTTCCATTCCCCAAAAACAACCACCTGCGATATATACTTTTTTATTATTGCTCATGTTTTCTGTTTTTATATAATGTTTTGAATTTAGTTTTATTTGACTATTTATAAAACAGCTTTATAAGGATTTGGTTCTGCTCTTGCAGTTTTTGTGACCTAACTAAGCAATATGCTGCACCAGGGATAGAATGAAGGATCGCCAGTAGGAGGTACGAATACTGGAAGCCGCAATGATAGCCCGACCCTTTTGGTGGTGCCCAAATAATTAAAAACTATTTTGAAATCGTACTTAGCTTTTTAGTTAATAAAGGATGAAAGGTGATGTATAATAATAATACGCCGAATGCTGCGACTACGGGGAAAATACAGATGAATAATAAAGTGGGATGTTGAGAAGTCGAGAGCCATGTAGAGATTTCGTTGATGACTAATTGTATGTTGAGGGCAACGATAGTCAAGGCTACTAACCAGGAAAGAATTTTGATTTTTAGAGAGATGGTCCAAATGCCCATTTCTTTGCGGTCGCTGACGAAATGAATCATTGGGATAATCGCGAAACCTAATTGTAAACTCAGTATAACTTGACTCATTATCAACATCTTACCTGATACTCCTTCTCCTAAAATTGTAATAGCAATAACGGCTGGAATGATGGCTAATAAACGGGTGATAAGTCTTCTTAGCCAAGGTTTTATGTGTAAATTAAGATAGCCTTCCATGACGATTTGACCCGCTAAAGTACCGGTAACTGTCGAGCTTTGACCTGCTGCAATCAATGCAATGGCAAAGATAATCGGAGCCCATTTAACGCCTAATAATGAACTTAATAGCTGATGTGCATCTTGAATTTCGGAGATTTCGTATAAACCTGCTTTGTGAAAAGTCGCTCCTGCTAATATCAAAATGGCTGCATTGACAAAAAAAGCAATATTGAGCGCAATGCCTGAATCTATAAAATTATATCGCAATGCACTTTTGATTCCTTTGGTGGTTTTTTCGATTTTTCGCGATTGTACTAAGGAAGAATGTAGGTATAAATTATGTGGCATGACGGTCGCTCCGATGATCCCAATAGCGATGTATAGGGCGGTTTCGTCGGGTATAGATGGTATGAATCCGAGGGCTACATCTTGTAATTGAGGTTGGGCAAAAACTAATTCTGTGAAGAATGCTATACCGATGATGGCCACTAATGTCAAAATGAATGCTTCTAACATTCGCATGCCTTTTTCTATTAAAAATAAGAGGATGATGGTGTCGAAAAATGTAATCAAGATTCCCCAAATCAAAGGGATATCAAAGAGTAATTGCAAGCCTATGGCCATTCCTAAAACTTCTGCAAGATCTGTAGCTGCGATAGCTATTTCTGCCAGAACATAAAGTGCATAATTTACGGGCTTGTTGTAGGTGGCTTTGGATGCTTGAGCTAAATCTTGTCCGCGTACGATTCCTAGTCTTGTACTTAAGCTTTGAAGTAATAATGCCATCAAATTGGACATGAGTAAGACCCAAATTAACTGATATCCATATCGACTTCCTCCGGCGATGTCTGTAGCCCAATTTCCAGGATCCATATAGCCAACGCTGATGAGGTAGGCGGGACCCATAAAGGCAAAAAGTTTCCTGAAAACATTGGTGTGTTTTGTAGTATCTATGGAAGAGTGGACTTCTTCTAATGATTTTGAGTTTTCTCTTTTACTTTTCATCTAATGAATAGTGCATTTCTGAGAGTAGAGTTTTGTTGCTCATGTCAAATAAAAATGTTTTACTCGACTAACAAATTTACATTTTTTTGAGTTTTTTATTCAAAAAATGCAAATATTCTTTAGATTTTTAATGGTTTTTAGAATGAAAAATAACTTTTGGGGCTAAGATTTTATTTTTTCTTAAAGTATTGTAAAGCATTGGTTGACCATAATGCCCAAAAAATTAAAGGCGGTTGGAATAATAGTCTAATCATTCTTTTTTGGTCAGTATCCAAGTTGAATGCATCTATATGATTGATGAATTGAGCTATATTTCCCCAATAGACAGCTAAAAGGAAAATGGCTAATAGGATTCCAATTTTTTGTTGTTGTTTGACCCAAAATATAGTCGCTAATCCTAGTAAAATCTCAACTATACCTGAAGCAACTACTATAAAGTCTTTCATTTGAGTGTCTGTAGTTAAGCTCCTTGGGACTAAATCCTGAAACTCTTGTCTCAAAGTAGTGACATGAAGAATGCCTGCGATTAGAATGATGATTCCTAAAATAATTCTAGCAATATTTTTCGTGGTGGAGTTTTTCATAGGATAGATTTGAGCAGTTATAATTTATTTTTCACCTATTAACGCAAACTGTACCAAGTTGGCACCCATTTTTAGAGCTTGTAAGTGTTTTTCAGGAGTATCGTTATGCACGCTGATGTCTTCCCAGCCATTTCCTAAATCGGATTCATAATCATAAAAACAAACGACTTTCCCTTCCCAAATCAATGCAAACCCTTGTGGCGCTTTGCCGTCGTGTTCGTGAATTTTAGGAACTCCATTTGAAAACTGATACTTCTGATGATAAATTGGATGATTGAAAGGTAATTCTACGAAGTCTAATTCCGGGAAAACTTTTTTCATCTCTCGTCGTATAAATGGATCTAAACCATAATTATCTGAGATATGCAAAAATCCACCTGCCATTAGATATTTTCTAATATTTTTAGCTTCTTGGTTGGAGAAAACAATATTTCCGTGTCCTGTGATATGTATGAATGGATAGTTGAAAATCTGTGCACTCGAAGGCTCTACTTCTTGAATATCTGTAGAAATATTCATGTTCAAATTTTGGTTGCAAAAAGTAGCTAGATTGGGTAAAGATGTCGGATTAGCGTACCAGTCTCCACCTCCTTTGTATTTCATTAAAGCTAATTGTACTGTACTTTTATTCTGAGCGTAAAGTATTGAGCTACAGCAAACTATTGCAGTAAGTGTAAAGTATTTTATTAGGGTATTGAACTGCATTGTTTTATTTTAAAAATTTCTTATAAAAGCCGTCATGATAGAATGCAAAGCTTTAAAAAGATAATCCGATTAGTCTTATATCGATTTGTTAGCGGTATTTATTTAAAGTGTTTTTCCTCGCTTTTTCAAATATAAAACAAATGAGTTGAAATATTAGTATTAAGCTTTTCAAACTTTATGTTGTTTGTCTCTCTTTCATACTACGGCGTTTATTGCCGTTTATTCCGAATTGTATAAACGGGTTGGTTTGTATATATTTGCTATAACGGTGATAGACGCCGTTATAATTAAGATATGTAAACATGGCTTCAAATCCTAGTAGAAGAAAGTTACTTGAAGAACTTGTGCCCGAGGGAATAATTGTTTCTAGAAAATGGATAAAGCAAGAGTCCGGGCTGAGTAACCATACTATTGATAATCTTATAAAAAGTGAACAATTAAAACTTCTTTGGAAAGGCTTATATACTCGTGGTGTTGTTAGTCTTACGTGGCAAAGTGTTATTTACACATTACAGCACATTTTACAAACAGATTTTATTATTGGTGGACTTACTGCATTAGAATTAAAAGGTTTTTCCCATTATGTGACTAATTCAAGCAATGTTAAGGTTCATTTATATGGTAATGATAAACTTCCTATCTGGACGAAAGAGATTTTAAAAAATGATTTTTTTGTAAAACATACCCGAGCCGGCTTATTTGATGAAATGGATAAATCTTTATCCGAAAAATACACCTCCATTATTCCGTGGAAAGATAATATGGGAGGACTTAAAATATCTACTCCTGAAAGGGCCTGTTTAGAAATGTTAAATCAAGTCCCACATAGCATATCTTTTGAACACGCAGATCAACTCATACAAGGAATGACCGCTTTATCACCACGAACATTGCAAGTATTACTAGAAATGTGTTCAAATATCAAGGTTAAGCGTTTATTTCTATGGTTTGCTAAACGTCATAACTATGTTTGGTTTAATAAATTAAATCTTGAAAAAATTGATTTAGGTTCTGGAAAAAGAGTGATTGAAAAAGGAGGAGAATTGGACAAAGATTATTTGATAACCGTACCTAAAGATTTTGAAATTTAAAATAATGAAGAAAAACAGTATTTATTATAGACAGGTACAGCTTTTAGTACGGGTATTGCCATTATTAGATAGTGAAAAGTGTTTTGCTCTTAAAGGAGGAACTGCTATCAATTTATTTTTTAGAGAATTGCCACGATTGTCGGTGGATATTGATTTGTTATATCTTCCTTTAGAAAAACGTGATGTGGCTTTGGTGAATATACGTGCAGCATTATCACGATTGAGCACACTAATAAAAAAGACAATTCCAGAGATACGTATTCAAAATACTCATGAACAAAGTGATGCGTTACGTCTGATTCTTCAGTTAGGTGATATTCGTATAAAAGTGGAATTATCTCCAGTAATCAGAGGAACTGTATTTGCAGAAAAGCGTTTGGAAGTGTGTGAATTAGTAGAAAATGAATTTGGTTATGCTGAAATCCAAGTGGCTTCATTCCCAGATTTGTATGCTGGGAAAATTTGTGCAGCTTTAGATAGACAACATCCTAGAGATTTGTTTGATATAAAGTTTCTTTTGGAAAACGAAGGGTTTACTGAGGATCTACGTAAAACATTTTTGGTTTTTCTCATTAGTCACCAACGACCAATGTCAGAATTATTAGCTCCACATAGAAAGGATATAAGAGGTATTTATGTTTCTGAATTTGCAGATATGACAGAAATCAATATTCCTATTGAAGAATTGGAAAAAGCAAGAGAGGATCTTATTAGAGTCATTCATCAAAATATGACAGAGAGGGAAAGAGATTTCTTATTATCCTTTAAACACAGAAATCCCAACTGGGAATTATTAGGATTAGAAGACATTAATAATATTTCTAGTTTACCATCTGTGCAATGGAAGCTAATGAATCTAAAAAAAATGGATAATATCAAGCATGCAAAAGCATTAGATAAATTAAAGTCGGTTTTATATCCTTCCATTGAAGGTTTATTTTAAGTTCATCCAAGAACAAGCTGCTATTGCTGCTGTTTCTACTCTTAATCTTGCAGTGCCGATACTGACTGCTTGAAATTTATTTTCTATTGCGAGCTCAATTTCTTCTGTGGTAAAATCTCCTTCTGGACCTATCAATATGAGTCCGGGTTGTTGATTATCGTAAACTTCAGAAAATGAATTTTTAGATAATTGGTCTTCACAATGTCCAAAATATCGATTGCTTTCTAATGGTAAGTTAAGGAATTTCTCGAAATGAATAGGTTCGAAAATCTCGGGTTTCCATAAACGTTGACTTTGCTTCATAGCTGCCAAAACTATTTTCTCCAATCTATCTAATCTGATTTGTTTTCGTTCTGTACGATGTGTAATAATAGGATAGAAGTTCACCAATCCGATTTCTGTGGCTTTCTCCACTAGCCATTCTATTCTGTCCACATTCTTTGTCAAAGCTACTGCCATGCTACATTGTGCAGTATTAGGTTCTTGACTAGCTTTTTGTTGTATGATTTGGATTTGATGATGTTTCTTAGAAGTTATGGTTAACTGAGCTTCCCACAAATCTCCCTTACCGTTGACTATTTCTATAATTTCTCCATCTTTAGCTCTCAGGACTTGTAAGCAATGATGGGCTTCTTCTTCGCTCAATAGGACGTTATCAGATTGTATAAGTGTTGCAAAAAATCTTTTCATTTTATGATTTCTATCTCTGTCGAATATTAATTTGTTCTAAATTTACACACTTATGGAAATTATAGAAGCTCAACCCCAACATTTCATTGAAATAGAAGCTTTGATTCAAAAAGTGTGGTTGCCTACTTATACGCATTATGCGGATTATCAGCAGATTGTTTATATGCAAAATGAAATGTATAATTTGGCTTCTTTGCTCCAACAATCTGTAGAAGGTCATACCTTTTACGTGGCTTTAGAGTATCAGCGGGTGATAGGTTTTGTTAGTTTTTACGTGCAAGGTGATCTTGTAAAAGTTCCTAAACTATATGTTGATCATTCGATCCATCAAAAGGGAGTAGGGAAATTATTACTGAAATCTGTAGAGAAATATGCTAAAGATAATAACTTGATTGCTATAGAGTTAAATGTCAATCGTTATAACAAAGCTTTATACTTTTATAGAAGGTATGGTTTCTATATTCATGCTTCTGTGGATGTTCCTTTAAAAGAGTTTTGGTTGAATGATTATGTATTGAGATTAGATTTATAACCAACCGCTTTTTATCATTTGGCCGATGTCAATATAATTCAAATCCTTTGCATGAATCTGGGCTTGATTATAAAATGGTAGCCTTTCTTGAAGTTTGTGATCGTAATATTCCCAAATTTCTTCTTCAGATTTTCCTTTCAACAATGGTCTTTTATCTATCCCTTTTAATAATTGTCGCATGACGACTTCTTTACTTCTATTGAGATAAATTGTGATACCTTTTTTATTCATGACTTCCATATTGTCAAAAAAACAAGGTGCACCTCCACCTGTAGAAATGATCAAGTTGTCTTTAGGATTTAATTGCTGAATAAAATCTTTTTCTAATTTTCTGAAATAAGGTTCTCCTTTTTGTTGAAATATTTCTTCTATACTTTTATTTTCGTTGGCTTCAATATGTTTATCCATATCTATGCAAGGGATTTCCAGCATTTCTGCCAGCTTTTTACCTGCATAAGATTTGCCACTTCCCATAAAACCAATTAGAAAATAGAGCATTAGTTTCCAATTTTAATTCTTGGATCTAGGACAGTATATAGAATGTCTACCAAGATATTGATAATTACAAAAATCAAAGCGGTGAACATGACCGTTCCGGCAGCGACAGGAAAATCAAATTTCAATAATGCATCTACTGCTGTGAATCCTAAACCATTGATTCCGAAGATAACTTCTACAAAGAATGCTCCCGCAAGCAGGCCTGCAAACCAACCTGATACAGCTGTTAGAACAGGGTTGAGTGCGTTTCTTAAGGCATGTTTGAATAAGACTACATAGTAAGACAATCCTTTAGCTCTTGCAGTACGGATATAATCTTGATTAAGGACATCTAGCATAGAACTTCTAGTGAGCTGAAAGATAGTTCCTATCGGTCGAGTTCCTAAAGCGATGGCAGGTAAAATCAAGTTTTTCCATTCTATAATTTCATTTCCATAATCGTCGATGACGAATAATCCACCAATATGATTGAGTCCTGTCCAGCTGTGCCATAATATTCCAAATAAATATCCTAATACTAATGCTGAGAAATAGGAGGGCACTGAAATTCCTAATACAGAAACAGACATAGCGAGATTATCTAACCATGTATGTTGTTTGACGGCAGCTGTTACGCCTAAAGGAATACCAATCAGACAAGCTAAAAACATGGAGGCAATAGCAAGAAGAAAGGTTTGCGGCATAGCTTCGATCAATATATCCCAAACATCTCGTTTGGTTTGGTAAGATCTTCTTAGATATGGTTTTTTTAGAACTAACACTTTCTCTTTTCCTACAGAAAATAAGGAAAGATATTTGAATTTTTCTTGAGCTTCTTGCGTGTTTGCTTCTACAGATATTGGAGAGACCTCTTTGAAATACATCATCAATTGCTTCCACTTAGGTTGATCGAGTCCTAATTCTTTTCTAATAGCATCTACGGATTGAACATCAGCGCGCTGACCTAATGTCAATCTAGCAGCATCAACTGGCAACAAATTAAATAAAGAGAAAACCACGATAATGACACCAATCATTACTAGGACTCCGTAGAATATTTTAGATATAAGAAATCTTGTCAAAAGTGTGGTTTTAGATGTTTGCTTAAATATCTAATGATTCTCTGATTTTTGAGTAAGTCATTTCATCATTGTGATGATGTTTACCCAAAATAGTTCCTTTTTTCAAGATTAAAATACCCGGATTGGATCTCATAATAGTCTTTAAAGGCGTTTCATCTGAATTGAATACATCTATATTGAAATCTTCATTTTTCAAAATTTCTTGAACTTCTTCAATATTAGAACCCGTTAAGGCAATCGTATAATGACCAGCTTTATTGGCTGCTTTAAATACTTCTTTGATTTGGGCTAAGCTTTTAATATCCGTTTTCTTGATATTCGGAATCACAAGAACGAAAAGAGGCTCTTCTTCGGTCATGTATTCTTCTGTTACGTTGGATCCGTTAGCATCAGCGATAGCAAAATCTTTGCATTTTGGATCGTCACCTTTTTGAATCAGCTTATCTGTTCTATCTACAAACGTCCAGTTTTCCCAATCAGTAGGCAATGTTTCAGCAGTAAATTCTTGGTTTTCTCCAGTTTGATTGTTCTTGTATATGAACAAGTTTTCGTAAATATATTTCTTAGCGTCTGCTGGTAAAGAGAGGCATTCTGTAATATTTACACCTACTTGATAAGCTCTGAAATCTACAATAGGTTCGTAGTACACATTTCTTAAAGTAAAGACTATGGATAAAAGACTCAACATAAATAATGCTAAAAATCTAGGTTTTTTAGGGAAAAGAGGCGTGATGAGTTTCCATTTAATTACTATAGGTAATAGGATAACAATTAATACAACATCTTTTATAAAGGATACTTTAGGTGTCAATAAGAGGAAATCTCCGAAACAACCACAATCGGTAACTTTTCCTGTAAAATGTGAAAATCCAGTAAGGAAGGTGAAGAAGATGATAGTTAGAAAAATAACATAAGCTGTAAATCTAGGTACTGCTCCAAAAATTAATAACAAACCTAAAATCACTTCTACCAAAATTGTCAGAATGGAAAATTCTAAGGCTACAGGTTCTAGTGCACTCCAAAGTCCATTAAGGAAAGGAAAGTATTGATGGAAAATTTCGAAATACTCTTCCATTTTAATACCCGTACCCGTAGGATCAATGGCTTTGACTATACCAGAAAAAACAAAATATGCTCCTACAAAATTCTTAAGTAGTTCTATAATGTAATTCTTGGGCTTTCGTATTTGAGCAAGAAATGCTGTAATTGCAATAGCAGCAATAAGTATGTATAAATTAATCGTCCAAATAGTCATGTTATTATTTTAAATCTTCCATTTTTATCAATGCAAATATACTATAGTTGATGATGTCTTTATAGTTAGCATCTGCGCCTTCTGAAATAATTGTAGCGCCCTGATTATCTTCTATTTGTTTGATTCGGTGTAATTTAGTCAATATTAAATCTGTAAAGGAAGAAATACGCATATCCCTCCAAGCTTCTCCGTAATCGGAGTTTTTAGCAATCATTAGATTTCTTACATCTTCGACTTCTTGATTGTATAATTGAGTAGTAATTTCTATACTTAAATCAATGGGTAAATCCTGTTCAGCTTGCATTTGTATTAATGCCATGTAGCCGTAATTGACCAATCCCATAAATTCTGAAGCAATACTATCTTCTATTTGTTGCGAGCCTGATTCTTCAATAGTACGGATACGTTTTGCCTTAATAAACATCTGATCTGTCAAGCTTTTTGGACGCATCGCTCTCCAAGAAGTACCATAATCTTTGGTCTTATTGAAGAAGACTGCTCTACAGGAATCAATAACAGAATTATACTCTGAAAGGGTTTTTTCAAAACTCATGTGTCAAAGATAAAATTTTGCACTTATCTTTTAAAATATAGTTAAATCACTTTGTTGAAGTTAACAACTATTAGAGAATAACAGCTTGATTATAAAACAGAAAAATACATCATAGTATTTATAAATGGATGACTTTCTTGTTAAAAGAGCCAAAATCAAAAATTGAACCATTAAGATTTTAAGAAATTTAAGAGTAGTAAAAATGTCATCCTATTTCGACTTCGCCCAGCATAAATGAAAGAGTATAAAACCTGTATGTTTGAAATTATTATAAATACTTTTCTTTATCCTCATACTTTTTTTAGTAAAAAGTATGCATATTTCGACAAGCTCAACATCCAAAATCGCGCTGGATTTCTCGGCGACCCACTTTCTGTTTAAAGACTACATCTTCAAAACTCCTCTTTCTTCTTTGCTCCGCCCAGAAGAATTCGTCAAACAGTTGAAGATGCTACGTCTTTTTCACAGTGTGGGTGCCCGCCTGCAAAA
>DATJBS010000065.1:0-21424 GCA_035515235.1 Chitinophagales bacterium
TTATTCGATTAAATCTTTTTGTCAAAATCAACCTTCAAAAATGGCTTGATCAGCCCTTTTCGGAGCACATAGAGCCGCCTCCTAAATCAATACAAGGGGTTCTTTTTTGAAAATCTGTATTTAACAGTCTAATATCCAATGGAATCAGACAGGAATTTTGCTTCTTAATTTATTTAGGACAGGATTGATTTCATTAAATAAAATGCTTCTTATCGAATGGAAAATTCCAAAAAATAAGAAGCATTTTTTATTTAGAGAATCTTATAAATTAATTGATGGTTTTGGAAATATAATCTTCATATGCACTACCAAATAGCAAAACCATTCCCAAACCACTCGGTTTTTCAGCTTTTGCTTTTCTATTGAGATAGTAATCCATATTTCCTATGCAAGTACCTTTACAAGTATTAGTAACTGTAAGATAAGCGCCTCCAGCACTTTTCACACTGTGTGTTCTCAGTCCTTGGTAAGCATTTTGAATAGCTTGTTCGTATGCTGAACCATTTACTACACCTTCTTGCAATGCTATTAAAATACCGTAAGCAAACATCGCTGTTGCAGAACTCTCTATATAATTTCCAGGTTGATCTGGGCGCATAGGTAATTGATACCAATGTCCTGAAATTTTATCTTGAACACCTGGCAGGTTAATAATCATTTCTTTCAAATATCCTTCAGCTTCAGCGCGTCTAGGATGATCTTGAGATAATAGCTGAACTAACTCAGCAATTGTAACAATCACCCAACCATTTCCACGCCCCCACAGCTCATTAGACCTTTTAGATTCATTTTTACTCCAACCGGATTGACCGCAAAAGTTACATCTATTTCTATTATCTCCATCCCAACCATGCACCCAAAGTCCTGTTGCTGGATCCATCAGTTTTTCTCGATGTGCAATATATTGAAGAAACATTTGATCAATATATTTTTCATCACCTGTCCAATTATACATGTTTTGCAAGTAAATTCCAATCATGAAAACAGTATCATCCCACAACTCTTTAAAATGTCTTTTATGAGAAATTCCTCCATTATCTGTGCGTTTTACTTTTAGATAATCTTGGTATATTTTGTTAGAACCTTTATCATACTTTTCACCCATATTATGCATCGACAAAAAACTCATTCCTAAACCAGAAGCTACGGCATTTGGACTTTTACCATTAGCTCTACCGTATCTTTTATCTATTGCCTTTTGCACATAATTTAGATAAGTAGACTTTTGATCTTCAGGTCGAAATTCATATTGCTTAGTTGCAGCAAATAAAAGAGATGCTCGTTGCCAAGTCCACTTAAACTTTGAAGGAGGCATATATTTCTCTCTAACATAAATATCCAAAGAATCTACCCAAGTTTTGGCTTGAAGAGTAGATAGAGATAAAGATAAAGCTAGAATCGAAAGTAATATCTTGTTTTTCATAATGTATACTATAAATTTATTGGTTTTTTAAGAGAAGGGCTTACGATTTGGTAGAGTTTTGGAACGTAAACAAAATCAGTTTAAAATAAATTGTTGTTTCGAGTGTTCGTTAATTCTACTCTTTTGAAAAAAGAGAATATTTCATAAAGATTATTAGAAAAAGGAGAAAAAAGAATTACAATTAAATACATTATTTCTATTTATAGTACGATAAGCTTTTCTGCTACGATACCTATTTCAGTATTTAAAATCACTTGATATATTCCTGAAGGAATACCTTTTAAAGGAACTCGAATTTTGTAATTAGGTAGAACATCTATTAATTGACTAGTAACAACTTTTCCAGACATGTCATAAATATTCAATACTACATTTTTCAAAGCTTCAGGTCTATTCCAATTTAAAGTAAATTCGGTTTTAGTAGGATTTGGATAAATTGAAATACTATTACTTTCCAATATATTTCTTGTAGAAGTTACCAAAGGATCAGTTTTATCATCTTTAGGTACACTTAATAAATCTCCAATCCAGTCGTATTCAATTTTATTTCCATCTACTTCCACCATTCCGTAATAATGCCATTCAAATTTCTTAAGATCTAAAGTCCATTTTTCTTGATACTTAGATTTTTGAATTTTTTGTACAAACTGATCGAAAGATCCGTACATTTCTTCATTTCCTACAATACAAGCCCACAATTGACCATCTTGGTCATCACAACCATATATTCCATTCACTTGGTCCGTACAATGTCTGAGCACTCCAATATAACTATCTCCTTCTCTTGCAATTATCCATTTTCCATATTCTGTCACTTCGTCATATAATGAATCTTGCCAAAATAAAGCTACATCATGATTATCTAAACCAAAAAGAGATAAATCCTTATTAGGTCGATACATAATCAATGCTAGATTATCCACTTGTTGTATATAAGGGAGGTTAGAGTTGGCGTTTTGAGATTCTTTTACAAATGGATTATTACTTACTCCAGATTGAGTAAACACGGCTGTAGTTCCTGTATTTGCAGCCCATGGCCATTGCTGATAACCCGAACGACCTTTCCAATAGTTTTGTATGGAAGATAATGTAATTGATTTGTTTTTATAAATGGCAATTTTAGCATCTGTAAGTACAGAGCTTCTTGAAATCGAACCTGCAAATTGAGCAAGACCTGGAGCTATTTGAGCAGGTAAGCCTTTAAATAAACTAAAAGTTTTAAATTCTTTATGATTCCATAAGTTGTAATCATTTAATAAGGTAACAGATTCTTTCGCAAAATCGGGGTGTAAATAAATCCCAGCACTCCATTGAAAAATTGTTTTATCTAATGAAGAAAAGCCTTGGTGCAATGTATTGGTTTGACTCAAGGGCTGTCCCATTGTTAGAATGGTATTTTCCTTTTCTTTCCAAGAGTTGACAATATCTTTTACATCTATAGTACTTGTCGCTAAAAATGCCGCTGCATGACTTCTGCCATTCGCTTTACCTAAACCAGTCAATAAGTAAATGATATCATTATGATTCTGTCCATAAGCAGTTTGATACTTTCCTAAATAATTTCTACCAGCTGCAGGAAAAAACACACCCTTTTCATTCACCACTGTCAGCACTTCTTTCAAAAGTCTATTTGTGGCTAAAATCGCTTTGTTACGAATTTCTTCATCTTGTGAGAAATCCACCAAATTTAAGAGTCCACTTAATGTATAAGGAAAGTAAGTGGAAGAGAAAAATTCATAATAACCGTAGTTGATTTTCAAATCTAAACAATGAATCATTTTGGCTCTCAAATCTTCATCTACTTCCCACCCATATTTTTCATGTAACAACCATTGAGAAGATAGCCACATCGTAATATGATTCTCAGACCAATAAACTCTAAGATTTTCATTAGGAGCCAACCATAGTGGAATGCTGTGTATAGCTGGCAAAAGCTGATCTTCATATTGTCCATTAGAAAGAAATAAAACTCTAATTAACTGCACTAAATTAAAATCAAACTCACCACTTGTATTTACTTTATCTATAATATTTTGCAGTGCTGTAGGATCTACAGGTTGCTTCAGGAAAGCCTGTAATGGAATCGAGCTAATTTCGTCATTATTAAAGTTTTCTTGTCTGTATTTGTCTATTCTATTTTGATATTCCTGGTGGTTGTATGAAATATCTTGAGCACGTAAAAAAAATGTGAAAAGAAAAATTGAAGCGAAAAGTAGAAAGGACTTTTTCATAAAAGAATAATCACTGTAAATAATTAGTGAAATATACGAAATACACATTGCTCTTTATTAAATATCTTCGATTAAAACTTTTAAAAGTTAAAGACAGATTTTATCTAAAGACAGATTTTCAATATTTTAATTTTTTTTAGACTTGAACAATTCACTATTCTTTATACATTTCATCGGGATTTCACAAAAATCTTCATTTACTTTGTGACCACTCAAAAAAGAAATTATGGATATTGATTATACTCAAGCATATATAGTAGATTTATCGGTACACTTTGTAGGAAACAAAACCAATAATATTGACATAAAAGTATCTGATGCTCCTATTTTATTGGATTCGGATATGTCTATTAGAATGAAAGATTTCTTTTTAAAGAATATCACTAAACAATCTGAAAAGTATCAATTTACTCATATTGAATCTTTAGAGTACAATGAGGTATTTAATTTTGTAGGACAAGCAATATCTAATGATTTACCTTTTCATGAAGTATCTAAAAAAGTAGCTCGTCATTTACACGATATGACAGAGCATCCAAATATTAAATCAGGAGAATTATATTTCGTACATTTTTCAAATATTTTAGTAGACAGAACTCCAATTGAAGCGATTGGAATTTTTAAAACTGAAAACAAAAGTGGATTCTTTCAAGTCAATCATCGCACTACCAAATTTGATATTGACTATTTCGAAGGAATAGATGCTGGAAAAATTGACAAAGGCTGCTTAATTTTGGATCTAGAATTTGAAACTGGATTTGAAATATTTTTAATCGATAGTGCTTCTAGTAAAGGTGAGGAAGCATTGTATTGGAAAGAAGACTTCCTGAATGTACAAGTCATCAATGACGCTTATACTCAAACAAAAAGCTTCTTGAATCTCGCAAAAGATTTTGTACAACATCAAGTTAGAAAAGATATCGGTACGGTAGAAAGAGCCGACCAAATAGACATGCTTAATAAATCTCTTTTATATTTCAAAGGGAATGATGATTTTAATCAGAATACATTTGAAAAAGATGTATTCTCAGAGCAGCCTGAAGTTGTAGAATCTTTTAGAGATTATGCTGCTGTCAACCAATATTCTTACGGCTTAGATTTAGATAAAGGTTTTGAGATATCTATACCTGCAGTAAAAAAACAAGCAAAAGATTTTAAAAGCATTTTGAAGTTGGACAAAAACTTTCACATTTACATACATGGTGACAGAAGTATGATAGAAAGTGGAACGGATGAAAATGGAAAGAAATTCTACAAAATATTTTATAAAGAAGAGAGCTAAATCTTTCTCACTTTACTCTAAAATCAAAAAAGGCTATCCAATACAGATAGCCTTAATTATTTTATGTTTTAAATACTAATTGATTTGTGGTGCTGCACTTAAGATATCAGCGTTACAACCAGCTTCGTATTTTTTGAAATTTTTCACAAATTGATGTGCAAGATCGTTAGCAGTTTTGTCAAACTCTTTTGGATCTGCCCAAATATTTCTTGGATTTAAAATCTCAGAAGGAACTCCTTCACAAGCAGTTGGAATTTGGAATTTGAACACAGGAGAAGTCTCATACGTCGCATCGTCTAATTGACCGTGTAATACTGCAGAAATCAAAGCACGAGTATATTTTAAACTCATACGTGTTCCTACTCCATAAACTCCACCAGTCATACCTGTATTGATTAACCATACATTAGCTCCACTAGCATCTAATTTATTTCCCAACATCTCTGCATACTTAGCAGGGTGCAAAGGTAAAAACGCTGCTCCAAAACAAGCAGAGAATGTAGTTTGAGGCTCAGTAACACCAGCTTCAGTACCAGCTACTTTAGAAGTATATCCACTAATGAATAAGTACATCGCTTGGGATTTCGTCAATTTAGAAATCGGCGGAACTACACCAAATGCATCATAACATAAGAAGAAAATATTTTTTGGAGTGGAACCTACAGAAGGCTCAGCAATATTATTGATGTGATACAAAGGATATGAAACTCTTGTATTTTCAGTAATGCTTACATCTTCGTAGTTCACTTTATTAGTATCAGGATAAAACCCGATATTCTCTAAAATTGCTCCACGTTTGATTGCACGATAGATATCTGGCTCTTTTTCTTCAGTTAAGTCTACACATTTTGCATAACATCCACCTTCAAAATTGAATACACCATCAGCGCTCCAACCATGCTCATCATCACCAATTAATTTTCTTTTTGGGTCAGCAGACAAAGTTGTTTTTCCAGTACCTGATAATCCAAAGAATAAAGCTGTATCACCATCTGCGCCAATATTTGCAGAACAGTGCATAGACAATACATCTTTTTGATGAGGCAATACATAGTTCAATACAGAGAAAATACCTTTCTTGATTTCACCAGTATAACCGCTTCCACCAATTAGGATAGTTTTCTTCGTAAAGTTAACGATAGAGAAATTATGTTGACGGGTACCATCTACTTTTGAATCTGCAAAGAAAGACGGTGCACAAAGTATTAGCCATTCAGCTTCATAATTTTGAACTTGCTCATCTGTTGGTCTGATAAACATATTATCAGCAAATAAACTTGCCCAAGGTGTTTCAGAAACTAATCTTACGTTAAGTTGATAAGTTGGATCTGCACATGCAAATACATCTCTTACGTATGTTTCATCATTATTATCAAGATGCTGAACTACTTTTTCTTGTAATGCATCAAATGCTTCTGGAGAAAATGGTTGATTGATACTATTCCAATCCACTGAATCTGCTGTCAATTCATCTTTTACACAAAACTTATCTTTAGGAGAGCGACCTGTATACTCGCCAGTTTCAATACATAAAGCGCCTGTGTCATTCAATACTCCTTGACCTAATTCAACAGTTTTGTCAATTAGTTCATCTCTTGTAAGATTCCACAAAGCAGTTGTACGGCTAAATCCTAGATTAGTAAGCGTAGCTGTGGGATTTTTTTTACCCTGCTCTTTCATATTTCGTTTACATTGAATTTTAAAAAACGTGGTGCAAAAATATTAATTTTTAAAACAATTTTTTAGCTTAAATGGCATTTGTGCATAAAAACCACCACTATGTTTACTTTAATTGGAATCTTTTACCCGGTAATGCTCTAAGAATTCCTTTAAATTCCATGGAAAGCAAAATAGAGGATAAATTTCCCATTGCAATATTAGTAGAATAATGAATCATATCAATGGAAACTGCATTATTAATCCCCAAGTAGGCAATAATCTTTGTTTCTTCTTCATCTAAGTTTTGATATTTAAATTTTTTCTCATAAAAATCATCAAAAAGTAATTGCTGAGCAACTGCCCAACCTAAGATTTCAGAAACATCTGTGGGCTTAGTTAAAATTTGAGCTTTCAACAACTTGATTAATTTGTTAGGCCCTTGAGACATCGCATCAGTCCATTTCCCTGGAACAGCAAGTACATCTCTCCCATACGAATGAGCGATTTCTGCTGTAATCATAGAGCCACCATTTTCTGCAGACTCTATTAAAATCGTCGCTTCTGACATTCCTGCAACAATTCTATTTCTCATCGGAAAGTTATTTCTATCAAAAGTAGTTCTCCTAGAAAATTCAGATATTAATGCACCTTGCTCTACTATACTTTTAGACAAAACTTTATGTTGAGAAGGATATATTTGGTTGAGTGCATGACCCAATACTCCTACAGTAGGCATATTCATTTCTAATGATTTCTTATGCGCTACACCATCAATACCCAAAGCTAATCCACTAATAATAGTCACTCCCAATGGAGCTAATGCTTCTATAATTTGTTCTGTAATTTCTTTTCCTTCTTCTGTGCAACTTCTTGTTCCTACGATGCTGAGCATTTTTGTTGCATTCAGATCTGCGGATCCTTTTACAAATAAATACAATGGAGCATCATGACACTCTTTTAACCTTTTGGGATATCTCACATCATTAAATGCAATAATATCAATCTGCTCTTTATCACACCACAAAATCTCTTTTTCAATCCAGTCGAAATCATTAAAATTCATAATTTCTTTTGAGACTCTTTCCGAAAGCTTAGGTATTTTGAGTAAATGTCCAGAGGATAAATTAAAAACAGCCTTAGCGGAACCCAATTCGCTAATTAAATATTTAGCTAAAATATCTCCTACCCCTTTAATTTCTTTGAGGGCGATCAAGTATTTCAACTCTTCAGATATCATTTAAAAATCCTTGTATCTGCTGAATAAATTTGATTTTAATCCAATTCCGATAAAAGCATTAGATTGATTTTGGATATCAGAGCTTAATTTTCTGTAGTTAAAAATCAATTCTGCAGAAAGATTTATTCTAGGATTCATTCTATAACCTGCTCTCATTTCTGCATTGAATATTTTAGTTTTCTCTCCTTGCAAGAATTTATTATTGAAGGCAAAATCTAA
Organism: Chitinophagales bacterium; assembly: GCA_035515235.1. Classification (GTDB taxonomy): domain Bacteria; phylum Bacteroidota; class Bacteroidia; order Chitinophagales; family JADIYW01; genus JAMLHH01. The sequence goes on from DATJBS010000065.1 coordinate 8,052, forward strand.
ATTAGGAGCAATATCAAAATCTGATCTATAAATATCACTTCCTTTATGTTCTCCCGGTAGATCTCTTCCTTGTACTGCGTACACCATTTTTGCACTTGCATACAGTTTGTTCTTCTCGTATCTCAATATGGCCAACATCTCTACAAAATTAGCTCCCAAAGGATGCGCTAATGGCATATTCATATGAGTATAATTTTGTTGTGGTACTTTATGAGCATACACGTAAGGTCTTACCGCATTCATTTCTACTTGTACATCCAACATAGGAACTTTGAATAAATCATACGATTTCAAACCAGCTTGAATTGCAAATTTATTTCGATAAAATCCTTTACCTAATCTTGCAAATTTAATGTCTAAGTCATCTAGTAGAAATTGAGTATAAATATTTGTCTTATCGTTCAATTTGAATTTCATATTAATACCTAATGCAATATTATCTGGGGATCCAATAGCAAACTCAACAGGTCTAAAAAACACAACAGGATTCAAATAATTTACTTCTATTCCTCTTGTTCCTACACTATCCGCATGTTCCCAAATCACACCTTCAAAAAAGCTAAATTCAAACCATTTAGCTACATTGACGCTCAACATATGGAATACACCATACTTCGTTCTAAAATTAAAATCATTACTAGCTGAGGCTGTATAACCGTCTTTCATTACATTAAAAAGATAGCTGTATTTAATTTTCCAAAAATTAGCATTAAAAGCAAAATATGGATAAGATGGAGCATAATCACTAATCATTAAACTTCTGTATCCGTCTCCCCAAAAATTCTTTCCATAACCTGCTTGAAGATTCAAGTGCTTAGTAGGAGTAAAACTAATATAACCATCGAAATCATTTGTTTTCAAAGAGTTACCATCCCAAGTTACTTTTCCAAATCCTGGCATCACTCCTTTATCTGTCGCTAAGTCTTTGATATATCCGTACGTATTTTCCTTTAATCCTCTATAAGAAAAACCTATAGAAAGTTTTTTGCCAATATGCGTATTCATTTGCGCGCCATACTGACCTCCAATCAATACATCTTTTGCAGACAAGTCATAGCCCACAGAGAAATCTACAATAGGATTAATTCCTAAATAAAATTTATCTTTTTGAAATTGTAATAAATCCCCTCTTTTAGCTCCAAAGACAAAACCTTCTTTACCTTTTTGCAATAATACTTTTCCTACACTATCCTTATTAGGTGAAAATGTTTCATTGTAATCTGTGATGCCCATAGTAGCCCACTCGCTTTCAGGGATAGCTCTCAAGACTTCACTTTCTAAATAAGGTTTGACCGATGTATGAAAATTAGCATTTGGATGATTGAGATGTCGCTCTAATCTATTCTGATAATCAGGATTCAAAGGTATTTGAGCCTGTTGTCCGTAAGTTGTATGAATGACAACAGAGAAGAGTATGATGAATAAGTACTTCATGAATTCTTTATCAATTTTAATATCCTAAAAGAATATTTATTTTTTACACTAAAATAGTAAGATTCTTAACAAACATTAATCGTTGCATATAGAATATTCAAATTATCATTTATTTCTAAAGTATTTTCAGTCTGAGCATTAAGATTTTTAAATAAAATCAACATTAATACAAAAGATAAAAACACATTTATTGTATCATCCAAAACAGCTCTGAGCTTCTTTAACATAAGGTTTTATTGATGTTAACGTTTCGTACGCTATGGATTTAAGTTTAAAAATAGACTTTATTTTGACCGAAACAGTTATAAAATTGACATGCTAGAAGGATTCGAAATTCCTAAAAAATTAAAAGCAAAACTCATTAATTTATATTCACCATTTTTGGGTGCAAATATCAGAGTAGCGGATTGTAATGAAAATCTAAGTTTTTTTAAAGTTCAATTGACTTTAAACAGACTGAACAAAAATGTCATGGGCACTCATTTCGGAGGCTCTTTATACGCTATGTGTGATCCATTTTACATGTGGATATTGATGGAAAATCTAGGAAAAGATTTTGTAGTCTGGGATAAAGCAGCGACTATTCGTTTCAAAAAACCTGGAACAGGAACTGTAACGGCAGAATTTGAAATCTCTCAAGAAGAAATCGAAAATATCAGAAAAGAAGTCATCGAGAAAGGCAAAAACGACTACTATTATAGCACTACAGTAAAAAATGAAAAAGGTCAAGTTGTTGCAGAAGTGGACAAAACTGTATATGTAAGATATAATAAGAAGTGACGAGATTTTAAAATTAGGAGATGAGATGATTAGATAATGTGCTGATGAGTCAATGGGTTGATGTGATAATTCTTGGAGTATTTTAAAAGTACTTCTTATTTTAGTTATTTGATCGTTCTTCGTCAATTCTTGAGCCTCAGCGACCAGTTCATTTCACACTTTGTACTTCGTAAATTGTACTTTTTTATTTTTTAGAAGGCTTTGTTCCTCGCAATGTCGAGATATTTTGTCACTTCGAGAGCCTGAGTGACCAACGCTTTTCGCCCTTTGTACTTCGTAAATCGTACTTCGTATTTTTTAGATGGCTTTGTTCCTCGCAATGACGAGATATTTTGTCACTTCGAGAGCCTCAGTGACCAGCTCATTTCGCACTTTGTACTTCGTAAATCGTATTTTGTACTTCTAACCTCATATTAAAGATTTACCTCAAATCCAATTCTGTATTATCTCCAATACTCAAACTTTGTTTGGCACCATGGATTACCGAATCGCTACCTATTAAAGAATTATTCAACACGACCTCTTTCAGTCTAGTGTAATTACCAATAATAGAATCTCTTGCTATCGTATATTCTACTACCGCATTATCTCCTATCGTCACATTAGGTCCTATGATAGAATTTTTAACTTTAGCATTCTTACCAATAAAGACAGGTTCTACGATAATAGAGTTTTTGAGTCCAGGATGTTTTGAATGATTAACTGCATTTCTCTTTAGAATAATCTTGTTAGTTGCTAGAAGAATTTCTTTTTGACCACAATCATACCAATTGTCAATTTTTTCAGCAATGAATTTTGACCCTTTCTCAATCATTCTTTGTAGTCCATCCGTTAAGAAAAACTCATTATGTGTTCGTATATTATTTTCAATATTAAACTCTAAAGCATCAAATAAATCGGTGGAATTCTTGATCATATACAAACCTACCAAAGCCATATTTGACATAGGTATTCTTGGCTTTTCTGATAAATGTGTAATGACATTATTTTCATCAAACTCAGCTACTCCGAATAATCTTGGATCTTCTACTTTTTTTACGCCCAACACAGAATCTGGAGATTCGATGACTTTTTTCAAATTGATATCCATGATAGTATCGCCTAAAATAATGATGATATCTTCTCCAGGATCAATCACATCTTTAGTTAACCACACGGCATGTCCTAACCCTTCACGCATAAGTTGAACAACATATGTCTTGTGAATATCAGGATAAGATTCATCTATATACTCTCTGATTTTATCTCCTAAGTAACCTATCACAAATACAAAATCATTCACGCCTACTTCCTGCAATTGATCGATGATATAACCGATAATCGGCTTACCAGCGATAGGGATTAAAGATTTGGGTTGAGTATAAGTATGCGGGCGCAATTTTGTTCCTGCACCTGCTAAAGGAATAACAGCTATCATGAATGGACGTGAGTTTGATTCTAAATTTAACTATTAATATAGTTTAATAATGAAATAGAAACTTAAAAACTCTTAAAAAGTGAGTAAAGTCGTATCTTCACGCCAATATTTTATAGCATGCAAAGGGATACACAAATATTTGATCTAATTCAAGAAGAACTTTCACGCCAACGTAATGGCATTGAACTAATTGCTTCTGAAAATTTCACTAGCGCTCAAGTCATCGAGGCGATGGGCAGTTGTCTGACAAATAAATATGCCGAAGGTTATCCAGGTAAAAGATACTATGGTGGCTGTGAGGTTGTCGACAAAATTGAGCAACTAGCCATAGACAGACTGTGTCAATTATTTGGTGCAGAATACGCTAACGTACAACCGCACTCTGGCGCTCAAGCTAATGCTGCGGTGTTCTTGTCTATCCTACAACCGGGAGATCATATTTTAGGATTTGATCTTTCTCATGGCGGGCATCTTTCTCATGGTTCTTCAGTGAATTTTTCTGGAAAAGTTTATAAACCCTTCTTTTACGGAGTGGAGAGAGAAACAGGTTTGGTAGATATGGATAAAGTAGAAGCTTTGGCTATCGAACATCAACCAAAACTGATTGTTTGTGGAGCTTCAGCTTATGCACGTGATTGGGATTATGCAAGATTTAGACAAATTGCAGACAAAGTGGGTGCTTTGTTATTAGCAGATATCGCACATCCTGCGGGATTGATTGCAAAAGGCAAATTAGCTGACCCAATGCCTCATTGTCATATCGTCACTTCTACTACTCACAAAACACTTCGTGGGCCTCGTGGTGGTATTATCATGATGGGCAAAGACTTTGAAAATCCGATGGGAGAAACTACTCTTAAAGGTGAAATCAAAATGATGTCTCAGATTTTAAATGCTGGAGTTTTCCCTGGTATGCAAGGCGGACCTTTAGAGCATGTCATTGCTGCTAAGGCTGTTGCTTTCGGCGAATGCTTGACAGATGAGTTTGGTGTATATGCAGACCAAGTGATTGCAAATGCTCAAGCTATGGCAAAAGTTTTCATGGATAAAGATTATCAAATCATCTCAGGCGGAACAGATAACCACTTGATGTTGATTGACCTTAGAAATAAAAATATTACAGGTAAAGAAGCAGAGAGAGTTTTAGGTCTTGCGGAAATCACTGTCAATAAAAACATGGTCCCTTATGATACTCGTTCTCCGTTTGTAACTTCCGGAATTCGTATTGGTTCGCCAGCGATTACTTCGAGAGGTTTTAAAGAAAATGACTGTATCGAAGTAGTAGAATGGATAGATGCTATTCTTTCCAATTCTACTAATGATAGCTTGATTCAAGATATCAAAAATAAGATTCACTCAAAAATGCAAGGTTTCCAATTGTATTAACAGAGAAATGCTCAAATTATATTCAAGCTCCAATAGAAATATTGGGGCTTTTTTTATGAATTTTATTATATCAATATTTTGAGAAAAAGATTGCTTTATATTAAGGATTGGAGTTCATTTTTCTTATAAAGATTTTGACTAAAATTAATCCAACAATTCCTCCTATAGAAGAAACCAACATATTAATTAGAAATAGACTGACATCCATCTCTCCGGATACCATGATAGCTTTTGCTCCAAATCCTAAACGTGAAAATGTTTTTATAAAAAAGATGCTACCAAATATTCCAACAATGGTATTACCAGTAAATCCAAGCGTATTTTTCTTAGAGTATAGTCCAAATAAATTCGCACTGATCAGTCCCATAAATATGCTTATTAAAGCGATTAAGGTGTCAGTCATCTATTTATTTTTAGAAGTTTTGTAATTAAAAGAAGAGTATTTCCATTAAATATTAATGCTCACCATAGCCTACATCGTCTATCTTACCATTAAATACCTTGTATTGCACAACCATGTAAATCAATACTAAAACTGCTGCGATTGCAAACCAATATACGCCAACTGTTAGTCCATAATCATCTGCCGCTACATTGTATAAAGTAAGAGATGGATTGACATTATTTGTAGAAGGTAAGACTTTTGGAAAAATAGATGCTACCGAAGTCGCTAATCCACCAATCAAAAATATAGTTGAAAACAAGAATCCCATTCCATGCTTTTTAAAACTTCTCACCTTAAAAAGACCAAATAATCCGATGAAGGTGATTAAAGGAAAAATCCACAATAAAGGATATTTGTAAAAATTATGGAAAGGTTTAGGCTCGATAATATGCCAAATGGATATAGATACAAAAATCAATATTAATAGTACAAAGCTCAGCTTAAATATTAATTCCTTGAGCTTTGGATTTAAATCCGAATTCGTTTTAAAGATGATCCAATTAGCTCCATGAATCGTCAATGTAACCACAGAAATAACACCCAATAATAATGTAAACCAATCAATTACGCCCAAATGTTCTGCTTGAGGACTAAATGTAGAATTCCATAAAGGCAAGAAGAAATAATGTGCTTCTTGAGTAGAAACTCCATCGACTACCATTCCGAGATTGACTCCTCTAATAACATTTCCTAACGCTACTCCAAAAAATAAAGCCAACAATAAACTTGAGATTCCAAAAGCTTTATCCCATACTGCATACCACATTGGATGTTTAATCTGACCTCTCAACTCTAAACCAATAGCTCTAAAAATAAGCAACCATAATATCATAATCAGTGGAAGATAAAATCCACTAAATGAAGAAGCGTATAGGGTGGGGAATGCAAAAAACAACACTCCACCTACTGCAATCAACCAAACTTCATTAGCATCCCAAAAAGGGCCTATAGCATTAGAAACTGCTTTTTTATCTTTTTCATTTTTCGCAAAAAACAAATGGATAATCCCTGCACCAAAATCATAACCGTCCAAGACGATATATGTCGTCAACATTATTGCTAAAACGATGTACCAAAATAATTCCATAATTAATTCGTTTTTGATTCTGGTCCTTTATTAATAATATTTCCTGCTAACATTAGGAACAATAGTCCTAACATGAGATAAAGCGCCATAAATCCCAACAAAGTAAACAAGGTATTTCCAGAAGAAACAGTAGGCGATACTCCATCTACGGTTCGCAGTAAATTATAAACTAACCATGGTTGCCTTCCCAATTCGGCGGTGTACCATCCTGCAGTATTGGCAATATATGGAAACGGAAGCATGAACATCAGCGACCATAAAATCCATTTAGTGGTAAATAATTTTTTCCGATATAATTGAATCGCAGAAATAAACATTAAACCCAAAAAGATAGTCCCAAGTCCAGCCATGATGTGGTAGGAATAATATAATCCTGGAATATTTGTAGGATAAAGACTTTCATCAAATTCATTCAAACCTTTTATCTCTGCATCCCATCTTTGGTGTGTCAAGAAACTCAACACATAAGGAACTGAAATCTTATTATCGAGCTTTTTCTTTTCTGTATCCGGCTGACCTATTAAAACAATTTCTGCTCCTTTTTCTTCTGTTTCAAAGATTCCTTCCATCGCTGCAAAAGTTACAGGCTGATGATTGGCTACGTTTTTTGCAATCCAGTCACCCGTCGGGAAAATAATTAAAATAGAAGCTACAAGACCAAACATTACCCCAGTTTTGACAAATAACTTTCCAAATTCAACGTGCTTATTGATGAGTATATAGAATGCGCCAATTGATGACATCACAAATGCAGAAGTCACAACCGAGCCCATTTGGTTGTGAAGGAATGAAGGAATCAACCAAGGATTGGAGAATAATGCTCCAAAATTATTTAAAACAAAACGACCATTTTCTAAAATTTCATAACCTACAGGATATTGCATCCAAGAGTGTGTAGCTATAATAAAGTATCCACTAGCCCATGAACCTAAAAACACTAGAAAAGCTGTTAGAAAATGTAATTTTTGACCGAGGCGTTTTTCTCCAAATAAGAAAAGTCCGAGAAAGGAAGATTCTAAAAAGAAAGAAAACATGCCTTCCATCGCTAAAGTCTGACCGATGATACCTCCTGTGAGTTCAGAAAACTTTGCCCAATTCGTACCAAATTGAAACTCCATAGGAATACCTGTCACTACTCCCATTGCAAAATTAAGTGCGAATATTTTCATCCAAAACCTTGCAGCTTGATTATACGACTCTATTTTAGTACGTAAAAACTTCCATTTGAAAAATACAATCATGAGAGATAAGCCCATGGTGAGTTGAGGAAATATGTAATGAAAAGTGATAGTAAACGCAAATTGCATTCTATCATAAAAAATCATATCCTCCATAGCAAAAAAGTGGTTTAGACAAAAGATAGTGAATTCAAATCCTGTCGATTTTCAAATATAATATTTAAAAAAAGTCGTCAATGCTACATTGGTTACAAAAAATATTTATATGACATTAGGTTTACAAAACAATAAAATACCAAAAGAATAAAATTACAATTTGAGTAAAAGAAGTTGATTTACTTATGCCATTTTCTAATTTTAGCAGAATCTTATTTAAAACATCCACATTATTCTACTTCACACTATTCTACATAAATGAAAGGGTCTCTAATTTGAAATAGTTTTTACTCACTTTGAGAAATTCAGCTACAGTGGTTTTGCTGACATTTTGAACCATTAAGAAGTTAAGAGAATATTCTAATTTGAAGAATTTAAACTTTAAGAAGTTAAGAGCAGTTTGCAAATTTTTTATCAGAAAGAGGTTTAGATAATTCAACAGCTCATCACAACTATTTAGTGAACGCAGTTTTTGCTGACATTTTGAACCATTAATAAATTTAGAGAATATCCTAATTTGGAGAATTTAAACTTAAGGAAGTTAAGGACGGTTTGCAAAATCTTTATCAGAAAAAGTTTTAGTCACTTCGAGGACGACAATGCAAAATCTTTATCAGATAGAGGTTTATTCACTTCGAGAGATTTAGCGACCGCAGGAGTATTATTACATCAGCACATTAAATCAGATTGTCACATCAGCACATTAATACCTCCACACCAAATTAAAGAAGAAGTTTCTACCCATTCTTGGTATTCTGTTCCAATCTGAAAATGTAGTATATTCTTTATCTAATAAATTTTCTACACCAGCTTTTAGTGCCAATGACTTCTCTTTAAATTTAAAACTTTGAGACAAAGAAAGGTTGATTAGAGCGTATGCAGGAACAGCAGTTTCGCCAAAGTTAGCATTGTAATTACTAAGCTTTGTAGCTCCATTAGTGGAGACTACTGCATTGAAGGATTTAAAATTATAACTCAATTCAGAATAGAAAGAAAATGGTTGAATTAGTGGTAAATCTCCTATATCATTACTTCTACCTCTTCTATAAGAAAGCATGGTGTTCCAATATAAATTGTCTATAATCTCAAATTTAGTATCTAAAGTCACGTTGGCAATATGGGCATTTTTTATTTGTTCGTATTGTTTTACACCCGATGCGCCAATGGTCATAGAACTTAAATTATCTATAATTTGACCTATGATATAATCATTGATAAAAAAATAAGAACCTGAAACTTTGAAAGAATATCTATTTTTAATAAGTTGAATCGAAGTAGATGCTGAAAGAGATTTTTCATTTTTCATATTGGGATTTCCTACATAATCATATTTATCCATGCTATTGAATAAATAAAATCCATAAGCTTCAGAAACAGAAGGAGCTCTTTCGCCATAAGATAAATGTGCAGTATAAAATAACTGATGATCTTTATGAATATTGAACGCTGTGTAAAATCTTTTCAAAAATCGTGTTTTAGTACTTTCTACCTCAGGATAAAATATTCTAATACTATTTAATCCAAAATCACTTATAATTTTATTGTGATGGACAGCTAATCCTCCATTAAAAGTAAGCTTTGCTTTTTCAGATAGTTGAATTACATTTTCACCAAATGCATCTAAATATCTAGTGTTGACATCTGGCCAAGTCAACATAAACATATCTTTTTGATTTGCATCATTGGAATACATCGTCATTTCTGCCAAGGAGTTGTTTTGATGACCGCTTAAGGTTGTTTTCCATGAGTTCTTTTTTGATGCTCCAGAAATAATGGTATAAAAACCTCCAGTCTTACTCCAACCTGGCATATCCATACGTATAGGCACATCAGGTCTTTTGGAATCGTCCATGATGTGGGTAATATTATTGTAGTAAATTTTACTTTGAATGGATTTCAATTGACCATGACAAGGGTGATAAAAATGCTCCATCGAACCGATGAATGCTTTCGCTGAAGACACATCCATAGGAAGTGCAGGGTATCCTACATCTACTGCATGATCATAAATTAAAGAGGCTTCAATATGTTGGTCTTTATTGATTTTATAGCCGATAATTGAGGAAACATTATACTTAGTAAATTGTGAATAATTGACTTCTTTTCTCCCGCCAGCTTTATAATTATTAGCGTCTCTAAAAGTGAAGTCTATATCCATAAATAATTTAGGATGAGAAAAAGACAAACTCGTTCCTAATATCTTTTGCAAATTATTGGTTTCTAGTCCTAGATAGGTTGTACCTGAAAGCTCTTTAGTGCCAAATGAACTTTTCTTTTTCTTTAAATCCATCGTTCCCGCAATTGTAGAACCACCAGTCGCAGAAGCGTGACCACTATTAATATTGATAGTAGAGAGATTGGCAATTTCTACGTAAGAAGTTACAGGATCCATTTTGTCTGTACAAGCTGAATATATCTGCATACCATCGATAGTGATTGCACTTCTCTCAGTTGCCATACCATTGATGTATGGTTCCCATGCGTATCCACCTTTTCTAACCATATTGATACTAGAGTTCTTTGATAAATATTCATCAATACTAGAAAGAGGCTTTTCTGTTTTATCTGAAACAGTTTTGGTAGGTGCAATAACTATGACTTCTTCTAAATCATAAGACGGTAATCGGTCGTTTGACGTAGTATCACTATATACTTGTGCATTTCCTATAAACGGATATAGTAACGCAATTATTATCAGTAATCTGTACATAAAATTCAATTAATTGAAATTAAATTACAGGGACTTTATTTATAGAAACTCAGCCCCTGCTATTAAATAGGAAGAAGCTTAAAATTCTACTTCAAAGAAAATACTGCTGCTTTCTGTTTCTTCGGTAATAGCTTCTCCTTTTAAAATCACTCCACTTTCATTTTCTACTTGTAGATTGATTTTCCAATATCCAGTCATAGAAAAGTTTACTTTTCCATTATAAATACCTTTTCCTTGACTTATCAAGTCTTCGTTGTTTGGAGAGCTATGATTACCCATTCCTGGCATTCTTGGATCTATTAAAACTTTATAATTTCCTATCGGACTAAAAGTATGATCTGCTTCCATTTTATACAATCCAGCTTTCATAACATTAGGACCTTCTTTAGGAATACTTGGCTCGATGAGGGCAATGAAATATTGAATAGAATCACTTCCTTTGAATCCTTGTGTTACTCTTCTTGCAGATGCTTGAACAGATATTTCTCCTTCTGCTACTTTTTCAACATCATCGACTGTATAATTAATGGTTAATTTCCATGAACCCATATCATCACTCGCCATATTGAAGATGATAAAACCTGAACTTACCATTGGGTTATCTGCGACTTTGGTAATTTCAGAAAAAGGACAAGAATGACTTTTCATTGTCATTTTCATCATCGGCATCCATGATTGAGCTTCATGTGCGATAACTTCTCCTGATGAATTTTTTACTTGAAAATATACATCATTATATCCTTGTGTGAATTTTCCGGATTTGGTATATATTTCAATATTGTCACTTTCATTTTTAAAAGTTGTAACCAGTTTTAATTGGTCTAAAATATTTTTTTTAACTGGTTCTTCAATATCATCTTTCTTACAAGAGATAAAAGATAATGCAGATAAAAGAGCTATAAAGCTATATTGAATTAATTTATTGAGTTTCATTTTTATTGTTTTAAACATTTCAATTGGAAGAATAAATACCTGGCAATTCAGTATTAAAAACACTGTATACCACGACATTTAATCGTTTAGATTTTGGATTCATGTCTGCTACCATTTGCAGCTATCATGAAATAAATACGTCTAATTATGAAATGAAACTCTCGGGAGGAATATTATCCTCATCGTTCAATAGAAATGTATAAAGATTCTCGTAAGGACTAAAAAGATCCTTAGTAGTTATTGTAATATTATTTTGAGGGATTTCAAAGTCGACAGCTGTAGTATTATATAAAAGCTCTACTTGAAACTGTTTGAGCAAATGAGCACTATTATCATCTTTCTCTTGATCATTTTGCATTTCTGCCAACATACATTTACCATGACAATCTAATTCAGGTCGGTCTGTATTTTCGCAAAAAAGATTTTCAAAAAGTGTGTTGTTGTACTCATATACTAAATACAGAGCATTGTTCTTCATGATACTCATCATTAAGAAGAACAAGATAAAAATACTCGATATTTTAGTAGTTACTCTCATGTAAGCCAACTCTTTAAATTGACTGAATACTAAGTTACGGTTTAAGAAGATGATACTTGGACTTGTAAATTTATGTTAGTGTTAATAAAAAGTCTCACGGACCATGGACGACTGACGACTGTATTAAATCCATACCGTCATTGCGAGGAACGAAGCAATCTATATTAGACCACAGACCACTGTCGACAGACCACATTTGAAGTTCGAAGTTAAAAGTTCGAAGTACGAAGTACGAAAAAAATCGTCTTTGCGATTAACGAAGCAATCTTTGAGTGAAATACTAAATTAGAAGCATTAAGAAGTTAAGAGTTTTAGAAATCTTTATATTTTTTTTGTGATGCCCATCCTTTGCGCCGTAGGTGCTCAAGCTTTATAGTCATCAGTTATTCATACATATTATGCCTCGTAGAGGCTAAACAAATTTTTGAATTAAGATGGAGTTTTTAAAGTTGTGTACCTACGGCACACCATTTTGATTTTTTATGAGTTTGTTACAAAGTTGATGCACCTACGGCGCATTACGAGGTACGAAGCAATCTATGTAAAATTTATTTTTTTCTCTTCATACTTTTTTTAATAAAAAGTATGCAAAAAATCGCGCTGGATTTCTCGGCGACCCACTTTCTGTTTAAAGGCTACATCTTCAAAACTCCTCCTATCGTCGTCAAACAGTTGAAGATGTTACGCCTTTTTCACAGAGTGGGTTCCCCGCCTGCAAAATCTAGGCGCTGTCGTGTTGGACTACTTTTGATTTTCCTTTCAAGCGAAATACATCATGAAATAAGATAATGCTTTACAATGTCATCCTGTAAGGATCTATTTCAAAATCGTCATTGCATTTCGTTCGCAATCTATATTAGTCCACAGACCATGGACGACTGACGACTGTATTATGTATATCCCTAAAAGAGGTTGCTTCACTTCATTGCATTTCGTTCGCAATGACGTGACTTTGCGCCGTAAGTGCTCAAGCTTTATAGTCATCAGTTATTCATACATATAATGCCTCATAGAGGCTAAACAAATTTTTGAATTAAGATCGAGTTTTAAAGTTGTGTACCTACGGCACACCATTTTGATTTTTTATGAGTTTGTTACAAAGCTGATGCACCTACGGCGCATTACGAGGTACGAAACAATCTATGTAAAATTTATTTTTTTTCTCTTCATACTTTTTTTAGTAAAAAGTATGCAAAAAATCGCGCTGGATTTCTCGGCGACCCACTTTCTGTTTAAAGGCTACATCTTCAAAACTCCTCCTATCGTCGTCAAACAGTTGAAGATGTTACGCCTTTTTCACAGAGTGGGT
>DATJBS010000066.1:0-2426 GCA_035515235.1 Chitinophagales bacterium
CCCAGCATTGCTCCAATTGTAGCAAAGAGCACTACCAGATATATATTAAGATGACTCCCGGGTTGACTGGCAATGTAAGCAGCAGGTGGAACAACTATTTCGGAAGGAAAAGGGATAAATGAACTTTCCACCGTCATCAAAACTGTGATTGTAGCATAATTCATATTCTGGTCATACCAGGCCTCTATCTTTTGCAACAAAGATTGCTCTGTCTTCTCTGGAGCTATAATTTCGGAACTATCTGTGGTTTGAGCAATTGCAGCTGTTGCAATAAACAGCGTCAAAAACAATATTAAGAATTTATTCATTCGGGTTATAAAGCTTATTTATCTTTCAAAATTTGTTTTGCAGGAAGTTATATTCAGTATTTTATATTTTTGAAGAGCACCCTATTCTCACGCGCTTCATTCAGTCGTGTCAATAGTTTCTTGCGATCAAACTCTGAATAACCTGTATCATCATTCACTATTATTAAATTGAGCAATTCACGAAGTTCTTTGTCAGAAAACTGACTCATAATTTCATCGAAAGGCTCTTTCGCTCCAATCTCAAATCGTAAGAATGCCAGTCTTATCTTAGCACCAGGAAAGCTTGCATTCAAGCGAATTAACAACTCTAAATATTCGGCCGACTTCTCATAATTACCTTGCTCAAGACTAATGTTTGCAAGTTTGTTTATTGTAAACTCATCATCAGGCGAATCAAGCATCGCCAGCATATAAGCTGTTTCAGCTGTTTCGTAATCCTCATTGTGAATAGCAAGTTCGCCTTCCAAGACATAGTAATCAAACGTATCTTTGTCCTGAGCGGGAATCTTCACAAAAACCTCTTGCGCATCTTCATATCTCTCTTGATTTAAATAGATATGCGCACGTTGCAAGAGAACACCTTCAGAACCAAATCGTTCTTCTTTTTGATTAATCACCTCCAGCATTTGGTCATATTGCTCCATGACTTCATAACCCTCCAATAATGAGTCGTACAAGCTTTCATCGTCGGGTGAATCACTCAAGCACTCTTTGAAGATCCGAACAGCCTCTTCTACATTGTCATTCAGATAATGAGACAATGCCTTCATCTTCAAAACATTTACATCATCATCATTTATTGTCAATGCAAAGTCATATGCCTCTATGGCTTTACTATGATTCTGACTCATAGAGTATAGCTTGCCTAAGTTTACCCAAGCATCAAACAAATAAGGGGCTATATCTAAAATGGAATTGTTGAGCTCTATAGATTTCTCCATATTATTCAACATCTCGTATGAATAAGACAAGTCAACCAAAACCTCTACATTAGAATCGTCCTCTTTCAATGCTTTTTCCAACAGCACGATTGCTGTTTCGTATTTATCTGCATCATTATACAAGTATCCTACTTCGGTAAGGAATGTATAAAGATCTTCTTCATCTAATTCGTTGCTATTCAAAACAACTTCTAAAAGAGCATCGGCTTCTTCAGTTTTATTTAAATTGAGCAAACATTCAAACTTCACCATTAAAAAATCAACATTCGTCTCATCTTCTCCAATGGTGGGTAAGTATTTGTATGCCTCCTCATACTTCTCTGAAATAACAAGTACTTTGGCTTTGATAATCATTAACTCCGAGCTTCCTGGATGCATCCCTAAGCCAACTTCCACAATATGCTCAGCTTCAGATGAGTCGCCAAAGTCATTGTAATAGTCAGCAAGTATTGCAAACTCATCAGCATCAAAGTATATGTTTTTATCCATATAACGCATCTGCTCATATTTCTGAATTAATTCAGAGATGTCTATGTCGTTATTATCCATTCTTTATTTCTAAATCTTGTGCTTTACTATTTTTTCTTTGCCCACGAGTCACGCAATGGTACAGTTCGGTTGAAAACCAAATTGTCAGGCGTGGAATCTATATCCACATTGTAGTACCCATTGCGTTGAAACTGAAAACTGTCACCCAGTTTAGCATCTTTTAGATACTTTTCCACTTTGCAATTCTTTACAATCTTCAAAGAGTCAGGGTTCAGCAGCTCTTTCAATTCTTTGTCTTTTACATTTGCAGGATCTTCAACTGTAAACAAACGGTCGTACAAACGAACCTCTACATCCACACTATGTGGAACAGAAATCCAATGTATTGTACCTTTCACTCTTCTCCCCGATTCGGGCATTCCACTTTTTGTTTGTGGGTCATACTCTGCGTACACCTCAACAACGTTACCCTCATCGTCTTTTTTGCAACCTGTGCAATTTACAATGTATGCACTTTTCAGACGTACTTCTCTTCCTGGTGTCAGGCGGAAGTATTTTCTGGGGGCATCTTCCATAAAGTCTTCACGCTCTATGTACAACTCTTTTGAGAAAGCAATTTCACGACTCCCCATGCTTTCATCTTCAGGATTATTGATAGTTGTCATCATTTCCGTTTTCCCTTCAGGAT
>DATJBS010000067.1:0-56743 GCA_035515235.1 Chitinophagales bacterium
GTGGTGCTGAAGCTGTTGCTACAGGAGCGCCTATTCAAATGCCTATTGGTGATGAAGTATATGGCCGACTTTTTAACGTAATTGGTGATGCTATTGACGGTATTGGAAACTTGCCAAAAGCTGGCGATAACGGACTTCCAATTCACCGTGAAGCACCAAAATTTGAAGATCTTTCAACTTCTACTGAAGTTCTATTTACTGGTATTAAAGTAATTGACCTTATTGAGCCTTACGCAAAAGGTGGTAAAATTGGTCTATTCGGTGGTGCTGGTGTAGGAAAAACAGTACTTATTCAGGAGTTAATTAACAATATTGCAAAAGGACACGGTGGACTTTCAGTATTCGCTGGTGTAGGTGAGCGTACTCGTGAGGGTAACGACTTACTTCGTGAAATGATCGAATCAAACGTAATTAAATACGGTGAAGAGTTCAAAAAATCAATGGAAGAAGGAGACTGGGATTTGTCCAAAGTAGATAAAGTTGCTTTGCGTGAATCACAAGCTACTTTAGTATTTGGTCAGATGAATGAGCCTCCAGGTGCACGTGCTCGTGTAGCATTATCTGGTCTTTCTATCGCTGAATATTTCCGTGATGGTGATCCTGCTGAAGCTAAAGGTCGTGATATCTTATTCTTCGTGGATAATATCTTCCGATTTACTCAAGCGGGTTCTGAAGTATCAGCTCTATTAGGTCGTATGCCATCAGCTGTGGGTTACCAACCTACATTAGCTACTGAGATGGGTATGATGCAAGAGCGTATTACTTCTACTAAGAGAGGTTCTATTACATCTGTACAAGCAGTTTATGTTCCTGCGGATGACTTAACTGACCCTGCGCCGGCGACAACTTTCGCTCACTTAGACGCTACAACGGTATTGAACCGTAAAATTTCTGAGTTAGGAATTTACCCTGCAGTGGATCCATTGGATTCAACTTCTAGAATATTAGATCCAGTAATCATTGGAGAGCGTCACTATGGTGTAGCTCAGAATGTGAAAATGATCCTTCAGAGATATAAAGAGCTTCAAGATATCATCGCTATCTTAGGGATGGATGAGTTATCTGAAGAAGATAAACAAACGGTTCACCGTGCTAGAAGAGTTCAAAGATTCTTATCTCAACCATTCCACGTAGCAGAGCAGTTTACAGGTTTGAAAGGAGTTTTCGTTCCTTTGGAAGAAACTTTGAGAGGATTTGAAATGATTCTTGATGGTAAAGTAGATAAATACCCAGAAGCAGCATTCAACTTAGTAGGTTCTATTGATGATGCTATTGCTAAAGGTGAAAAATTATTAGCTGAGTCTTAATAATTCAAATTATGCATTTAGATATTCTAACTCCGGAAGGGAAAGTTTTTAGTGGCGAGGCAGATGCAGTGCAATTGCCTGGATTAGATGGCTTGTTTCAAGTATTGAATAATCACGCTCCATTGATTGCAGCTTTGACTAAAGGAATAGTAAAAGTAGAACACAATAACTCCAAACAAACTTTTAATATTAAAAGTGGTATCGTGGAGGTGTTTAAAAATAAAATTTCCGTATTAACGGAAGGAGTAGCATAAACCATTCAAAGGTAATATGTATATTTAAGGGGAGCGATTAGCTCCCCTTATTTTTTTCAATATGAACACGCGCAATATATTTTTTATTTTATTTCTCTCCTTTTTATTCTTAGGATGTAAAAAAGAGCAAAGAAATGAACCTCCGAAAGTAGTCAGCTATAAGATTAAAACAATTGTTGGCTCTACTACTCATTTGAAATTTTTCTATAATGAAACTGGGCTACTCAGTCGAGTAGATGGAAAAGATAGAGATAAAAGCCTTACTGCTGATATCATTTACGACTTGGATAGAGTATATATCAGCTATGATAATCGTACAGCAGGTGAGCATTGGGATATCAAGCTTACAGTAGATTCTACGACAGGATATATTCAAACCTTCGACGATGGGATGTATATAGCGACTTTTAATTACGATGCTTCAAGATTTAGTGATGGAGTGAGTAGATTAGTCGGGAGTTATTATCACGATGGAAAATATAAAGGGGATTCGCTTTGCTATAATATGATTTATGATGAAATGGGAATCTTAACATCTTGTACTTTTCGTGGTGAAGAAAGAGCATTTGAGTACTATTTAGATGAAGCCTATGATGCCAATATTTCTACCAACTTTACAGAAGTTGCACTTGGTAGATTTGAAAGAATCATAGCATATCTACCTTATACTTTTGGACCTACACAGAAATATCTACCTAAAACAATGATTAAAACTAAAGTGTTTTATACCAACTATAAATACAAAAAAGATGATTTTGGGAGAGTAGAAACCATCTACGAAAATGCTGCAGGAACAGATTATTTTTATGAAAATGAGTAGGTAATTTTAATTGTTATTCTCAATGAAAAAGTCATCGTCTTTACCCATGTTAAAATATGCTGCAATTGTAGCAGCTGTAATTATAATATTAGAAGTCATCTTTTTAATCATTGGTAAAGTTACTTTTAGACAAATGATATTGCCTACTATTTCAATGTTGATGCTTATAGGGCTATATTTTTATAATAAGTACTATGAAGCCCATCATAAAGAAACCGGGAAAATCTAATTGATACTTCATTTCTATAATTTGATTTCACTAAAATTATAAGCTAAATTTTTAATCGAAATATGACTTCTGGTTTTTTATTAAATTATATTAAGTATAATAGTTTAGATAAAGTAAGAGATAGAGCTAAGTTTATTTATCCTGAGTTAGTGGCTTATTCTGATGGTAATTTTGATTTTCAATGTGATGGTTCTAATGGAGAGAGTTATAATATTTCCATTCAATTGGATGAAACCGATATCCAAAATATTAGATGTAGTTGTCCATACAGAGATGAAGGTTTATGTAAACATTTGATAGCAAGTATAAATTTTCTAATCAATAAAAAAGGCAATAAAACTTTATTTCCTGAAGGCTTATTACACAGCAAAATGTTGCCTGCCACTGTAAGCAATGGTAAATATTATTTGAAAGATGACCTTTTAGACTTAAATCTTTTTAGTGCTTTTGTCAAAGGATATTATCATGAAAGATGTGAACTTTTAAAAGTGTCATTTGAAAGAATTCAATCTGTTACACATAGTTGGGAAACCTTCCATCAAGTCTTTGAATATGACAAATCAAGCAAGATATTAACCACAACTTGTACTTGCTTGAATTCAAAAGGAATATGTGAACATCGAATTTTAGCATTAAAAACACTTGTTGAGCGATTTGGTGAAGACTTTTTTACTACCTATTATTTAGAAGATAAAATCTCAAAAGTTTTATCGCAATACGGTATGACCACTGAAGATGACTATCATTCTATCTTCCAATTTGAATTGACACCGACAGGTTTAAATACAATCTCTAAGTACAAAAATATTCAACCAATACATTACCATCAAAAAGCTCTTTATGCTAATGAAGAAGAGGAGATACTTCTAAATCAACCTTATTTAGGCGATAGTTCAGAGCAGCAAATGGGAGTAGGGTTGTGTATAGAAATGAATAAAAGTAGATACATAGGAATGTATCCTGTTGTCGCTAAATACAATAAAACTAAAACAGACTTTGCTTCTACATTTTTATCCTTGACTAGTACTTATTTAGAGAAGTTTTTGGATAAAACCGAAGATGATTATGATTTAGGTTTCCTATTGAAAATGTTGAGATTGAGAGAGTTTTTCTACAAAAGAGAAAAGAAAAACCCTCAACAGTTGGCTAAAGCTATTAGCGTTATGAATGGTCTTTGGCCAGAATTAAAAGACAGATTGGTGTATGAGTATAATCCCAAAAACACCTTAGTTAGAAAAAACTTATCTCCGCTTATTATAGAAGATACTCCTGTAGAAATGTTATTCTCTGTAACCGAAAACGAAGTCTTTTATAACATGAAAGCTAAAGTTAAAATCGGAGAAAATACTTATGCCATCAATTCAACTAAAATAAGAATTGGAGATTTTTTTGTAATCGTGGAGGATAAAGTTTATCCTATTAAAGATGCAGAATTATCGCTTCGATTGAATGAATATCAGCAATCTTCAGAGTCTAATTATTTTAAGAAATCCTTTGAAGAAGTATATCAAAATAATCTTTTACCACTCAGTAAAAATCACGAAGTACAACTTCAATTTGCAAAAAAGGACAGAAGAAAAATAGAAAATTCTCAAATTGAAAAGCAAGTTTATATCAAAGATGTAGATGGGAAGTTCATCTCTTTTCAACCGATGGTTCAGTACGTAGATAAGCAGATTCCTGTTTCTTCTAAAGAACAAATGGTCTTGTTTAGTAAAGATGGATTGGTTGCTTATATAGAGAGGAATCAATCTTTTGAAGATGATTTTTTAGAAGAGTTTCAGACTTTGCATCCAGACTTTTCCAATCAGCAAAAGTTCTTTTACTTATCCCCAGAACAGTTGTTGGAAGATTACTGGTTTTTGCATGCAGTAGAGCGCATGAAACAATTAGGCATTCAAGTATTTGGAGCCAATGATTTGAAATCCTTTAAGTTCAATGTCAATAAACCGAACATCAGCATTAGTTTGAATTCTGAAATAGATTGGTTTGATATTATAATTCAGATTTCTTTTGGTAAGCAGAAAGTGGACCTAAAAGATTTGAAAAAATCATTCATCAAAAAATCCAATTATGTTTTATTGGGAGATGGTACTTTGGGCGTACTTCCAGAGAATTGGATGAAGAAATTTGCAACTTATTTTCAAACAGGTCAAATTAAAAAAGACGCTTTACAGATTTCTAATTATCAATTTGGAATCATTGACGAACTATACGAAGTCATAGAACATCGACCTTCATTTTTGATAGAATTATATGAGAAAAAACAAAGGCTTCAAAATATATCAGAGATAAAAAGTATTCCAATACCGAAAGGAATTAAAGCCAAACTGAGAGATTATCAGCATCATGGATTGAATTGGCTGGCATTTTTAGATCAAAATCAATTAGGTGGTTGTCTTGCAGATGATATGGGATTAGGCAAAACATTACAGACGATTACCTTTTTACAGCATTTGAAAATTACTCAGAATAACAAAACTCCTTCATTAATCATTGCTCCTACTTCATTGATGTTTAATTGGAATAAGGAATTAGAAAAATTTTGTCCATCATTGAAAGTTTTGACATTCGTTGGAAGCGATCGGATTCATTTAAAACATGAGTTTGAGCAATACGATATCATTTTATCGACGTATGGTTCTTTGTTGAATGATATAGAGTTTCTAAAAGATGAGCCTTTCCATTATGTGATTTTAGATGAAAGTCAAGCGATTAAAAACCCTAACTCTAAAAGATATAAAGCGGTTCGACTTTTACAATCCTACAATAGAATTGTATTGACAGGTACTCCAATTGAGAACAATACTTTCGATTTATTTGCTCAGTTGAACTTCCTAAATCCTGGACTTTTAGGCAGCATGGCTCATTTTAAAACGACTTTCTCAGATAAAATTGATAAAGAAAAAGATGAAGAAGCTTCACTATTACTGAGTAAAATTATTGCACCATTTGTACTCCGACGTACTAAAGAAGATGTAGCAAAGGAATTACCTGAAAAAACTGAAGATGTCATCTATTGCGAAATGGGTAAAGATCAGCGAAAAGTCTATGATTCTTTTAAAGATAAATACAGAGATTATTTACTGAATAAGATAGACGAAAATGGAGTTGCAAAATCTCAAATGTATATACTAGAAGGTCTGACCAAACTCCGACAGATTTGTAATTCCACCTCTTTAATCAATGAAGAAGAAGATTATGGAAACTTTTCTGTCAAAACAGAAATTCTTTTGGAGCACATCAAAGAAAAAACCGGTCATCATAAAATATTAGTTTTCTCACAGTTTGTGAAAATGCTTCAAATCATCAAAACTCGTTTAGACGAAGAACATATTTCTTACGAATATCTCGATGGTCAGACTAAAGACCGACAAGCTCGAGTAGATAATTTTCAAGAGAATAAAGATGTCAGAGTCTTTCTCATCAGTCTAAAAGCAGGAGGAGTAGGTTTGAATCTCACAGAGGCGGACTATGTATATATTGTTGATCCTTGGTGGAATCCTGCCGTAGAGAATCAAGCCATCGATAGATGCTATCGTATAGGACAAAACAAAAAAGTCATGGCTTATCGAATGATTTGTAAAGATACTATCGAAGAAAAAATCGTCAGTCTTCAATCTAAAAAGAAACAAATAGCAGCAAGTATTATTTCTGTAGACGAAGAGAAAAAATCTTTTGATTTGGATGAAGTGAAGAGTTTGTTTATGTAGCAAACCCTTAGCTTTTATAATTATTCATTTCAAAAAGCTTATTATTTATAGATATAATTTTACCTTGTTTTATATATCTTGAGAACCTGTGAAAATATTTAGACATGATAAATACAGAAAAAGAATATAAGGTCATCGTAGAGCACATTGAAACTCTGTTGCAAAAACCGGATAATATCGACAATGTAGCGTCTAAAAATTACATTTTATTAAACTTATTATCTGATCTTGTAGCAGATTACGAAGAGCGTGTTTATCCAATTCAACAACCTTCACTAGTGGACGCCATTAAATTAAGAATGACAGAAAAAGGTTTGAATCAGAAACTTTTATCAGAACTTTTAGGTGTCAGCACTTCAAGAGTAAGTGAATATTTAACAGGTAAAAGTGAACCTACCTTAAAAGTAGCCAAAGAAATCAGTGTAAAATTAGATATTGAAGCTTCGATTGTTTTAGGAGTTTAGGCCAAGAAGCGAGTTTTCGTACTTCGTACCTCGTACTTTTAACTTTATTCTCCAAGAATTTCTTTACAGATGGATGATATTGAATGTCCATTTTTTCCAAGGCAAACCTTTGATATACTCGGTGACATCAATGATTAACTCTTTTTTAGTCTGACTTTTTCCCCATTCACTTTCAAAATCATCATTCAATCCTACTTCCTGTAAAAAGGATTCTAACTGTTTTCCGTATTTATTTAAATCTATACGAATAAAAGGATCTTGCCCTTGAGCATCTTTTTCTATTTCTATGCCGACGATAGGAGTCATACTCTAATATACGAAAAGGGTTTTTATATGTTGTAGATCTTCATCCAACAAAAAAGCCACCCAGTTTCCCGAGTGGCTTCTATAATTTAGAATCAAGTCAAAATCTTGATTCCTGATTCTTGGTTTGTCGCAATGACGATTAGGCTCAACAAAAACGGTGGTCTACTGTCTTCGGTCTAAAACGGTTGTCAGTCGACCGTGGTCTAAATCGTCCTTCTATAAATTATACGACCCACCTTCTAAAACCTTTGCAGCGATACGACGGCGAGCCGACTTAGTATTCACTGTTGGGTATTTAGTGTAGCGTTTTAAGCCCATTAGCATCATTCTCAACTCATCACCTTCTGCAAAGCCCATCAAGCCCTCACGACCGTTATAAGCGATACGTTGTACAGCGTCATTGAAGAATACTCTTAAGATATCCATGTATACACCTGATTCCTCTTCACCACGAGCAGCATGAATTTTCTTCACTCTTGCTAATAAAGATTCCATAGTATAAACATCGATTAACATATCCGCAACATTCATCAAAATCTCTTGCTCGTTTTTCAACTTCGCCATCAATTTTTGAGCAGCAGCACCAGCAACTAATAAAATTGCTTTTTTAGCATTTTTCAAAGAATTCTCCTCTTCACCGAAAGGACCTTCAGGAGTAGAGAAATCTGGAACAGACATCAACTCTTTAGATACAGCCATAGCAGCAGACATAATGTCTAATTTGCCACCCATAGCTCTTCTTAATAATTGGTCAACTGCCAATAATCTATTGATTTCACTCGATCCTTCGTAGATACGCGCAATACGAGAGTCTCTATAAGCTCTTGCAGCACCTAACTCTTCAGAATATCCCATACCACCGTGGATCTGAACGTTTTCATCTACTACGTAGTCTAAAACTTCTGAACCTAATACTTTAACAATAGCACATTCGATAGCATATTCTTCAGCAGCACCCAATAAAGAGTCAGACAAGTTTTTGCCTTGAGCTTTAAATACATGCTCTAAATCTTCGATATCTTTTGCACAACGGTAAGTGGTGACCTCCAAAGCAAACAATTGGATAGCCATCTCAGCAATTTTGTACTGAATAGCACCAAAAGTAGCGATAGGAACATTAAATTGAGTACGCTCGTTAGCATAAGTCACTGACATGTTGAAAGCAGATCTTGCTCCACCTAAAGCAGTAGCACCTAATTTATAACGACCGATATTTAAGATATTGAAAGCGATTTTATGACCTTTCCCTTTCTCTCCTAATAAGTTTTCTACTGGGATTCTACAGTTTTCAAAGAATACTTGACGAGTCGAAGAGCCTTTGATCCCCATTTTATCCTCTTCAGCACCTAATGAAAGACCAGGAGCACCTTTTTCTACGATAAATCCTGTAAAGTCTTTACCATCGATTTTAGCAAAAACAGTAAATACATCCGCAAAACCAGCGTTAGTGATCCACATTTTTTGACCGTTTAAGATCCACTCAGTACCATCTTCGCTTAATACAGCAGTAGTTTTAGCACCTAATGCATCAGAACCAGAGCTAGGCTCAGTCAAGCAATAAGAAGCTTTTAACTCACCAGAAGACAATCCCGGAAGATACTTTTGTCTTTGCTCTTCAGTACCGTAGTACAAAATTGGCAAAGTACCGATACCGATATGCGCAATCAAAGTTGTTGCAAAAGAACCAGTACGACCCACTTCTTCAGCAATGATACAACCAGTGATTACATCTTGCTCCATTCCGCCATATTCAGCAGGAATAGCAGTACCTAAAAGACCTAATTCACCAGCAGCTTCTAATAAGCTTGGAGAAAGACCTTCTACTTGTTTTTCAATTTCAGCAGCACGTGGTAGAACCTGTTGTTCAATAAAGTCACTAGCCATTTGACGTACCATCAATTGCTCTTCTGTATAATCTTCAGGAGAGAAAATTTGTTCCGGAGTAGAATCTTTGATGAGAAACTCTCCACCTTTTAATAATTCTTCAGTTGCCATTATTGCGTTTGAATATTTTTGTTTTTAATCTTTTTCTATTTTAAAGTACTCTTTTTATTTGGCGGGCTTGCGGGCTATACGCTTATAGTCCTCGTTCCATTTCATTTCACTGTGGGCTATCGCTACTATCCCTGCCCGGTCGAGTGAACTCTATTTACTTTGAGTCGTAAGTAAAGTGCGCTTGTCCAAAAAAGGAAACAGATTTATTTCCCGAAAAGTTTAAAAGGATACAATAAAATTATTGCCCATTTTTTACTCAAAGAACTTTTTATAGTTGAAGCACAAAACCTAAGAAGTCTTCTCTCTTAGGTCTTGCGTCTTTTATTTATTGTGTCTTAATTCTTGATTCTTGACTCCTGACTCTTGGTTCTTGACTCCTGATTCTTGACTCTTGGTTCTTGATTCTTGACTCCTGACTCTTGACTCTTGGTTCTTGACTCTTGAATCCTGACTCTATTATATCAACTCGATAATTGAAGCAATACCTTGACCACCACCGATACAAGCTGAAACCATTCCACGTTTTTTACCTTGGCGTTTCATTTCATTGATCAATTGTACAGTCAATTTAGCTCCAGAACAACCTAGTGGATGACCTAAAGAAATTGCACCACCATTAGGGTTGACGATACTAGGATCGATATCTAATTCTTGCATTACTGCTAAAGATTGAGAAGCAAAAGCTTCATTCAATTCTATCATATCGATATCTTGAAGTTTCAATCCTGCTTGTTTTAATGCTTGAGGAATAGCAGCAACTGGACCGATACCCATGATGCGAGGCTCTACACCTACTACAGCACTAGTCGTCAATTTTGCGATAGGAGTTAATCCTAATTCTTTCACCATTCTTTCAGACATCACCAATACGAAAGCAGCACCATCAGAAGTTTGAGAAGAGTTACCAGCAGTTACAGAACCACCAGCAGCAAATACTGCTCTCAATTTCCCTAAGCCTTCTACAGTAGTACCTTTTCTTGGACCTTCGTCAGTATCTACTACATAAGAGCGCGTTTTTCTTTTGTTATTCTCCAAATAAACCTCTTCCACAGTGATTGGAACGATTTGATCTTTGAACCTACCGGCCTCGATAGCTGCCAGAGATTTCATGTGAGAATTATAAGCAAACTCATCTTGAGCTTGTCTAGAGATTTTAAACTGTTGAGCTACTGCTTCAGCTGTTAGACCCATTGAAGAGTAGTAGTCAGCTGTTGACTTAGCGATTTCATAGTTTAAAGCAGTTCTCCAACCAGTCATTGGAAGTAAAGACATAGATTCTACACCACCAGCAATGATACATTCGCCCATTCCAGCACGAATTTTCGCAGTTGCCATTGCGATAGTTTCTACGCCAGATGCACAGTAACGGTTGACCGTCACTCCAGCGATATTTAATGGTAGACCAGCTCTCAATACGAGCATACGTCCGATTTGCATTCCAGATTCTGCTTCAGGAATAGCATTCCCACAGATGAGGTCATCTATTCTTGCAGGATCAAAATTTGGTACAGAATTGACTAGGTGCTTGATGACATCAGCTCCTAAATCATCAGGACGAGTAAAGCGAAATCCTCCTTTTTTGGATTTGCCTACTGCTGATCTGTAACCTGCTACGATATAAGCTTCTTGCATGTTTTTTAGATTTATTACCCAGAACCAAGAGTCAAGAATCAGGATTCAAGACTTTTGATTTCGGTATTTGTTTTTAATTTTTTTCTAAATGAGTAAATCATTTTCTGTAATTGAGAACAGTATTGAATAAGCACTTCATAAATATCTTTCTCTAAATACTCTAAGAGAAAAGCTATTTCTATTTGAGTTTCTAATTCAAAAGAGGAACCAATTGAGATATCTAAGAATCGAGCAAAATCTTTATCAGTATTCCTTCCAGAGCCCTCTGCTATATTAGAAGAGATTGAAACAGCTGTTCTACGGATTTGACTCGTTAAACCATACATCTCAGAATTTGGAAAGCTGTTGGTAGATTTATATACCAAAGTAGCCAACTCCATAGATAATTGCCAAATAGTTAATTTTTTAAAATTGTGCATATATCACGCTGTCTTGGTTCTTGAATCTTGGCTCCTGATTCTAAATTAGTTTCTCAAAGGCTTCCCAGTAGTTAGCATAGATTGGATACGCTCCAAAGTTTTCTTCTCACCACATAAGCTTAAGAAAGCTTCACGCTCCAAATCTAATAGATATTGCTCATTCACTAAAGTAGGTTGAGATAAGTCACCACCACATAATGCGTAAGCAATTTTCTGAGAGATTTTTGCATCGTGTTCAGAGATATATCTTCCCATTTTGAAAGACTCTACACCTACAGTCAATGATCCAAGTCCAGATCTACCTAATACAGTGATGTCATTACGTTTAGCAGGTTGAGTATAACCTTCTTCTGCCATTCTGATTACTTCTGCTTTAGCTTCAGCAATCACACGTTTACTATTCATCACGATACGGTCAGTTCCTTTACGTAAGAAACCCATATCAAATCCTTCTTGAGCAGAAGTAGCTACTTTAGCCATTGCAATGTTCAAGAATGCTTCTTGTAATTTAGGAATTTGAACGTCACCATCGTAGAAGCTATCAGATAATCTTACAGCTAATTCTTTGATACCGCCACCGCCTGGTACTAATCCTACACCTACTTCTACCAATCCGATATAAGTTTCAGCAGAAGCTACAGCCACATCACAGTGCATAGTTAATTCACAACCACCACCTAATGTCATGCCATGAGGTCCAGCAACTACAGGAATAGAAGAATATCTAGTTCTCATAGTCGTGTTTTGGAATGCACGAATAGCGAAATCTAACTCATCAAATTCTTGCTCCATAGCCATCATGAAGATCATACCAAGGTTTGCACCTACAGAAAAATTAGGAGCTTCGTTACCAATAACAAGGCCAGTATATCCTTTCTCAGCGATGTCAATTGATTTATTGATAGCATCTAAAACGTCTCCACCTAAAGAGTTCATTTTTGAAATAAACTCAAGGTTCAATACTCCATCTCCAATGTCATGAAGAATAGCTCCACTATTTTTGAATACAGGTTTTTTATCTCTTAAAGTTTCTAATAAAACAAAAGATTCAGTTCCTGGAATAGTTTCGTAGGATTTAGAAGCTTGGTTGTAATATTTTTTTGAACCGTTTTCTGTTCTGTAGAATGAAGGTTTGTCAGAAGATGCAGCAAGATCTTTCACCCACTGACTGATTTCTAAACCTTCAGCTTCAGCTAATTCGATTCCTTTTTGTACACCTGTGATGTCCCAATATTCGAATGGACCAATCTCCCATGCAAAACCTGCACGTAAAGCGTCATCCACGCTATATAAGTTGTCAGAGATTTCAGGAACTCTATTGGAAACATAAGCAAATAATCCCGCCAGAGATCTTTTTACTAATTGTGCACCTTTATCGTCATGTTTTAAGAAAGTTCTGATTTTGTCAGCCAATTTCTCTTTTTGATTAGCTTCCTCTAAAGAAGGGAATTTTACTTTTCCTACAGGTTCGTAAGTTAAAGTGTCTAATCTAAGAGCGTTGATGACTGTTTTACCATCAGCACCTTTTGTTTTTTCGTAGTAACCTTTTTTAGTTTTGTTACCGAAAAATTTATTCTCCAATAAGAAATCTACATAAGGAGGGATAATGAAAGTATCAGCTTGCTCATCATCTGGACAAGAGTCTTTAATACCCATCATTACTTTAGTACCTGTATCATTTCCTACTAAATCTGAAAGTTTGAAAGTTCCAGTTTTAGGACGGCCGATTACAGGACCCGTTAATTTATCTACTTCTTCAATTTTAAGACCTAATTCAGTCGCTAATTGAAAAACTTTAGCCATAGAATATACGCCCACTCTGTTCGCAATAAATGCTGGAGTGTCTTTACATAATACAGTTTCTTTACCTAAAATTTTATCTCCAAAATTCATTAAGAAATCAATTGTACTCTGAGCAGTATCAGGAGTAGGAATGATTTCTAATAATCTTAAATATCTCGGAGGATTAAAAAAGTGCGTTCCAGCAAAGTTTTTCTTGAAATCTTCAGATCTTCCTTCCGCCATCAAATGGATTGGAATACCAGAAGTATTAGAAGTCACTAATGTCCCTGGAGTACGATACTTTTCTACTTTTTCATAAATGATTTTTTTGATGTCAAGTCTTTCCACTACGACTTCAATAATCCAATCACAATCTTTGATTTTCGGCATGTCGTCATCAAAGTTTCCAAGTTTTACTCTTTTAGCGACTGATGGAGTATAAACTGGTGATGGTTTTGACTTCAATGCAAAAGCAAAAAGATCACTTACAATCCTATTTCTTGCTTTAGGATTGTTTTTTTCTTCTTCCTTGAGGTCATTAGGTACCATATCCAGTAAAAGAACTTCACAGCCTACACCAGCAAAGTGTAGAGCTATTCCAGCTCCCATTACCCCCGCACCCAGAACTACCACTTTTTTAATGGCTCTGTTCGTGTTGGTTTTTTCCATATTACGGTAATTTGTGTTGTTAAACGTTTTTATAAAAAAATAATTAATTCTTGTTGGGAAGGCTGAATGCTGCAAATCTATCCATCAAACGATCATAGGCATTATGAACAAATTTGGGATCTCTATAAATTCTAGACATCATGACAGCTCCTTCAAATTCGGCCACAGTTTGTTCTGCTAATTTTTGAGCATCTACATCATTTGTGATTTCAGAGAAAACTGTTGTAACAGATTTAATCCATTCTTCAAAAAACTCTCTAATACTATCGGAAAATTCTGGGATAACTCTTGCAGTTTCGACACCAATATTACCCATGATATTTCCATCTGACAATAAAGCTCTTTGTGATTTCTGGAACATCAACTCCATTTTTTGTTGTGGACTCAATGAATCGTCGTAGGCAATTGAAAAAACTTCTTTCTGAAAATAAGAGTGTGCATACTTGATGACCGCACTCATTAAAGCTTCTTTGCTCGGGAAATAATGGTATAAACTACCTTTCAATAGTCCACACGCTTCAGCTATATCAGCAATAGAGGTATTGTGATAGCTTTTTTTTCTAAATAATCTTAGTGATTGCTTTAGAATATAATCAATACTTACTTTTTGCTTAGGCACTTGTAAAATTTGATAGATGGCAAATCTAAAATTTTTATTTAATTATACCAAACGATTGTTTGGTGAAGATTGAGCTTAAACAATATGAATTGAAATGAATCATTCTTTCTTTTTTCATTTAATTGGAAATCATTTTTTGTAGCTTTAAAAAATTACTATTTTTATTTCTTATAGTATTTTAGATACTTAACAAAATGAAACTTCTATGGTTCATCCAAAACAAAGTCTATTCTTAATTATATTTTTTTCGTTCTTGTCAATTTGGAGCTGTAAAAAAGATAATCCAAAAATTATAAATAATCCAGTAAAGATAAAAGCAAGATTTGAAGCAGATCAAACGAATTTGAAACAAGGAGATGTAGTGAATTTTACAGATTCTACTACTGGTTTTCCTTTGACATGGACATGGACATTTGAGGGAGGAACACCTTCAACTTCTAGCGTTCAAAATCCCAAAGGCATTAAGTACAATAGTTTAGGAGAGTTTAATGTAACGCTTGTAGTGACTAATGCATATGGTAAGGATTCAATTGTGAAAAAATCTTACATCAAAGTGTTGAGAGAGCTTTTTGTTCCTACTATAGAAACTTTGAATGTTCTAGAAATTAGTGGTTTAAACTATAAAGTAGGAGGAAGCTTGTTAGACACTGGTAGTGCTGCTATATTAGAAATGGGAATTTGCTGGGATACAATAGAAAATCCAGATATTAATAATACGCGTGTTAAAACTAACTTTTTAGAATTAGGAGATTTTTTTGTTCAACTAAAAGGACTAGAAGAGAATAAAAATTATAATTATAGAGCTTATGCCATTAATGAGGATGGTGTAGGATATGGAAAACAATTTTCAATTAAAACTCCTCAAATAGATTCTTGTGACTTTTGGAAAGATAAGTTTGAAGATCCGAGAGATGGAAATGTATACAGATCTATTCAAGTAGCTGGTAAAACATGGATGGGAGACAACCTAAATTATGAATTGGATAATTCATGGTGTTATAATAATCAAGAAGCGAACTGTGATAAATTTGGAAGATTATATAGTATCGAAGCTGCTAAAGAAGCATGTCCAGTCGGATGGAGATTACCTAGCGACCAAGAATGGAATAGTTTAATCAACTCATTAGGAGCAAATCCTGCTTTGAAAATGATGAAAAAAGGGGCTTGGAATATTGCACCCGCATCCAATAGTTTTTGTTTTTCAGCATATCCTGGAGGATATAAAAGTATAGAAACAGGAGTTTATAGCACGCTGAACTATTTTGGATATTGGTGGACAAATTCTAAGAATTCAGAAGGTTTAAATCTATCCAAAAATATTAGTTACGATAATAATTCTGTACTCACTATCGGTTATGATAATAATATCGCGCTATCTGTCAGATGTATTAAAAATTAAGAAATTTAATTGAAATATATCATTGATTATGATTGCTTTATAAATAATATTAGAAAAATGTTAATTCTTAAATTTTCTTAATAAATGTTATTTATTTAATTGTAATTTTATTGACTCTATTAATGAATTTTATAGAGTCACACACACAATTAAATTGATCGCATATGAGAAGATTTTACTCTTTAACTTCAGCTTTACTTATCAGTTTTGCTTTAAGCTTTTTGACATTAAATGCTCAGCCTTGGTCTTATGACTTTGGCACAGGTACAGGCACTTATACTGTTAATAACTCAGCTTCTATCATTTTTTTAAATAATATAGAACTTACACCCTCAAATGGGGGTACTTATAGAGTGAGAAGAGGCAACCAAGATGGTGGATTTACAGTAGCTAACCCAGGTACCTCATTGGGCTCAGGTTCTGAATTACAAATTCAAGGTCCGACAGGTGGGTCTACAAATAAACTTACTGTTTATGGCTGGGATAATCCTGCAAAAGTCGCCTATGTTAAATTTAAAATGAGGACTAAATCTTCAGCTACAGGCTCTGTTGGGTTTCATTTAGGTAGTGGCGCTTCCACAGTATTTCAAGATGGGTTTGGATATTCAAATTTTACAAATTCGATTGTAGCTTTTCAAATTTCTTATGCCTCAGGAGGTATATCATCTGTTGTAAGAAGAAATAATGTGTCAAATACACCAATCAGCAACCACGGTTTTCTAAAAGATACAGATCAAGAGATTGAAGTTTATGCTAATAATGCAACCACATCAGCAAATTATAATAAAGGTGGCTCCAACTCCTTAAATGCACGAAGTTGGGATCTTTGGGTAGATGGAGTAAAAATATCACCAGCAGGTGGATTTTTTAGTGCTGGAAATTGGGAAGGAGATATAGATATTGCAGGTTTTGGTTTCTTTACTGAAAGCAACAATAATGTCTATGTATATTTAGATGATTTAGAATATTCTAATCAAATACCAAATTCTTGTCTGCCTCCCACAGAATCAATAGAAGGATTTAATGATTTTTCAGTGGCCGATCAAACTTCAATAGAGCTGGAATGGCTTAATGGTAATGGTGCCGGACGAGTAATCGTTATGAATACTTCTAATATTTTCACAGATCTGTTGGAAGGAGAAAACCCTATTGCAAATACAACTTATAGTGGTAGCGGAGAACAAGTGGTGTATAATGGAACAGGAAATTCACCAATTATAATTGATGGCTTATTTCCCAATACTCCTTATTATTTTAAGGGATTTGAGTATTGTTCACCTGAAAGAGTATATGATAATACTGCAAATGGAGAAAATGTCACTACTTTAATGGGCTCAACTTCGATATTTACTGATACCGTGACTTACGGACCTTTCTGTAATGGTAGCTCAAGTACTTTTAATGTTGGATTTAGTAAATCAGGAACTTTTAATGATCCATTTAAAGTGCAAATTTCAAATGAGTTTGGAATTTTTCCTGGAAATTTGGAAGATAATATTATTGGGTCCAATAGTGTTTCTCCTATTTCAGCCACTATCCCTTTGAATATAACTCCCAACGGTTTGTATAGATTAAGAGTGGTGAATGAGAACCCTTTAACTCTTGGAGACGAGAATAAATTTAATATTTATATCAATGCTACTCCAACAACGCCGACGACTATAAACCCTCCTGCAATATGTGAAGGAGCTTCAACATCTATAGTTGCTTCTGGATCTGATAATGTCACTGGATATTCATTTTGGGATCAAGCCACAGGAGGCACACAAATCACAGCAGGAGTTATTGGAAACACATTAACAACACCTACTAGTTTATCCTTGGGTACTCATTCTTATTTTATTCAAGCTGAAAATGAAGATTGTATCAGCGAACGAAAAGAAGTGGTAGTCACTGTAGTAGATTTACCCACTACACCAAGCGGAACGTTTGAATATTCAGCTAATCCATCTTGTGGTCCAGTAACAATAAATTTTGATTCAGGATATTATTTTCAAACAGCAGCTGATGGAGAATCCATAGAGTATCCTACTAGTTCATCATATTTGATGAGTGCTTCCACTCCTTTATATGTTAGAGATTTTAATGGTTCTTGTTGGTCACCTTCATTGGCTTCTGCTGCCGTATTGATTACAAATGATATTGATATCTCCATTCAACCAACTAATACAAATATTATAGTAGGTGATGAAGGAATAATTTCAATTACTGCTTCAAATGTAGCATCATTCCAATGGCAAGTAAATGATGGATGTGGATGGGAAGATATAGTGGGTGCAAATTCAGATGCATTGGTGATCAGCAGTCCTAGTATGGATATGAATAGGTATCAGTATAGAGTTTTATTGACAGGAAATAGTCCGTGTGAAAACTTGATTTCAAATACAATAGAATTAACTATTTCAGAAGTTTATCCTACAGCTGAAAGAATATGGTTTAATGATATAGAAGGGGCAAACCCAAATACGAGTAATCCTTATACAATAGATGATGATGCCAATTCTAATTTATCAGTAAGTGGTATTAGTAGATCTAATGGTATCAATGGTACTAATGCTAATAATAGATATAATACCAATGGTTGGAATGTTGCTGAATTAGACCCAGATAAATATATTTCTTGGACGATGTCACCCAATAGTGGATATAATTTAGTTTTAAATTCTTTGGTTTTAAATTTAACGAGATCGCAAACAGGTCCTTTAGTTTTTGAGATAAGAACAAGTGCTGATGACTTTGTGAATGCATTTGCTGTGGGACTTGCCACAGGAATGCATGATATAAGTTTTGGAAATATTAAAATAGAATCTCCAAATAACATAGAAGTGAGACTGTATGCTTATGGCACTACAGCAGCAGGTGGAACATTTAGTGTCAACGATTTTGATTTTAAAGGATCGGTTACAGCTGCTTGCACACCTCCAATTATAGAGACTCAGCCTCACGATATATCTGCTTGTTATAATAAATTCAAAGTAGAAACTTCAGCATCTAGTCCGACATATAGATGGGAAGTTTACGATGCTGATATTTCAATATGGAATAAAATACTTTCTTGTAATTCTGATTATTCTGGTGGAAATTCTAACCAACTCACACTTCTCGGAGATCTATCTAGTTTAGATGGAGTTCAATACAGAGTCAAAGTAACTTCTGATGATTGTCCTATTTATTCTGATATCGTTCAATATTCTGCTCAGCCTATCATAATAGATGTAGAAGAAATTGGTTCAAATCTTTTAGATGCATTATCGTGCGATTATAATGGATGGACATATTACACTTCCAATGACTTAGAAGGTAGATATGCTTTTGCTATCAATTGGGCACCAAGTGGTATCATTAGTGCAGCCAACCAAAATGCAAAAGATGATGCAGAAGTAATTATTACATTGAATAATAGTCATTTTTCAAATGAGGCTATCATAGAAGGAGTCGCTTATGGTACTTATACTATGAAAAGATATTGGAACGTCAATACCTTAACGTCAATTGATGAACCTGTAAATGTTCAGTTTCCATACTTGCAATCAGAAGTAGATGAAATTGTAGATGCTGCACAAGATTATCTCGCAGTAAATCCTCTTTCAAAATATGAAAATTTCAATTGGTTTAAAATTGAAGCAGAAAACTTTAGTCCAATCCCTACTATCGTCACTCCTATAAATATCATGAACTCTATTGCATTGAATGATGTTTTTACTAGTCAGCAATCTAATAGATTTAGAATAGCTCAGTTCAATGATATTACATCTTTCTCCGGTGGAACAGGAGCTACAGGTGTAGGAAAACTGTCCAATCCATTACCAGTTACACTATTATATTTTGTGGGAGATTGTCAAAATAATGATATCAATTTGTCTTGGGCAACTGCAACTGAATTAAATGCAGATTATTATATTATTCAAGCTTCTATAAATGGAGTAGACTTTTTGCCAATCGGAGAAGTAGGTGCATCAGGTAATTCTAATGCCCTTCAACAATATTCTTATAATGCGAGTGGAGCTTACTATAATTACTATAGACTGAAACAAGTGGATTTTGATGGATCATACGAGTATTCTAAAATTATAGAAACCCCATGTAATGCTGTAAAAGATGTCAATAAAGTCTTCTATTCTACTCAGGAAGGTTTTGTAATTGAACTGCTTTCTTCTACAAATAAAAAAGTTCAATTAAACATCACCTCAGTAAATGGTCAATTAGTATATAGCCAAGCTAAAGAAGTAATAAAAGGAACCCAGAGATGGACAGTTTCTTCGAATAATTTACCAAAAGGAATATATATAATTACTGTGGGAGATCAATTTGATAGCAAATCGACCAAAGTATCGGTTTATTAAAAAAAAAGAGATTCAATTAAAGGATGTTCAAGTTTGGACATCCTTTTTTGTTTTTAGGAATTGGAACCTTTAATTAGATTTTTAGCATTCTCCATTGCAGCATCGGTAGGTCGATCGCCGCTGAGCATTTTAGCGATTTCTAAGATGGTATTTGACTCATCTAAAGATTTGATGCTTGTAACACTTTTGTCTTCCAAATGAGACTTATAAACTAAGAAATGTTGATTGCCTGCAGCTGCTACTTGAGGTAAATGAGTGATAGTAATAACTTGATGGTTTTTACTGATTTGGTTCAATAAGTCACCTGTTTTAATGGCAACTTCACCAGATATTCCTGTATCTATCTCATCAAAAATTAAGGTAGGCAAAGCAGTTTCTTTAGCAACTAATGATTTAATGGCAAGCATTAATCTTGATTTTTCACCACCAGACCCAACGAGTTGTAAACTCTGCAATTGACTTCCTTTATTTGGTGCAAACATTAAAGCTATTTTGTCCGTACCGTAAATATCTGGTTTAGATAGTGGTTTGATTTCAATCTGAATTTTTGCGAAAGGCATTCCTAAATCCTTTAAAACTTCTGTTGTAGATTGGCTAAAAGTTTCAGCAGATTTTTTTCTAATGGAAGTAATTTTTTCACTGATACCTACTACTTCTTGATAAGAGGTTGCTATTGCTTGCTCTAAATCAGACAATCGGTCTTCGGAGAAGCTATATTTTTCTAGTTTTTCTTTTAAGTCAATATGAAGGTCAATTAAACCTTGCATCTCTTTCAAACGATGTTTTTGCATCAGTTTATTGACAGTAGATTGATACTCATTCAGTTCATTCAATCTATTTTCGTCTGAATCAATAGAGTTAAGAATGCTTTTGAATTCTCTTGAAATACTTCTTATTTTAAGTTGAATCTCTTCTAATTCTAGTGAGGCTTCTTTTATTTGATGCTGAAATTCCTCTATTGGATGAATAGCTTTTTGTATATCTACAATCAAACTTTCTACATTGATTTCATTATCTGTCAGAACTTCTACTGTCTGTTGGACACCATTTAGAATAGCTTCAGCATTAGACAAAATATTCAGTTCTTCTTCTACCTGCGTCCAATATTCAATAGATAAAGGAATTTGGTTGAGTTCTTCGAATTGATATTTTACAAATTGATATTCTTTTTCGAAAGCTTGAAGTTCGTCTTTGTATTGATTCAGCTTTTTAAGATTGTCAGCGTACTTTAAAAATGCAATTTGATACTCTTTTAAATAAGGATTCTTAGAGAGCTTGTCTAAAAGATGAACGAAAAAATGTTCTTCTAATAATTGACTGTTTTCATGTTGAGCATGGATGTCTATTAATTGAGAAGTGAAAGATTTTAAAATGTCTAGCGTAACTGGTACGTCATTTATAAAAGCTCTGCTTTTTCCTTTTGGATTAATTTCTCTTCTAATAATAGTGCTTTCTGCATAGTCCAAATCATGCAAGTCAAAGAAAGATTTTAAATCGTACTCTTTGATTAAAATATACGCTTCTACTGTGCATTTTTCATCTTTATTCATGAGCACTTGAGTGTCTGCTCTACCACCTAAAACTAAAGAGAGGGCACCCATGAGTATAGATTTACCAGCACCTGTCTCTCCAATAATTACATTGAGATGAGGATGAAGTTGCATGACGGCAGCTTCAATGATAGCATAATTTTTTATGTGCAGTTCTTGTAACATAGTCGATCAGTTTGCTAAAATAACTAAACTAATTCTGTCAAGTTGTAAAATAGTGTTTTGAAAAATAAGAAGTCTTCGAAACTTCCCAATCTCTAATAGAATATGAGGAAGAAATAAGAGAATAAAATCAAAGTTTAAGTAGATCCCTATATTTTTCGCTATTGATAGGATCTAATCTAGAAAGCAAATCCACCATAGGACCTTTTTCCATTGGTGTAGCATTTTTGAGGATATTGATGATTTCACCATGTTTGGATACAAAAAAGATTCTCAATAAAACATTATTAGGAGAATCATTATTGAATGTTTCTAAATCTTTTAAGCTAGAAATGATAGCTTGTCTTGCGGTCACTTGATCGCTATACATTTTATCTAATCCTGTATAATGATAAGTGTATAATACTTGATTGAAAATTTTAAATCTTGGATTAAGCAGAGCATCCACTAATTGAAATCTATTATTATTACCATCAAATGCACTCCAACCTTTGTACTTGGATCTAGAGTTCTGTGGGATAGCGTCTATTACTGCTTTAGCTTGTCTGAAATAGTATTCGCCACCGTTAGGACTAAAACTTGCAAAGTCATAGCCAATAATCGTATAAGCGTAGAAAGCTAATAGAGAAGTTAAGTTGTTTGTAAATCCGTTGGATATAAAATCTAATTGTTGAAATTCAAAATACTCAAAATCGCATTCTTTATCATTTTGACTAAAAACAGGAGATTGGTAACTAGAATTGAAAACAGGTCTTTGAGATTGTATGATAAAAGAGGCTTTGTAGTCTCCTTCGGTAGGTGATTCTGTAATGTTTATAATGACAGAACATTTGATTTTTTCGTGTGGTTCAAATTTATCATTGGTCCATTTTCTACCGTTCATAAATTCATAAACAGCAGTTTCTAATGTTCTAAAAACTTTAGGATCAATGTTTTGAGATTTTACAGCTTCAATTCTTACAGAACAGTCTAATTCTTGACCCATCAACATCAGAATAGATGAAGTAAAGATGGATAAGAAAAGGACTATTTTTTTCATGATAATTGATTTTCTATAGCTTCTATGATATCTTCTGCCACGGCTGTTTTTTCTTTCAAATCATATTGTACAGCTTTGAGGTGTCTGTCTAATATCGTGATTTTATTAGTATCATGTTTAAAACCAGCACCTTTATCTGCAAGAGAATTGAGAACAATCAAATCAAAATGCTTTCTTTTAAGTTTGTCTTTAGCATTGCTTTCTTCATTTTGAGTCTCTAATGCAAAGCCTATCGAAAGTTGATGTGCTTTTTTAAGTAATCCAAAAGAAGCTGCGATATCAATGTTCTTCTTTAATTTCAAAGTGAAGATATCTTCTCCCTTTTTAATTTTATGTTCAGCGATTTGATCTGGAGTATAATCTGCAACAGCTGCAGCGAATATTGCAATATCTAAATCTTCGAAATACTCTTTTGATTTTTGATACATTTCAGCGGCTGAAACAACAGCGACTACCTCGATATTTTTATTCTTAGGTTTCAATGAAGAAGGACCTAGTATTAAAGTAACTTTTGCACCTTTCTGTGCAGCTACTTCAGCTAGAGCAATACCCATTTTTCCAGAGGAGCTATTTCCAATAAATCTTACCGGATCTAAATGCTCATATGTAGGTCCTGCGGTGATTAGGATATTTTTTCCTGAAATAGG
Source organism: Chitinophagales bacterium (assembly GCA_035515235.1). GTDB lineage: Bacteria > Bacteroidota > Bacteroidia > Chitinophagales > JADIYW01 > JAMLHH01. Next base: position 23,350 of record DATJBS010000067.1, read on the forward strand.
AGAGTCCGAAATAGTGAAAAAACTACTTAGGAAATCAACTATGGTTTCAGGTTCTGCCATTCTGCCTTTACCAAAAAGACCTGATGCTAACTCACCTTCTTCTACAGAAATAATATGATTACCAAAACCTTTCAGTTTTTGTAAATTTTCTTGATTTGCAGGATGATGATACATGTCTTCGTCCATAGCTGGAGCGATTATTACCGGACATCTAGCAGAGAGGTAAGTTCCAATCAATAAATTATCACAAATAGCATGAGCTAGTTTTGCGATAGTTCCTACGGAGGCAGGAGCTATCAAAAAGACATCCGCCCATAGTGCAAGATCGACATGGTTATTCCAAAGGTGTCCTTCATTTCTTGTATAAGAAGTGAGGCACTCATTCTTGGATAAGGTAGCAAATGTAAGTGGCTGTACAAAAGTAGTCGCTGCATGAGTCATAATGACTTTTACTTCAGCTCCTTCTTTGACCAATAATCTCGTCAAACAAGCAGCTTTGTATGCAGCTATACTCCCACATACTCCTAGGAGGATTTTTTTATTTTTTAAAAACCCACTCAAGAGATCATTTATTTAGAAGGATCGTAATCATTGTCTTTGACATAAATTTCATCATTGATAAATTCATTCAAAGATTGTAAAGTTACTTTAGGCAACTTCTCGTAGTATTTAGAGATTTCAATTTGCTCTCTATTTTCAAAAACCTCTTCAAGATTATCAGTAGATGAAGCAAACTCCTCTAGTTTTTTATGCAATTCTTCTTTCAAAGTAGCATTCAACTGAGAAGCTCTCATAGAAACCACATTAATAGATTTGTATAAATTTCCAGTTTTTTTACCTAAAGAATTTAAATCTCTTGTTTCTAAAAATGGAGATAATACACTTTTAGTTTCTTCTTTTTTCTTTTCCATTATGAGTAGATTTTTGATGGATGTTAATTTGATCTATGGCTTTTTTGTAGATATCTTCCACTTCTCCAGAATATGTACTACTCGGATAAGTTTCTCTAAATACAGTGCATTCTTTTGCAGTCGCTTCGTAGCGCTCTAATTTTTTCGTAGAGGTACTGTTGTCTGCATATAATTTGTTTGACTTAACTATAAAATATTGTATCCTGTCTTGTTTTTCAATATCAGGATAGTCTTTAAGCAATGATTTTAAAGCTACTGAAGCTGCTTGATATTGTCTTATTTTATAGTATAAATAAGCATTATCGTAAGCTTTCTTTTGAAGTTTAGCTCTTAGTTTATCAATTGCTTCATTCGTATCTTTTATTTTATCACTATTTGGATATCTGTTTGCAAAGTTTTGATACTGCTCGATAGCTTTTGCAGTATTGGTTTGGTCAAGATTATATCTTGGAGATTCTAAATCATAACATTTTGCCATCATGAAAGCTGCTTCTTCAGCCCTCTTGCTTGTAGGATAGCTTGTAGTGAAATTTCTAAAATAGAAAGCACCCATAGTATAGTCTTTCAAATAATAGAAACAGTAAGCATAGTGAAACAAAACATCCTCGGAATTTTTGATTCCTTTATTCATGGTTAGGCTCTCCTCAAATAGAGGTTGTGCTTTTTCGTATTTTCCCTGGTTGTAATATTCATGAGCCTTTTCTAAACGAAATTTAGGATCAGGATTTTTTAATACTTTGTTATATGACTTATTACAAGATGTAATGCCAAATAGAAGTAACCAAATTAATGGGAATATTACCCTTTTTTTCATAAGCATACAAAGGTATTGTTTAAACTGCATTATTACAAACGAATATTGATTGCTAAAAATTATATGATAGTTAAAACAATTTAATTTAACTCATCCTCGCGTTAAAGTATTCCTGTAATCTATAAAATATCTGATTTTCTTGAAGTTATCTGAGAATTTCTGTGCTTTATGATAGCTCCATTGAGACTCTTTCTCTATGTTTCTCTACTTGAGGATTCATGATTTTAAACCAAAGTGGAGGTATTAGCGCCACGACCATCATGCCCGGATATCCTGTAGGCATTTGTGGAGATTGGTCAAAATGTCTTAAGATTTGATATTTTCTTCCTGCATTATAGTGATGATCGCTATGTCTAGTCAATTCAAATAATAATAATCTACCTAATGAATGATTCGAATTCCAAGAATGAATAGGTTTTACTTTTTCATATCTGCCCGAAGAAATTTCATTGCGAAGCAATCCATAATGTTCTATATAATTAACAGTTTCTAGTAGAAGAATTCCGAAAAGTGCTGCACCAATTGCACCTAAAACTACTATTAAACCACTTTCCCATCCAAATGGGCCGAATAGACTAAAGATTGCAAATAATCCAACTAAATAAAATATTTGTATGAATTGATAACGTAACATTTCATTTTCATAAGACCAAAATGAAATCCCTAATTTTTTGAGTCTGTGATTTTCAATATGCCAAGCAGAAGCCCATCCGCCAGTAATACTTCTAAAATAAAATTTATAAATGGGTTCGTTTAATCTAGAAGTAGCAGGGTCTAAAGGAGTAGCTATGTTTTTATGATGACCTCTATTGTGCTCAATATAGAAATGCATATACAATGCTGTAAGCAATAGAGACTTAGACATATTTTGTTCATATTTTTTAGTTCTATGTCCTAGCTCATGTCCTAAATTAATGCCAAATACACCACAGGCAAATCCCATAGTCATCGTCATTCCCAAATATTCGTACCATTGGAGGTTCAGCTGAGCAATTCGAAATGCAAACAACATCAACATCATGAATTGCATGGGTACCATAAAATATATCAGATAGTCATACCAGTCATTTTTTCTTTCTAATGCCTCTTCTTCAGCAGTAAAATTCTCTTCGGTACCCTCAAAAAATATATCTAATAATGGAATGAGTACAAATGCTACTCCAATAGGATAAAAACTCCACCAACTACCTAGTAGTATTCCTGAAATAACTAGAAAAGGTAATACAATGACAGGCAAAGTAAACTTCCAAACATTGCTCATATTAAATAATCTTTAACTAAAGTTAGTGAAAAACTTTTATCTTAAGTAGTGTCTCTTTTTTGACTTGAAAATTATATTGTTTATTTTTTATGGAATAATTATAGTTCTGCGTCTTAATACTATGAAGCTTTAAAAACTCTAGAGTTTTTAGTGATTTCAACATAACTAGTCATAATGGGAATAGGCTTTCTCGAATTGTTTTAATTCAGGAAAGCCTATTTTTTATTGTATTAAGAAGAGTTATTCTGGAAAGTAATAATTGATAAGTTTAAAGACTTAAAAACTGATCTAAAATTCTGCTGATTTTTTCGAACTCTATCAAAAACCCATCATGTCCATAATCTGAGCTAATAGTTTCAAATTGACAATCAGGAATACATTGAGCAAGTAAAGCTTGTTCTTGTAATGGAAATAAATAGTCTGAATCAATTCCCAAGACTAGGGTGCGAGTTTTAATATTTTTCAAAATCTCTTCAGGCTGATCGGAGCGACCTCTCATAATATTGTGATTATCCATAGCTTGAGATAATCGATAATAAGAGTAAGCATTGAATCTCTTAATGAGTTTTTGACCTTGATATCTTTGGTAGCTACACGCTTTGAAATCTTCTAAAAGATCATTGCTTTCATCTTTTTGGGTTAAAGTATAAGCTTGGTAATTTCTGTAAGAAATCAATCCGATACTTCTAGCCGCGCCCATACCTTTCAGCCCTGCATTAGGATTTCTTTCGCCGAAAGTAGAATCTGCTTCTATTGCCATTCTTTGACTTTCGTTAAAAGCGATACCCCAAGGAGAATGTTGGATATTAGTAGCTCCTAATAAGACACTTTCAAATAAATTTGGTTCTTGAATGACCCATTCTAATAATTGCTGACCGCCCATTGAGAAACCTAACGAAAACCACACTTTCTCAATTCCTAGATGTTTTCTAAGAATGATTAAACTTCTTACCATATCTCTCACTGTAACTACAGGAAAGTCGCCATAATAAGGTTCGTTGGTTTTAGGATTGATGCTTAAAGGTCCAGTAGAACCATAGCAAGAGCCAATCATATTAGCACAGATGATAAAATATTTATCAGGATCGAAATATTTCCCTTTGCCTATCATGCCAGGCCACCATTCGCAAGGATTACTATTTGCACTGAATGCATGGCAAATCCATACTACATTACTTTTGTCTTTGTTAAGTTGACCAAAAGTGTGATACGCTACATCTACAGTCGGTAATGTATAGCCGCTATCTAATGGAAAAGGTGCTTGAGATTGGAATATCTTTAATGACATTGTTCGCAAAAATAATCAAGAGTGGGAAAGTTCCCACTCTATCTATGTTGTATTATTATAAAGAAGCTAATGCTTGTTCGATATCAGCTTTAATGTCATCAATATGTTCTAGACCTACAGAAATTCTAACTGCAGCTGGGAATACTCCAGCAGTAGCTTGAGCATCAGGGCTTAATTGCTCATGAGTAGTAGAAGCTGAGTGAATAACTAAGGTTTTAGCATCTCCCACATTCGCTAAGTGGCTGATCAATTTTAAATTGTTGATGAAAGTTTTAGCTGCTTCGTATCCTCCTTTTAAATGGAAAGTAAATACATAACCGAAATGACCTTCTCTTAAATATTTTTTAGCTAATTCATGATAAGGGCTAGAAGGTAAACCTGTAAAATTCACTTTCTCAATTTGAGGATGAGTGTCTAACCAATTGGCTAATTCTATTGTATTGCTATTATGTCTTTCTGCTCTAAGAGATAAAGTTTCTACACCTTGAATCAATAAAAATGAATTGAATGGGCTGATTGCATTTCCGTAATCTCTCAAACCTTCTACTCTAGTACGAATCGCAAAAGCAATATTTCCAAAAGGACCATTACTTCCAAATACATCCCAGAATTTCATTCCATTATAACCTTCTGATGGTTCTGAGAATTGTGGGAATTTTCCATTACCCCAATTATAATTACCACCATCTATTACGATTCCACCGATGCTGTTTCCATGACCACCTATCCATTTTGTAGTAGCAGCCACAATTACATTTGCTCCATGATCAAAAGGACGGAAAAGATAACCACCGATTCCAAAAGTATTGTCTACAACTATTGGCAAATCATATTTCTCTGCTAATGCTTTAAATTTATCCCAATCTGGAACGTTGCCTTGAGGATTACCTATTGATTCTAAATAAATAGCTTTTGTTTTATTGTCAATCAATTTTTCAAATGATTCTACATTATCTCCATCAGCGAATCTTGCATCTATCCCCAATTTCTTAAAGGATACTTTAAATTGATTATAAGTACCACCATATAAATATGATGTAGTTACGAAGTTTTCACCTGCTTCTAAAATATTCGTTAAAGCTAAGAATTGAGCTGAAAGTCCTGAAGAAGCTGCTACAGCCATTACTCCACCTTCTAAAGCTGCTAATCTTTTTTCTAAAACATCAGTAGTAGGATTCATAATTCTGGTATAGATATTACCGAATTCTCTTAATCCAAATAAATTAGCTGCATGATCAGTATCATTAAATTGAAATGAAGTCGTCTGATAAATAGGTACAGCTCTTGACCCTGTCGTTGGGTCTACATCTTGACCTGCATGTAATTGCAAGGTTTCAAATTTTTGTGTCATAATTATTTATTAATTTAATGTGTATGTAAAAAAAAAGGCTTCTCATTTGAGTGAGAAGCCAAGATATATATTTAACTATCGGACATAAGAGTTCTCACAAATTAATTCTGTGGCAACAACACATTTGTCCTTTTGAGTAGTTTTTTAACATTGAAACGAATTTAAACGCTTTATCTATAAAAACAAAAGAAATGAAATTAAAAATCAAGAATCTTTTAATATTCCTCTTTATAGTGTCTTTGTAAGTAAACAATTATTTTTTCTACCATTCCCCCAAATAATGCCCATAAAGGGAAATAGTCTAATCTTATATAACCCATTACATGCCATCCTGTGGAATATTCCCAAGGACATTTCCCAGTAATTAAATCTAAAAGTCCACCGGCAATAAATTCAACTATTAGAATTCCTATGGCATAAATACACATTCTGAAAAAGAAAGGTATTTTTTGAAGATAGGGCAATATAAAAGGGAACGCTATGCCAGCAATACCATAAATGGGAAACATCCACACATAAGTCTGACCTTTTAAAGACCAATCTGCTTCAGGCCAAAAAATAATGACTTGTGAAATAGCAGTGAAAAATATTTCTGTTGTAATACCTATACAGGCAAAAGCTACAAATAGAAATATGTGTTTTTTCATAATATTGTCTTCTAAGACTGACTCAATTCTTTAGATCTATTTTCTGCTCTTAAAACTCCTTTGCCAATCAAATTTTTAACATTGCTCTGATCGAATACTGAAAGTGCAGCTTCTGTAGTTCCGCCTTTTGATGAAACTCTCTGAATCCATTCTTGACACGAAAGGTTGTTATCTTTTAAGAGTTGTATGCTTCCTTCAAAAGTTTGTGTCACCAATCGCATGGCTTCGTCTTTGTCAAAACCTAGTTGGATTGCTGCTTGAATCATAGCATCCATAAAGTAATAAACATAAGCTGGTCCACTTCCTGAAACAGCAGTAATAGCGTCTATTTTATCTTCTTCTTTGACTTCTAAAGCAATTCCGATAGATGAAAGTATAGTATGGATGATGTTTTTGTCTTGTTCATTTAAATCTTTTGAGACAATATATCCAGTAGTTCCTTTACCTACTTGGCTTGGAAGATTGGGCATAGCTCTAATGACTTTAGTAGCTCCGGTTCCTCTTTTGATATCATACATTTTTATACCCGCCATGATGGAAAGTATCATTTTGTTTGAATTCATATAAGGAGCTAATGAGGGGTAAAGTTGAGCAGCATCTTGTGGTTTGACAGCAAGAATATATAAATCAGCCTGCTCAAAATGTTCGTTGATTGTTGAGAATGCAGTTCCTAATTGCTCGTTATTGAGTTCAATGACTTTTTCTTCATCTTTTTCAAAAATAAATAACTCTTTTGTGGTTACGATATTGGATTGAAGGATACTCTGAGCTAGAGTTTTACCCATATTTCCACCACCTATTAGTAAAATGTTCATGTTGATTACAATATCTGAAAGATTACGAAAATAGCAATATTTAGATGGAAATTTTTTAAGATGAATGATAACTTTGCAATGTTTTTTATATGTTCATCTTGAAGAAACAAAAGATTAAACTTAACTTTTCATTCTAAATAAAAATCAAACGATGATTTGGCTATTATACATCTTACTTAGTGCGGTTCATTTGTCTCTGATTTATATCGGTAAAAGTGATTGGTTAGCAATTACAAAACCATTGCTAATGCCTGCCTTAGCTCTCGTCATCATTAATCAAACCAAACTCAAAGCACCTACAATGCGATACTTAGCAGCAGGAGTTCTTTTGGGAGGATTTGGGGATTTGTTCTTAATGGGTCAAGGAACATTGTTTTTTGCTTTAGGTCTAGTGGCTTTTTTAATTGGTCATCTCCTCTATATATATGTATTCGCTCAAGAAGTGAAGCAGAGCAAGAAAACTCATTATTTATTGGAGGCAACTTATTGGATTCTGCCTTATACAGCCTTCTTTGTTTTAACTATCAATTTATTATCAAAATACATTTCAAACTTTCCGGTATTCCCAATTTATTTATATGCTTTTGTCATCTTTTTGATGAGTCTTATGGCAGTAAATAGATGGTATGCTGCTACTAGCACTTCTTGGTGGCTCGTATTTTTAGGTAGTTTATTATTTATTATTAGTGATTTAGCTTTAGCTGTGAAAGTTTTTATTGCTCCATTTGAGAACAGTAGTTTATTAATCATGAGCACTTACATTGCAGCTCAAGGACTGATTGTGTATGGTTGTATCAACAATCCAATCCCTAAGAATCAGAAATTGAAATAGTATTTTATAGAATTCCTTAGCTTAGATTTTTAAATTTTACGATATTGGCAGTATGAAACAATATCAAGATTTGCTTCGACATATTTTGAAAAATGGTGAACAGCGCGACGACCGAACTGGAACTGGTACTATTGGAGTATTTGGATATCAAATGAGATTTGATTTATCAGAAGGATTCCCTTTAGTAACGACTAAAAAGGTACATCTCAAATCTATCATCCAAGAATTATTGTGGTTTCTAAAAGGGGAAACGAATATTCGATATTTATGTCAAAACAATGTGAGAATTTGGGACGACTGGCCTTTTGCTAAATATCAGAAAAGTGAAGAATATCAAGGAGAAGACATGAAATCTTTTGCAAAGAAAATTGCAGAAGACGAAGTTTTCGCTGAAAAATGGGGAGAATTAGGTCCTGTTTATGGATCTCAATGGAGATGCTGGCCTGATGGGAAAGGAGGGGAGTTGGATCAAATCACTAACTTAATACACCAAATAAAAACCAATCCAAATTCTAGAAGATTAATAGTCAGTGCATGGAATGTAGCTGATATTGAACAAATGACTTTGCCTCCTTGTCATACTTTATTTCAGTTTTATGTAGGTCAACCTAAAACAGAAGGTGGTAAAAGAACGTTGTCTTGTCAATTGTATCAAAGAAGTGCAGATACATTTTTAGGAGTACCGTTTAATATTGCTTCTTATGCATTATTTACCATGATGGTTGCTCAGGTTTGCAATTTAGAACCGGGAGATTTTGTGCATACTTTTGGTGATGCCCATATTTACTTAAATCATCAAGAACAAGTGCAGCTTCAATTGAGTAGAGCACCATTATCTCTACCTAAAATGTCAATAAATCCGAACGTAAAAGATATCTTTGCGTTTCAAATCGAGGATTTTGAATTAAAAGACTATCAAAGTTATTCCGCAATAAAAGGCGAAGTAGCTGTCTAATAAATTTTTTTATGATTATATCATTAATAGTAGCAGTTTCAGAAAACAATGTCATTGGCAAAGACAATAAATTGCCTTGGAAATTATCATCAGACTTAAGAAGGTTTAAGTATTATACCAAAGGGAAAGCTGTCATTATGGGCAGAAAAACTTATGAGTCTATCGGTAGTCCACTATCTGATCGTATCAATATCATCCTTACTCATCAAAAAGGTTACAAACCTGAAAAAACTGTAGTGTTTTCAGATTTATCTTCTGCGTTTAATTTTGCTGCAGACAATAATTTAGAAGAAGTTTTTGTGATTGGTGGATCCAATATTTATGATCAAACTATTGATTTAGCAGATAGAATTTATTTAACTAAAGTACATACCCAAATTGAAGGTGGTGATTCTTTTTTCCCAGAAGTCAATATGGAAGAATGGGATATCGTAGACGAAGAGTCAGTAAAGAAAGATGAGAAAAATCAATTCGATAGTACTTTTTACATTTTAGAGCAATAATGACAAAAGCAGATATTATTTTACTTCCAGGAAGGTCATCTTCTGTAGAACGTATGCATCCTTGGATATTCAGTGGTGCTATTAAAAGAATTTCAGAAGAAGTTCAAGATGGTGATCTTGTAAGAGTATTGGATAGTAAAGGTGATTTCCTAGCGATAGGTCATTATTACGATGGTAGCATATCTGTAAAAATTATAACTTTCGAAGAAGAAGCGATAGATGATAATTTCTGGGAAAATAAACTAGCCGCTGCTTTTGAAAGAAGAAAGTGGCTACACATTTTTGAACAAAATCATACTAATGCATTTAGATTAGTACATGGTGAAGGAGATGATTTGCCTGGACTAATTATCGATATTTATGAAGATGTTTTAGTCTTGCAAGCACATAGCGTAGGGATGTATTTATCTCTTCCAGAAATTTCTAAGGCTGCACAGAAAGTATTAGGAGATCGAATTACTGCCATTTATGATAAAAGCAAAGATTGTCTGCCTGCACAGTTTGCATATCCGCTTCAAAATGGTTGGCTACTAGGCGAGAAAGAACATATTGCCATTAAGGAAAATGATATTCATTTTCATATCGATGTAGTTAAAGGTCAAAAAACAGGTTTCTTTTTAGATCAAAGAGATAATAGAGCTTTATTAGGCACTTATTCTAAAGATAAAACTGTTCTAAATACCTTCTGCTATTCTGGAGGATTTAGTTTGGCTGCACTTCAAGCAGGTGCTACTCAAGTAGATTCTGTAGATGTATCTTCTAATGCTATAGAATTAGTAGAAAAGAATCTTTTACTCAATGAATATTTTTCTGATAATCATCAGTCTTATGTGGAAGATGTAATGAAGTTTCTACGACAAGAAGACGTGCCTCAATATGATATTGTTGTATTGGATCCACCTGCATTTGCAAAAAGTGTAAGTAAAAGACACAATGCTGTACAAGGCTATAAAAGATTAAATATGCTCGGCTTGGAAAAAGTAAAGCCTGGCGGTTTATTATTTACATTTTCTTGCTCTCAAGTAGTAGATGCTCCTCTTTTTCTCAATACTGTGACTGCAGCTGCAATAGAATGTGGTAGAAAAGTAAAAGTGATACATCGACTATCTCAACCAGCGGATCATCCTGTGAATATTTTCCATCCAGAAGGGAGTTATTTGAAAGGTTTGGTGTTGATAGTGGAGTAGTCAAGACGGGAAAGTATTTAGATATACAATAAAGTCGAGTAATTTTGAGAGGTTTTAGTTATCTTCATATAGATTCAAATTCTTGATAAATGAAAAACGTGAGAGAAATAACCATACATCCTGAGTCAGAAGAACAATTTGAAACAGTCAAAGCAGTTTTAGAAGCTTTGAAAGTTCCTTTTGATTCGGCATCTGCAAGTTTACCTGAATCTGTTATAAAAAGCATAGATAAAAGTCTTGAGCAATTTGAAGAGGGAAAAACAATTTCTTTGCAAACATTTAAAGAAAAACATTTTCGTAAATATCTGTGAATTATGATGTGATATTTACTCCAGAGGCAGAGGATACTTATGAATCTGTTGTTTTTCAATTATCAGAACGTTGGAGTAATAAGTTTGTCCTTGAATTTGAAAATCATCTGGAGGAAGTTTTAGAAATATTAGAACGTTCTCCTTTTATGTATCCTGTTTTTGAAGAAACGATGCAAATCCGAAGAGTCATATTACACAAAAACTGTTCATTACTTTATAAAGTGACAGGAAATAAAGTTTTAGTCGTTTGTTTTTGGGATAACCGACAAAGTCCTATGTTTTATTAGAAGTGCTTGTCCATAGGTTTATATATTACTTCGTCAATACTCTATCCAAGACAGATTTTAAATAAACAATCTCATCTTTTAAAGATTTTATTTGGTCTTCAACTATTTTCTTATTTTCGTCAGCCTGTTGGTTAATGACTAGTCCATTTTGTCCATTTAGATTATGCATAACATTAAACACTATGTGCTCATTGAATGCGATAATATCTTCAGGACGAATTTGTAATACAGCAGCTATTTTTTCCAGTTTACTGTACGGGACATCCGTTTCACTGGTTTCGATCTTGCTGTATGCAGACTGAGTCATTTTTAATGAATTAGCCATGTGCTCCTGTGTGAAGTTTTTTAGTACTCTCAGTTGATGTCCTACTTGCATACAGGGTGTTTTCATCCTTCAACTTTTGTAAATCTGATCGAGTTATTAAAGAAAATCTTCTAAATTGCTGAATATAGAAAGCGTTTTTATAGATATATTGCTGAATCAATAAAGCATAATTGAAAATCAAGCCATTTTTTGACTATTTTGATGACCCAACATTCTGTTAATATTTTTCATCCAGAAGGAAGTTATTTGAAAGGCTTGGTGCTAATTGTTGAATAAACAACTAGAAAGCTTAAACATAATACATACATTTGTACTTATAGTGAAGTAATTATTGTGAGTACAACCGCCAAATATTCTATAAAAGATTTAGAAACTTTATCTAATATCAAAAGCCATACGATAAGAATATGGGAGAAAAGATATGATATTTTAAATCCAGAAAGGACAGATACCAATATTAGATTTTACACGAATGAAGATCTAAAAAAACTACTCAATATTAGTTTTCTCAATAAGCAAGGAATTAAAATTTCTAAGATTGTAGAGTTGTCTGATGCTGAAATTAACGAAGCTGTTCAAGCATTGAATCTATCAGATTCTGATAATGAAACCTTTATCGAAAATCTAATCGTGGCAATGATAGATTTAAATGAAGATGCATTTCAAAAAGTATTTAATGCTGCAGTAGATCATTTAGGTTTTGAAGTAGCAATAAAAGATATCATTTTTAAATTCTTCCAGCAGATAGGTGTAATGTGGCAAGTAGGAGCGATTAATCCTGCTCAAGAGCATTTCGTAAGTAACATCGTTCGTCAAAAAATTATTGTAGCAACTGAAGAGCTTAATTACCAACCCAATCCATCTCTTCCTAAAGTCTTATTATTTCTACCGGAAAATGAATTACATGAGCTCAGCTTATTGATGTATAATTATGCATTAAGAAAAAGAGCTTACGAAACAATATATCTCGGACAAGCTGTGCCTTTGGATAGTTTAGAAAGAATTTTAGAAATCACTCAACCCAATATTATCATTAGTCTTTTGACAAATTCTTTGAATATTTTAGATGTTAACGAAATCGTTATTGAAATTTCAAAGAAGTTTTCTGGTAAAATATTGATATCTGGCTACGCAATCCAACAGCAAAAGAAAAAGCTACCTGCTCATGTCGAAATGTTTAAAGATTTAGACGATTTGATTTTACGGCTGGAGTCTTTGGTATAATTTTCTTGAGTTGTAATAAATATTACGACTATTAGAAAGATGCTATAGTATGTCTTTTTTGTTTTTTTGAGTAAAGATGTCTTTTATATCAAAAATGCGTTTTTAATAAGATCCATTTGTTTTTTTTCTATTCAAATTTTAGTATTATGACGAATATGCCTTTGTGTTAGATTGGCATCTAAAATGTTTTTAAATAATTTCATCAAACTTTTTTGCCGTAAAACAGCAGAAGAGGACTTAAAATTATACATTGCTTATAAAAGTTTAAATCCATACTATATATACTTCTATAAACTATAAAACCCAAAACAATGAAAAACTTTAAAAAATTATCAGTAATGCTATTCGCTCTAGCAATGGGCAGCTTATTGACTATCTCTTGCAAAAAGGATAAAGACATCACTCCGACAGGTCCAAAACTTGGAAATATTGTGGAGGTAGCTTCTGAAAATCCAGATTTTAGTATTTTAGTAGAAGCTGTAAAACGTGCTAATCTCGTTGACGTATTATCATCATCTGGACCGTATACCGTATTTGCTCCAACAAATGCTGCTTTCGAAAGTCTTTTAGCTGACTTAGGTCTATCATCTTTAGATGATATTTCAGTTTCACAACTAAAATCTATATTACTGTATCATGTGATCAGCAAAAAAGTGCCATCAGGTTCTGTAGTAACAGGGTATGTATCTACTAATGCTGACGGGCCGGACTCAACTAAATTATCATTATACATTAATAAATCTAGTAGTGATATAAAATTAGATAATACTGCGAAAATCACTAAGAAAGACATAGAAGCCAGTAATGGTGTAATTCATGGAATAGATAAAGTATTAATTATACCTAGCAATATTCTTCAATTGGCAGAGAGAAATCCAAGCTTTAGCCTGTTTGTTGCGGCAGTGAAGTATGCAGATTTGAGTGGGACTTTGGATCTAAATGGTCCATTCACTGTTTTTGCTCCCTCAAATGCAGCATTTGAAGCTTTATTAACTAGTGTGGGCAATGATAGCATAACACAATTTCCGCAAGCAACAATTAAAAAAATATTATCAGACCATATCGTTTTTGAAAATATTACTTCTAAAAAATTAATGAATGGCAATCTTAAAACATTAGGAGGAAATGATATTATTGTATCAGGTGTAGGAACTACTCCAAAGTTAAATAGCACTATTAATATTTCTTCAGTTGATATCCAAGGGACGAATGGTGTTTTACATATAATCGATAAGGTAATATTCAATTAAAATTTAAATTTTATTATTTCTTAAAAGGAGGTTGTTCATTCAACCTCCTTTTTTTATTTCCAATATTTCCCGAAGGTATATTTTTAACAAAGTTTTAGCATATTCTCTTTTCCTAAAATTATTTATGAATAGTATTGGAGTTGTTAAGTGTTTAATAGTTTGTTAATCAAAAGGTTATGTGCTTGCATGCAAATAATTTATTGTTTTTTATTAGTATCTATTTCTTTGTTTTTTGATGTAAATGGATTAAAACTTTCATTCTGTTTAACAAAACATATAAAAGATTAAACAAAATGATTGATGTATAGTTATCTATTTAAACCTTATAAAATGAAAAACTTTAAAAGACTCTCAGTAATGTTATTTGCTCTAGCAATGGGCAGTTTATTAACTATCTCTTGTAAAAAAGATGAAGAAGTAAAACCAATGGATCCTAAAGTAGGTACTATTGTAGAAGTCGCTTCAGGAAATCCAGACTTCAGTATTTTAGTAGCAGCAGTAAAACGTGCTGGACTCGTAGATGTATTATCTTCAACTGGACCATTCACAGTATTTGCTCCAACTAACAAAGCTTTTGAAAGTTTATTGACAGAATTAGGTGTATCTAAATTAGAAGACATTCCTGTTGAAACTTTAAAAGCAGTTTTATTGTATCATGTCATCAGTGCTAAAGTTCCTTCAAGTGCAGTAGCTACAGGATATGTACCTACAAATGCAGAAGGACCAAATGGTAGCAAAGTATCACTTTACATCGTGAAAGATAGTAAAGGTGTAAAAATTGACAATCGTGCTAATGTAACTGCAGTAGATATCGCAGCAAGTAACGGTGTGATACACGTAATTGACAAAGTATTATTGCCGAACAAAATTGTTCAAATGGCGATCAATGATCCAAGCTTTAGCACTTTAGTAGCCGCTGTAGTTTATGCAGACTTAGTAGGTGCTTTAAATGCAGATGGACCATTCACAGTATTTGCTCCAACAAATGATGCATTTGCTGCATTATTAGATGCTGCTGGTGCAACAAAATTAGAAGATTTATCAAAAGAAACTGTAGCTGCGGTATTATTAGATCACGTAGTAGCAGGTAATGTAAATTCTAAAGATTTAGCTAACGGTAATGTTCCAACTTTAGGTGGAAATGATATTACTGTATCAGGTGTAGGTTCTACTCCAAAATTAAATGGTGACATCAATATTACTGCGGTAGATATCCAAGGTACTAATGGTGTATTCCATAGAATTGATAAAGTGATTTTTAATTAGTAAATTATAGATAGTATTTATTGGAGGTTGTATAATACGGCCTCCTTTTTTATTTAGCTCTTAAATAGACTTTTAAATAAAATCTTAATTTTTAAAAATTATATAGTATTTTTGTTTAACGAAATGCTAAAAAGATTAAACAAATCAAAATTTCAACATGAAAACAAATAAAAAAGCCATCGTTATTGGTGCTGGATTTTCAGGACTTGCTGCCGCCTCGGTATTAGCATCTGCAGGTTGGGAAGTGGAGGTCTTAGAGAAAAATGCATCAGCAGGTGGAAGAGCGAGAGTGTTGAAAAAAGATGGATTTACATTTGATATGGGTCCAAGTTGGTACTGGATGCCTGATGTGATGGAACAGTTTTTTAACAGATTTAATTCTTCAGCTTCAGAACATTTTGAATTAAAAAGATTAGAACCTTCTTATCAAGTAATTTTTGACCAGAATCAGACTGAAGTGATTCCTTCTAACATGGAAGCAATCAACGACTTATTTGAAAGCAAAGAAAAAGGGAGCAGTAAAAAACTGAAAGAGTTTTTAGATGAAGCAGAAGTCAATTATAAAGTAGGAATGCAACAGTTTGTGTACAAGCCTTCAGTATCATTGATGGAGTTTTTGAAAAAAGACATTTTTAAAGCTTCTTATAAAATAAATTTAATTAGACCTTTTAATAAACATGTAAGAAGATTTTTCAAATCGGATCAATTGATTCAGTTAATGGAATTTCCAGTTTTGTTTTTAGGAGCAATGCCCAAAAAAATTCCTGCATTGTACAGTTTGATGAATTATGCAGACTTCAAGTTAGGAACTTGGTATCCTAATGGTGGAATGGGAATGTTAGTGAAAGGATTTATAGCTACTGCAGAAAAAGCTGGAGCAAAAATTCATGTCAATACTCCAGTGTTATCATTTAAAATAGAAAATAAGCAAATTGTAGGTGTTGAAACACCGCAAGGTTTTATGGAAGCAGATGTAGTCATTAGTTCTGCAGATTATCATTTTACAGATCAAAAATTATTACCTAAAGAATATTCCAATTATTCAGAAAAGTATTGGGAAGATAGATTAATGGCTCCCTCGTGTTTGATTTACTATCTAGGTATTAATAAAAAATTGTCTAAACTTCAACATCATAATTTATTTTTCGAACAGAATTTTGATAGTCACGCTAAGGCGATTTACGAAACACCTCAATTTCCTGAAAAACCACTTTACTATGTTTGTTGTCCTTCCAAAACTGATGACTCTGTAGCACCAGAGGGAATGGAAAATATTTTCATTTTGATTCCAATAGCTCCAGGTTTGAAAGAAACTCAAGAGATTCGGGATAAATATTACAACGACACGATGGAGAGATTAGAGAAATATTGCGGTGAAAGTATCAAAGAACATGTCGTAAGCTATACAGATTATGCTGGGGCAGATTTTATCAGTGACTATAATGCTTTTAAAGGAAATGCTTACGGATTAGCTAATACTTTAAACCAAACTGCGGTTTTAAAACCATCTATCATCAATAAAAAAATCAGCAATTTGTTTTATACAGGACAATTGACTGTTCCTGGTCCAGGTGTGCCACCGGCAATTATCTCAGGTCAAGTTGTAGCTGATTATGTCTTAGAAAAATTTAAAAAATAATACTATGAAATATTTATATGACAATGTTTCGGTAGAGTGCAGTAAAAATATCACTCAAAAATATAGCACCTCTTTTTCATTAGGAATTAAACTTTTGAATAAAGAAATTCGTAATCCTATTTATAGTATTTATGGTTTTGTGCGCTTAGCTGATGAAATCGTGGATTCATTTGAAGGATACCAACAAGCAGAAATGCTCAAGAATCTAACTAGAGATACATACGAAGCAATAGATCAAAAAATTAGTATCAATCCAGTTTTGAATAGCTTTCAACAAGTAGTACATGATTATAATATTGACAGAAGTCTGATAAAAGCTTTCTTAGAAAGTATGGAAATGGATTTGGAAAAACAGTTTTACAATCAAGCTTTATATGAAAAATACATTTTTGGTTCTGCAGAAGTAGTAGGTCTCATGTGTCTAAAAGTATTCTGTAAAGGCAATGAAGCTTTATACCAACATTTAATGGCGTCTGCGATGAAATTAGGATCAGCTTTTCAAAAAATTAATTTTCTTAGAGACATTAAAGATGACTATGAAGGATTAGGTAGATTATATTTCCCTAATACAGATTTTAACAATTTCTCAAATGATCAAAAAGCAGAAATTGAGCAAGATATCGCACAAGATTTCGATGATGGTTTAGTAGGAATTAAACAATTACCTACAGAATCAAGATTAGGCGTTTTCTTAGCTTACGTTTATTATAAAATGTTATTCAAGAAAATTAAAGCAGTACCAGGTCATAAAATTCTACAAACTAGAATTAGAGTAGCCAATTATCAAAAAATGATTTTGTTAATGTATAGTTTTGTTGTGAATAGACTCAATCTTATTCACTAGAAACCAATATTTTAATATAACTTTCTATTGCTCTTACTATGATTGCCATCACATTGGTAAATAATGTGATGCTAATACGTGAGCAAAGAAGATGAATATAGTTTTACGGATGTCGGTAAAATATTTAAAAAATCGAGTAAATATTAAAAAGAGGATTTGTAAGTATGATACATATAGATGAACATTATTATTATTTACTAGTCAATTTTTGTTGCATTTCTATTCCCTTTATTTTCAGTTTCCATCCTAAATTAAACTTTTACAAAAAGTGGCCTGAATTTTTTGTGGGCACAATAGTGATGATGGCGATTTTTATTCCATGGGATATGTATTTCACTAAGATTGGAATATGGGGTTTTAATAATCAATATCTTTCAGGAATTTATTTATTCAATTTACCCATAGAGGAATGGTTGTTTTTTATCTGTATTCCATATGCGTGTACTTTCACTTATCACTGCATTCAATATTTTACTCAAAACGTGGTTTTACCATCTATTTTTAAGAATATATTATGGGTGATAGCTGCTGTATGCTTCGCAGTTGCGTTTTTAAATTTTGACAAGACATATACATTTACCACCCATTTGTTGACAGGATTATATCTTTTGTATCACTTACTGATCAAGAAAAGTCCTTACCTCAAAAAGTTCATGCTCACATTTTTGATTTTGTTGGTACCTTTTATCATCTCCAATGGAGTTTTGACAGGAGTTTATTTCTGGGAATACCCATTTATTCTCACTGACGTCAATAGTATCACTGAAAAAATAGTGTGGTATAATAATGCCGAAAATCTGCAAATTAGAATTTTCTCTATGCCTATAGATGATTTGTCTTATGGACTGACGATGTTACTTTTAGTAACTTCTGTATTCGAAATGGTGTCTAGTAGAAGAGCAAAGTCAGTAGTTCTTTAATGGATGAATGATGTCTTGAAGCAAGTTCAGGATGAGTTTTGAGTAACTTGTACTATACTTTCTTAACTTCTCTTAATGCGCATCAGCTTTGTAATAAACTCATAAACATAGGTACACAACTTTTAAAATATCAACTTAATACATGATTTTGTTTTGTCTCTACGAGGCATAATATGTATGGAAAACTGATTGTCTATATAGCTTTAGCACCTACGGCGCAGCCAATGTCGTTAAGTTAGTAGGAGATGTTATTCTGACGAAGGTGGTCGCTGAGCAACGTCGAAGTGAAGAATCTCTGATAATGAGGAACTCGTAGTATCAAAAGCATTGTAATTAAGAGATCTTTCAATCAACTAAGGTTACTTTCAGGATGACACAGTGCTTAACTTAACGACATTGACGGCGCAGCAGATTAACATTGCTAAAAATAAAGACTTCAAAAACACTTAACTTCTTAATGTTTTATATTTTGCATGACGTTAAATATAGCAATTGCGGTCGTCAGTCGTCAATTGTACTTGTCAAATTCAATCTTTCAACTTCACTTTCAGCAAATAATTTCCATAGACCTGAGAAATATATAAATATCCATTGACTTCAATACTTGTAGAACCACCACTAATATCATAACCGCCATTTTTGTATAATAATTTGGCAGTTTTGTTTTGAATATCAATCAAATATGTCCAAGAAGGAGAATGAAATTTTTCGTCAGTAGAATGTTTGACAAATGCAATTTCATCAGGATGGACAGATACCGTAAGATTTTCATTGTTCCAACGAATATTATCCATTCCATTGATACTGCTGATTTTCGTTTTATTAGTTAAAGTACCATCATCAAGAATATCGTATTGAAATAAACCATAGTTACGTGTGGTAGCTAAAAATAATTGTTGATTTTTATATTCTAAACCATTCGGAAAAGCTAATTTTTCTTCTGCATATCGACAATTTCCATCTGTATCACAATAGACAACAGAACCACCGCTTTTATTAAACAATTGCTCAAATATTAAATCATCACTTCCCTTATCATTGGTGAAATAAAAGCTGCCATTCGGTAAAGCACAAACTTCATTCGGAGAAAGCATTAAATCACTTCTGACTTCTTTCTTAAAAGTCATTTCGTCGCCGTTCAACTCATAGACCAAAATCGAATTAATCTTAGAATCATCTTTATAATGATTAACGATATAGAGTAGTTTTTTACCATTTACAATCTGTAGATAAAAACCATGTGGATTAAATTTAAGAAATGCGGGCTCTGATTTTCTAGTCAATAATGTTCTCTGATTGGTTTCTAAATTCAAAGCTACTATTTCTGAGAATGGAGGTTTGTTTTTCACTCTTTCATTGCAACTAGCAAGAATTCTAGTAGTACCATTTTGAATGTCTAAGACGATATCTTCTGGACCTTGTCCAATAAATATTTTTTCAGGTGTTAGGAGAGTTTCAGATTCCTTTTTACAAGAAAGTAGAATTAGTATACTGATCCAAATAATTTTTGAAAACTTCATGTGCGCGTTTGTACTATGAAATTATAAAAAATCCATATATTTTTTCTAAATTAACTCAATCTTTTCATCAATAAATCATCTAAAACATCTACCAAGTGCGCTGGTTTAAATTTCCTCCAAGGAATATTTTTAAATTTTTCTGATAAGTAGATATAATACTGAATTTCTCCAGCAATCATTTCTTCTAATACATAGTCTTTAAAATTGATTGCGATAATCCATCCACCTTCGCTGACCACATCGTCGTTCCACTCTTCATAGTAAGAATTATCTGAGCAATGAAAATTCAATACATTTTCACCAATCAGTACAAATTTATTGACGCCTTCTGCAATCATTGGATCGATGACATCTCGCTTCAAGAACATGATATCATTTCCAATACAATCATTCCATTCTCCGATCAATTCTATAATGGCAAATTCTTTTTTATAGCTGACATATAAAACCTTTAGATATAGAGTGTTAGAGCCGAATTCGTCCCACTGAGGATGTATTAGATAGTTGTACACGGCTTGAGTATATTCAAACTCACTATTCACCCGACCATAGAAAGGAGATCGTTCGTCCTCTTGAGCAATATATCTGTCTCTCCAGTTCCAAAAAGGTTCTATATTATCCATATAGCATTAATGATTTTTTTAGCCAAGTGTTTAACTATATTGTCATTAAGTTAGGCATGATTGTCATCCTGAATGTAGACTTGCACTGCGCTTGTCGAAATGGATAGCGGAGTAAAGGATCTCTAATTTACAAAGCTTATGATACTTCGAGTGCAGTTCGACAAGCTCCCTGTATACCTTAGATATTGAGATTCTTCACTTCGACGTTGCTCAATGATCACCTTCGTCAGAATGACATTTTCCACTAACTTAATGACATTTTATTTTATTGATATAATAATCGACTATTTGGTCAATAGGTTTCTGAATAATTTTACCCAATTTCAAATCAAAAGATTGAGCAACTTCTTGTAACTCTTTATTGAAATATAAAGCAATCGAACCTATAAAATGAATTGGATAATCTTTGCTCTGTGAATAGGGGAGGATATTATATTTGAAAAAGTCTGTAAAAACCTCTTTGACCACACCTTGTACATATTCTAACTCTCTAAACTTATACATCTCTTTGGTAAAAGAAGCCAAGTAGGTATTCGCATTGGGTAATTGATATACATTTTTGAAAATCTCTCCTTTGTTCAGTTTTAGTTCCTCTTCAAAATGACGATATAATAAATCAGGCATTTGGAGATATAAAAAATCTCTTAAAAGAATTTTTCCTATTGCAGCACCACTTCCTTCATCGCCCAATATATAACCAATTCCTAATGCACCTTTAGGTTCTATAATATTTTGTCCATCGTAAAACACAGTATTTGAGCCCGTGCCCAGAATGCATGAAAATCCCGCTTCATCTCCGCAAGTAGCGATGACAGCAGCTTTCATATCGTGATCGACTTCTATTTCGGCACCTACAAAAACATCTGTGAGTATATCGTTAATTATATTTTTCCTTGAATCAGAAGAGCAGCCTGCACCAAAGAAATAGATATTGGTTACAGATTTAACTTCAAGCACCTGTTTGAAAGTCTCTTCAATTTTTTCTCTGATGAAATTTTCACTTTGAACGATAGGGTTGAAGCCTACACTTGTAATAGTTTTGACTACTCCATCTTGAGGAGTAAAAAACACCCAGTCGGTTTTGGTAGATCCACTGTCAGCGATTAACAACATCCTGTAAATCTAATAAGATGTTCAATATTTTCGTCATGAGATTTCGTTTTTCAGACTCTATATCTGCTATTCATTTTATTTGGGCACGTCCCTCTTCCTATCGTCATCGGGTCGGGCTTTCAGCTAGTATGTCTACGTTTCACTTCGACATATCGCCTCTATCCCTCGTGCGGGGGGCTTCGAGACTCAGGCTTGCAGGTATTAATGGTTTCATTTGCATAGTTGTGCTTATTCATTTTCCATAAAATCAAGCAGGCTATCCAATTGGACAGCCTGCTTTTAAAAAGTCTAATAGTATATTATCGAATTTTAACTATCCATTTTTAAAAAATAAAGGTCTGCTTTACACACATTTAAAAAGCAGACCTAAATTTTTGGTTTGTTGAACCTTTTAGTTCAACTGATTTACGAATAAAAATTAAATTATTTATTCATAAAAGACATACACACATACACACACAAGCGTGTTTTAAAATATTACAAGACTAAGTTACATCGCATAAATAGTAATATAGAATGGAATATGCTTAAAAGGGTAATCTTTATAGCGAAACGGACATATCCGTATTTGAAATATTTTAATCTCCTATATTAATGATCTTCTAAAGGGACTATTGTAGATTATTCTCTTAATATTTCAGCTTTTCAGATTAAGACCTATTCTTAATCCTGTTATTTTCGTGCGTTAGTTTATATTGTCCTTCTATCAAAAGGGGAGATAAAGTTGGATTAAACTTTTAAATTGCTTGTATCTTTAAATAAAAAGATACTTTCACGCTAAAGATGCAGTAATGAATATTTTAATAATTGAAGATGAAATAAAGACTGCTAAGGAATTGAAAAGCATGATTGAAGAATTGCGTCCTCAATCTAATGTTTATGCATTAGCTCATTCTTTGGATGATGCAGAAAGAATTCTCCTAACTGCTAATAAACAACCTGATTTAATCTTTTCTGATATTCAATTGGGTGATGGACTTTGTTTTGATTTATTTGAACGAATTTCAATTCAGGTTCCCATTATATTTTTTACAGCTTATGATCAATATGCTCTAAATGCTTTTCGTAATAATGGAATTGACTATTTACTGAAACCTGTACAAGAAGGAGATTTGAGAAAAAGTTTCCAGAAACTTGATAACCTCACTCAAAAAAATGAAGCGATTGACTTCTCCGCATTAAAACGTTTATTAAAAGGTGAATCTGCAACTACATTTTCTAAGACAATGCTGGTGTATTATAAAGAGAAAATTATTCCTTTACCTGTAGATGAGATAGTTTTGATTAAAACCGAGAATAATAGATTATTGGTTATGGATACTTCTAAAGAATCCTTTGTCATCAATAAGACTTTAGAAGAAGTTATGGAAAAGCTTGATCCTGCTATTTTTAATCGTGCTAATCGTCAATATATCGTCAATAGCAATTTTATTAAGAACATGGAGAACCTATCTAGTAGAAAGTTATTAATTACGATGGAGTTTTTTCCCAAAGAATTTATTCAAGTCAGTAAAGAGCGCTTAAGTTCGTTTTTAGAATGGGTAGAAAATTAAACATTAAACAAGTTGGTAGTGCATATAATAAAACTGAAATCCTATGATATTTAAGTGGATAAAAGAATATCATTTATTACAAGGCTTTCTCTTTAGTCTTCTTCTGTGTCAATTTGCTATAGGAATGAAAATTCAACAATCTCATGATGTTGATATCAATAACCTAATTGGCTCTCAAGTTTTTTTATTCTTAATGTCTTTTTTTATTTGGATCAGCAATCATTTTTTTATTAAAAATAAGAAATTGTTCCTTCAAGGATTTCACATTGTATTCGGTCTCATTATTAGTATTCTTCTTTCTATTCTTTTTTACTATATCAGTCCCTTTGAAGATTCTCCATTATTACCTTTAAAGCCACTTTCTATACAATCTGCTTTCCCAAATCTTGCTATTCGAGGGTTGATAATTTATATGGTCATGTATCCAGTTCAATATTATTTATTTAGAGATAAAAAAGTTAAGACAGAAATGTTAAGTATTGAACAAGAAAAACAAGAAGCACTACATCTTCGGTTGGCATTTTTAGGTAAACAATTGGATCCTCATTTTTTATTTAATTCTTTATCTGTTTTGAGAGCAGGAACTAAAGATCAATGGGTCAAAAATTATGTCAATAAGCTCACACAAGTTTATCGGTACACTTTACAAAAAGATCATGTTGAAGGATTGTCTTTAGTGGTAGATGAGATTGAGTTTGTACAATCCTATTTAAGTTTATTTCAAGAACGATTTGAAGAAGCTTTAGATGTTCAAATAGATATACCTAATTTAGACAAAGACGTCCTTTTGCCCAGACTAGCACTACAGCTATTAGTAGAAAATGCGTTGAAGCACAATGAGTTTACTCTAAGAAATCCACTTAAGTTAGAAATTTATACTGAAGGAAATGATACTTTGGTGGTACGTAATAATGTTCAGCAGCTTGCTCAATCCGATTATAAAAAAGAGCCATCAGGAATTGGTCTGAAAAACTTAAGACAAAGATATAAGCTATTAAAACAACAAGAAATAGAAATTTTAATTGATGCAAAACATTATACCGTTAAAATTCCGATGATAAGAAAATAGTCATTTAGTTCATTCTTAAAATGTAGTCAGATGTGATTTTTTATTTGTCATCAAACCAATCTTTGACTTCAGTGACTATAGTCTCATACTTTTTCTGTTGTTGTTTTCTTTTATCTATATTATAAATAACTATCATTGCTATTAATATCACTAAAGAAGATATTAAGCTGATTAACATCAAAGAACTCTTCGTTTTCTTATTCGAATCTTCTTTCAACTCTTGAATAAGTTGATTCGATATTTTTGCCAAGTATGTTGTTTTTTCACTTTTTAATACTAATAGATTTTTATCATATTTATCTGCCATAACAGGGTTGTCACTTTGTAAATAGTAAGATTTCCAGGAGCTATTATACATGATTTTCAAACTAAAATCTTTTGATCCTTCTAATATGGGCTCAATTTTTTCTAAATAATAAAAAGCTTGTTCTAAATCCTTTTCTTTTAAATAGATATTCGCTAATCCAATATATATATATCCTAAAAGGACACTATAATTATCAGGTATCAATTCTTTTGCACGATAGAAGTTTTCTTTGGCTTTTTCGATTTCATTGAGTTGAAAATAGCTCAATCCTTTTAATTGATACGTGGTAGCAATAATGATAGGTCCAACTTTTTGACTTAATAAGTTCTCAATCAGATTCTCTGTCTGAATCAGTTCGTTTAAAGCTTCTTGAGCTAAACTATCTTCTAAATATAATTTCGCTTTGGCTTGATGCACATACAATTGAATTAATGGAATCTTTTCAGTTTCATTAAGTCTTTCAACTTTTTTTAAATATTGCTTTCCTTGCTCTGGTAAGCCAACTCCATTATAAGTAGTATACAAAAATCCGGCAATACGCATTTGCCATTCTATATTTTTTATTTCTGTTGCAATTTTATCTGCTTTACTGGCATATACTAAAGAAGATAACACTTCACCTTCATGGTCTTTTAAGGAAGCCAAAAGCATGTAGCTTCTCATTTTTCTCATTGGATCTTCTTGCACAGACTCTAATAAAGAATCTGCTAGAATGATGGCTGAGTCCATATTTTGAAGAGATATAACAGTCGCTATATGCACATACAAGCTATCAAAATCATCTTTTTTATTCTCATCGCCAAAGACTAAAAAGGGAGTGAAGAAAAATGCTATAAATGTTATAAGTGTAAAAATTCTATTCATAATTTTGATTTCTAATACTTAGATAATAATTCACTCTAACTGTATACAACTGTACTCATGTTTATTATATAAACGTACTGCTTAATTTAGAAATCACAAATACTTTGGCATAAATCATATTTGGAAATAGTTTAATTTTCTTATTGAATACGAATCTAACAATTTAGAATTTTTAATCTGAATTCTTTTTTACAATTGCTCTCATCTTTTATCAGATACTTCAAGTTTTTTAGTTCTAATTTAAAATGCAGACTTAATAATAGTCAATTTATGGATGTCTATTCACCAAAAATAAAGCGGGCCATCCAAAGTGGATAGCTTATTTGATTTAAAAGTTGAATAGACTTTGATGAAGGACTGCTTTAGATACAATTTTAAAACAGGGCCTAAGCCTAAGTTAAAAGTTGGACTGATAAAATAAGGAATTACCCTTTACATCCAATAAACACACACACACACACACACTATAATTATTATTGATTGGAATGTAATGATACTAGATGATGATGATGCTCGATGTGATGATTTAGCTAAGGGTTACTTTGAGTTAGGGAGACTATCAAATTAATGAGTGGAAAAAATATTATATCCTAGCAGGCTCTAATGTGCTAAAAGTGTGATTATTATCACATTGTGTTATGCTTTAAATAACATTTGACCTTTCTTGATGTTAATTCATTAGAGAAACTAATATATGACCAACTAAAATTTGAATTTTTCTGATTTTTAATCTAATTATTGAAAATCTTTAATTTATTAATTAGACCTTTTA
The DNA here is from genome assembly GCA_035515235.1 of Chitinophagales bacterium. Classification (GTDB taxonomy): domain Bacteria; phylum Bacteroidota; class Bacteroidia; order Chitinophagales; family JADIYW01; genus JAMLHH01. The sequence goes on from DATJBS010000067.1 coordinate 49,801, forward strand.
ATATCATTTATAATGGAATTAAGATGCTTACACTAGAACCACCATCTTTCGGGAGATTGTGTAAAGCTGCGTTTTGAGTTAGGGAAATCACTTTTTCAACAAGGGAATATTCTTATGTAATTTCAATATTTCTCTAATATTAAAATATCGTTAACTGTACTTATGTATTATGGTAATACATTTTTGTTTTTTTTAGATGCTTTCAAACCTTACATTTTTGTGTAATTAGGTATGGGTGTAAAATGTGAGTTAGTTTGATTGGGTATGCTATCTATATTACTGAATATTGAACCAATTTTTAATTTCAGCACGCTTTTCTCTTGTTACGTCTAAAGTTTCACTAGTTTTTAAAAGAATTTGCCCTCCATCTTCGTAAGATAAGCTTTCTATATAAGTCAAGTTGACTAACGAAGATCGATGCGCTCTTATAAAACCAAAATTTATCAATTGACTTTCAAAATGTTTTAATGTTTTTGAAGATAATATAGTAGTTCCATCTTTCATGTGAAAATTAGAGTAATTATTTAGAGCTTCTATCCAAACTATATTATTAATGGAAACAAATCTCATGCTTTCTGAGGTGTTAATAATAATTTTTTCTTTTTGCTTGTCAAGCAAATTAGAGTAGGAAGGATAATCTAAATTTTCCTTTTTTAATTTTACAAATTCCTGTTGATTAATGAATCTTTTTATGGAAACTTCTAGTTCTTCTTCCTTTACAGGTTTGAGTATATAGTCAAACGCTTGCAACTTTATGGCTTGTATAGAATAGGAAGAGTATGCTGTTACATATATAAATGGAATATCTAAAATAGCTATTTTTTCATGCAAATCTACTCCTTGCATCAAAGGCATTTCTATATCAGAAAATATTAAATCAGGTTTTTTATCCTGTATAGCTTGAAGTGCTTTTGCTGGTTTTGTAAATATTTCAATATTATCGAAATAGTCCGAAACAGCCAAAAGTTTATCTTTTAGCAATAAAGCTGCATGCATTTCATCATCTACTATATAAGCAGTTGCCATTAGTTTTCATTAAAAATTGGTTAGAAATTTTTTAGTTTAAAATATTTGTTATTTCTACTTTCTAATGGAATCTGTAAAAGATGACGAAATTGCTTTTGTAAATTTATTATTGTTTAAACGTAGATATATAATCATGTGAAAAGTATTAATAATTAAAAAGAGATGAATAAAATTATTCGTTCTTAATTTATCATCTCGTCAATAAATATATGCAAATTATTAAATATTCAATAACCATTTGGAGGCGTTTTGAGCTTTGTTATATACATAATTTATTGTATAATGTATAACCTTGCTGATAGCTAGCAAACCACATGATTAGATATAGTGGAAATAACAATTATTAATTATGTTTAATTTCACCCCATGATGAATAGAATAAAGCATTTGATTAGAATTTTCTTGATTTCAAGAACAGATTTAGCTGTTGGCTAAAAAATCTTCTTTGGAGAATGTGAACATCGCCTAACTTTATAAACCAAAAAAGCACATAGAGGCTTTTATCTCTATGTGCTTTTTTAAAATTAATTTGAATATTTATTTCTGAACTATAAATATTTTAGAAATTTGTTTTGTATCTGATACTAAGTTAATTAAGTAGGAACCGCTAGGTAAATCTCCTACTGCGATTTTATGAACAGAATTAGAGAAATCAGAAGCTTTAACGATATCGCCTAAAGCTGAATAAATTACATACTTATAACTCTCTTTGATATTATCAAGTTCAATATTAATAAAATCGTGAGTTGGATTAGGATATAATTTGAAACCAGTTCTACTACATCCTTGACCGTCTACAGTAATAACTTTGCTCATTTCATTTTTACCATCATAGTCAGTCTGTACTAATCTATAATAAGCTAAACTAGCATTTAAGTCCTCATCTGTATACCGATAAGATTTTGGAGAAGTTGAATTTCCATTTCCTTTCACTTGAGCGATTTCATCCCAATCCGTTCCATTAGTACTCTTTTGGACAGAGAAGTAGTCGTTATTCAATTCAGATGCTGTTTCCCACAGCAATTCTGTATTACATTGATTTAATGAACCTTCAAATCTCACTAATTCTACAGGTAAGACAGAAGGGTCATAGATAGTATAAGTAAACAATCCATTATCATCATCAATAACATTATTGGAGCCATTAGCATAACCCGGAGGTTGTATGTTTACTGCAAAACCATTAGTCTTATTAGTTGAAGGAGATGGGATTGTCACTTTTACATTAATTGTAATTCTTTGTGCACCTCCATCTAGAGCATGAGGTATTGGTGCAATTTGTGTAAAATAATACATATTGTATTTAGTGAGATACTGAACACTAAACCAATCAGCACCTGAAACAGAAGCTGCAGGATTAGCCATATTGCCAGGCTGCACCTTTATGAAAGACACAGTAAATCTCAATGGATCACTTAAGTCATTCATTGGTTCATTAGCAGAGTTTCCTATAATAAAACTAATGTTAGTAAAACTATCTATTGCTAAATTAATGGGAGTCTCATAAATTATAGGCTCCGTCACAAAAGGATTCCACTGTGCATTTGCAGTCGTAAATATATGTATTAGACTGATTAATATAATGAGTTTTTTCATTGTTAGTTGATTTATATATTTACAATATTATTCAGCAAAATACTTAAGAACATCTGAATCTGAATTATTCAGCATATTCACTTCACCTCCTCCAGAGAAAATTGTAACTGATAGAGGATTTATTCCATTTACATTACTAGGATCAAAATTTGAACTTAGTGCAAATGACAAGCTACCTTTAGCTGGAATAGTCTCTGTAGTTGTAAAGATGTAATATGATGAATTCGTATTATCAAATGTCCACAACGGATTGTCAACATCGAAGAATATTAGCTCAGTTTGAGCAGGATCAAATTCCAATATCATTGTAGAATTCTTACCGATTAGCACAGTGATTGTACTTCCGTCCGTAGGGGCATTGCCTATTTCTTTAATATCAATCAAAATATCAATCTCAGCAGTACCTGTAATAACGGTCGGGAACAATGTAATTGTTGGAGTAAGGTCTGGACTACCTCCAACTTTATAGACTACCATTGCTGTATCGCATAATACTGGGGAACCAATATCGCAAATTTCATAATACATGGTGTCTTCTCCAATAAATCCATTATTTGCAGTATAAGTAATTGTTCCATTCATATTATTGACTATCGCTACACCGTTTATTGGAGCAGATATAATTTTTAAACTATTGGTATCCAAACCACCCATAGTCCCATCCAAATCATCGTTGTCATTATCTAATACGTCTAATGCAATAGTTCCTCCTCCAGAAATAGTTGCATAATCATCATTTGCTATAGGAGCATTATTTGTAAGATTCCCTGTAATGTAAACAGTAGCTGTCTCGCAATTATTTTCTGAATCACAAATTTGATATACTAATGAATCTGTCCCGTTAAAGTTAGAATCAGGAGTAAATACAATCACATCATCTGTAGGATCATTTGGTGTGCCGCCATCGTCAACTACGGCAGTACCATTTGTAGGTGGTGTAACAATTGTAATAGGACCATCACCAGGGCCTTCTGGACCAAATGAATCATTTTCTAAAACATCAATTGTAATTGGAGAGCTGTCGTTAACAGTAATAGAATCGTTATTTGCTTTTAATTGCTCTTCTACATTTACAATGACCATCGCTTGAGAGCAAATAGTAAAACTGTCACAAATTTGATAAAAGAAAGTGTCTACACCGATGAAATTACTATCTGGAGTATAAATCACGATATCGTCAGAAGGATCCTCAGGAGTTCCTCCGTCATTGATAATAGCAGTCCCATGAAGTGGTTGTTGGGTTATTACAATTGAATCTATGCCGTGAATACCTAATTCATCATTGTCCAATACATTAATATTTATTATTGTATTTTCTTCTGTAGTCACTATATCATCAATTGCTAAAATGTCTACATCACAAGCATCAGGAATACCATCTCCGTCTGCATCAAAATTGTCATCACCTGAGCAACATTTATCTAAGCAATCTGGTATGCCATCTCCATCAGAATCTAATCTCGCATAAGCATAATATATTTTCAATCCATCAGTTAGTAAGTTTGCACCAACTGGTGAACTTGCCACTAATCTCACTTCATTAAAGGACTTTTCAGATCTAAAGCCTAAGTATCCTATTGATGACGAGCCAGGCAATAAGGAAGCATTGAGTAATCCTGTATTTCCAACAATAGAATCTTGTTTTACACCATCTAAATAAGTGACAATCGCAATATTGGAAAGTACATCTATAGTCAATAATGAAGCATCCGCTGTAACCGCAAAACCTGCTTCATATCCACTTGTGTAAGTTTTTTTAGATTTTACTGATACTGAACCTTCGACTAACAAACCAACTGGGAGAGTTAATGTCGCATAGTTAGTATAGCTATTATCTACAATATTAGATAGGCTATCTAAATTGCATAATGCACAAGCGACTCCAGTAAAACCTGATTTATCATAATTAATAGTTGAGAAGTTATCTGAATCCGCTTCTAAAATTTCAAAACAAGCTGAAGATGGATTTAAGCTAACATCAGATAATGATGGACATGAGCCATCTTCTACAAATGCATTATGAATTCTTATCGTCGTTAATAAACCTAAAACGCTCCCTGTAACTATTTCTACTTTATCAAACGGCTGTGTAGTAATAAATCCAATTCTAGTTTTATTTCCAGCTCCAGCTAAAACACCTACACCTAATAGACCGTTTGCCGAAGTTGCAGATTCTACAAAATTTCCATTCAAGTATGTTCTAATTTCGAACTGATTTAATAAAGCTGCACTCAATAATCCATCAGGAAATGAAACTACATATCCAGTACGTGTTCCAGCAGGATATACATTATTAGTATCTGTTACAGCAATAAGTGAAGTAGATGCTAATAAACCGAGCAATTGATTATACTCTAAATAATTATTTAAGTCACCATCAACAACATTATTAGCTCCTGCTTCACCACATAGTAAACATAAAAGTCCTCCATTAAGTCCTTGACCATCTATTATTACATTTGGACCAACTAATGCTCTATTGCAACTTGAATTAATACCTGCTTGATAGTTAACAGAAATTGTATCCGAACAAATTCCATTATACAATCTAAATCTGTAAATGCCTTCTACAGACATATTTTGAACTAATCCAGCACTATTAATAGTTGCTGCCGAAGGATTTCCAGCTAAGGCTGCCCAGGTATTTCCTGAACCTGCCGAATTAAGCTGAATTGAACCATCGCTATTTGTAGGACACTCGCTAATATCCGCACCAGCGTTCAAATTACATTCAGGATAACAAGCTAATGGTTCGCCCTTAGAATTTACCAAAAGATCATTCCCTACACAATTATCCAAACAATCTGGTACGCCATCATTATCTGAATCTAATCTAACGTAACCATATAAAACTCTAATAGGAACTAAATCTAAAAGTTCTGCATTTACACTTAATCTTATATTGCTAAAAGCTTTGGTAGATTTAAAACCGATATTTGCAAATCCATCTGACAATAATGATGCATCTGCCAAATCAGAACTTAGAAAAGTTTCTTGTGGTACACCTGCAGAATTATAAGTAGTAATGGTCATTGAGCCTAATAGATCTAAACTGATTAAACCTAAAAGACCAGGTTGTTGAATTTTGAATCCAACATCAGTACCAGCAGGAAATGTAGTTCCTGATTTAATTTGTACAAAACTTGATAATCCTACTAAACCTAAATTTAGTAATGAAGGTTGAGTTGAGTAATTGTTCAAATCTGCATCTAATAAGCTTCCAACATTAGAAAATTTTGCATCAAGTAAGCCTGTTGCAGTAGAAGCACTAGCTCCAGAATAGTTACCTGTAGTCAAGGTGGTGATGCAGTCGTTGTTACAACTTGCATCAGATAGGTAAGCATTATAGATTCTAATACTAGATAACGCAGCAACTACACTAGATTGTATTAATTCTACCTCATCAAAAGACTTAGTAGTAGTGAACTCAATTCTTTTTGTGCCTTCTTTTCCAGAATTTAAAACAGATAGTTTTAACAAACCACCTCCTCCACCTAAGGCAACGGTTTCTTGAATATTATTATCTAAATAAGTCCTCAAAGATAATCCATCTAATAAGTCGACCGTAAGCAAAGTACTAGGTACTTCAATAACAAAACCGACCTTTTTGCCAGCAGAAAAATTCCCATTGACTTTTTTTACTGAAATGACACTTGCTCCCAAAGCCACTAATGTCATATCTACTTGTGCATAATTTGTTAAATCTCCATCTAACACATTATTAAAAGAGTTTCCACCTTCGAGTAAACTTAGTATTCCGGGGTCAACTCTATCGACGACATAATCTTGTCCTACTAAAGCGTTATTACAAGTAAAACTTTGAGCATTTAATTGTAATAAAGAAAATATGGAAAAAATTAAATAGGTAAATATTTTATTCATAATATCTATTTTAACATTTAAAAATCAACTCTAAAGTTATTCTCATTTGCTTTGAAAATCAAGTGTTTAATAGTTTGGATAGTATCCTAACAGTAAATTAATGAACTTATCACAGTTGAATTTACCATCTTTATAAAGATGTTATGCATTACGATTAAATATTATTATAGCACAACTATATCTTAATAATTCAACTGGATAAATAAAATATTAATATGGTACAATCAGTGTTTACTTTATCTAAGTACACATGATAAATGAAATGTTAGCATGAATTAAATTAGAATTTATGATTTTATATCATTGTTGTCCGAGATAAATTAAAAATAAGTTTTTAGACTATCAAAAGTAGCCTAAACATTGACTTTTTATTTTTAATTATCAGTTTTTTCAAAAACAAGCTAATCAAACAAAGTTAGTTGATTTCTGGGTTTAGCAT
>DATJBS010000068.1:0-13353 GCA_035515235.1 Chitinophagales bacterium
AATATTTCAACGAGTATTGTTATAGGATAAATAGATCACAAGCAAAAGGAAGTATTTGGCACAATACTATCCTAAAAATGCTAAGTCATCAACCTCTAACTTTAAACTTAATTACACGGAAGCTAAACCAGTAAGTCTAAACAATTATATAGCCACGATTTCAATCGTGACTATATAATTTCAATCGTGGTTTATAATAAAATCAATGCATAATTGCTCCGTAGGTGCAAACCGTTTTCATAAAATCCATTTGGAGTAATTGTTGTGTACCTACGGCACACGATTCTGATGGGTTGGGTTTTGTTACAAAGCTAATGCACCTACGGCGCATCCTTTGTCCGTGTATGATGTCGATACGCAATTGTGTCGTAGGTGCAAAATGTTTTTATAAATCCATTTAGAGTAATTGTTGTTTACCTACGGCGGATCCCTTGCTGTATATAATGTAGGTACAGAGTTGCTCCGTAGGTGCAAACTGTTTCTAGAAATGCAAATATCCCCAATATACAATTGCGCCGTAGGTGCAAAACCGTTTTCATAAAATCCATTATGAGTAATTGTTGTGTACCTACGGCACACGATTCTGATGGGTTGGGTTTTGTTACAAAGCTGATGCACCTTCGGCGCACCCTTTGACCGTGTATGATGTCGATACGCAATTGCGCCGTAGGTGCAAAATGTTTTTGTAAATGCATTTAGAGTAATTGTTGTGTACCTACGGCACACGATTCTCATAGGTTGGGTTTTGTTACAAAGCTAATGCACCTTCGGCGCACCCTTTGATTGTGTATGATGTCGATACGCAATTGCGCCGTAGGTGCAAAAGCTATGTAGAAATGCAAATATCCCAAATATACAATTGCGCCGTAGGTGTAAAACCGTTTATAGAAAAAACGATTTTAACCAACATATAATTGCTCCGTAGGTGCTAGCCGTTTTCATAAAATTCATTAGGAGTAATTGTTGTGTAGCTACGGCACACGATTCTGATGGGGTGGGTTTTGTTACAAAGCTGATGCATCTTCGGCGCATCCTTTGTCCGTGTATGATGTCGATACACAATTGCGGCGTAGGTGCAAAATGTTTTTATAAAATCCATTTGGAGTAATTGTTGTGTATCTACGGCGGATCCATTGCTGTATATAATGTAGGTGCAGAGTTGCTCCGTAGGTGCAAACTGTTTCTAGAAATGCAAATATCCCCAATATACAATTGCGCCGTAGGTGCAAAACCGTTTATAGAAATGCAAATATCCCCAATATACAATTGCGCCGTAGGTGCAAAACCGTTTATAGAAAAAACGATTTTAACCAACATATAATTGCTCCGTAGGTGCAAACCGTTTCTCTAGAAATACCAATTCCAACAATAATAATTGCTCCGTAGGTGCAAAACCGTTTCCAAATGCAATTTATCGTGAAAAAATTCGAGCGGTAAATGTTATAAAACGAATTCAATTACCCATGATTTAATCATCGTTAGGGCATAAAAAAAGCCAGCATATAGCTGGCTTTCATATTTTTAAAGAGTAGATTTTATCTTTCGTTGATAGAATTATATTTTCTCAAAGTAGATCCTGTATAGACCTGACGTGGACGTCCGATAGGTTCTTTTCTGTCTCTCATTTCTTTCCAATGAGACAACCATCCAGGAACTCTACCTAATGCAAACAATACAGTAAACATTTCAGTTGGGAACCCAATTGCTTTGTAAATGATTCCAGAGTAGAAATCTACGTTTGGATATAGATTACGTGTAACGAAGTACTCATCTTCTAAAGCTATTTTCTCTAATTGCTTAGCGATATCTAAAGCTTCATCTTTCACACCTAATTTCTCCAAAACGCTATCACTAGCTTTTTTAATGATTCTAGCTCTAGGATCAAAGTTTTTGTAAACTCTATGACCGAAGCCCATCAATCTAAATGGATCGTTTTTGTCTTTAGCTTTTGCAACATACTTATCTATATCGCCGCCGTCTTTTTTAATGGACTCTAACATTTCAAGTACACTTTGATTTGCTCCACCATGTAATGGACCCCAAAGCGCGTTAATGCCACCTGAAACAGATGCAAATACGTTAGCGTGAGAGGAACCTACGATTCTTACAGTAGATGTAGAACAGTTTTGCTCATGGTCAGCATGTAAAATCAATAATTTGTCCATTGCATCCACTATCACTTGATCTGGCTCTTCACCAAAAGCCATAGTCAAGAAGTCATAAACAAATCCTTTACCAGAAAATTGGTTGAAATCTTTACTTAAGAAGTTGTTTTGGATATTAGCAGCAATAGCTCCAAAATTTCCTAAAAGAGAATGGATATTCTCATCAGTAGGTAAGGAAGTATTTCCGTCAAAATAATTAGACAAAAGTGTTACACCTGCAGACAATTGAGCCATAGGGTGAGCTTCTGAAGGGAATGATTTTTGCAAATCAGCAAATCCAGCAGGTAAAGATTGACTTGCTAGAGATGCTTCAAACTCTGCTAATTGTGCAGCAGTAGGAAGATTTCCGTAAAGTAATAAATACGATACCTCAACAAAAGTAGATTTTTCAGCTAATTCTGAAATATCATAGCCTCTATAATGTAAAATACCTTTTTCTCCATCCAAGAATGTAATGGCACTACTGGTAGCTCCAGTATTTTTATATCCAGTATCTAATGTAATATATCCAGACTCATCTCTAAGCTTTGATATATCTAGAGCTTTTTCATTTTCAGTACCAACCACCACGGGGAGGAGCACTTCTTTTCCATCAAGTTGTATTGCTATGGTGTTCTCAGACATTATTTTATAATTTGAATATTATTTCAAAAACGTTGCTAAATTAATCAAAAGTTTATTTATCAATTAACACTTTATTACTATAACACAGAAGTAAAGGATTTGTTAAGCAATATTTAGCCTTTTTTATTAAAAAAATTAAAATATACTATAAGTAAGTCTCTTGTATTCAACAATATACAAAGCATTTGGTGTCTGATTTTATGTTTTTGTAAACAATCCATTTTTATTTAAATACTTCTCCACATTTTGATATTTAGAACCGTTTTGACTCTTTTTCGATAGAATATTAATAATTAGACAATGTAAACTATTGAACGCCTAAAAGTTTCCTAATATAATTATCTTTATTTTTACTCAAGAAATCTTAGAAGTTGCTTTTACAAATAGACCCCTACTCCCCAATAGAAATAAAAATGCTTGAAGCAGCATCTGCACTTTTTAAGTCAAAAGGAGTGAAGAATGTAACTGTCGATGAAATCGCTCGTCAACTCAAAATGTCTAAAAAAACCATCTATCAGCATTTTAATACTAAATCTCAATTAGTCAATAGTTGTGTCAGTTGGATTCTAGAAATGAAAGAACGAGAAATATTACAAGTTCTTCAATTAGATAGCGATCCTATTACAGAAATGTTAGAACTAGGAAAGCTCAATGTGGACACGTTTAGAATGTTTTCTAAAAACACGTTTAAAGATTTGAGAAGTTATTATGCTGAATCTTGGGCATTAATAGAATCTTTTAAAGAAAAAATCATTTTTCCTCAATTACTTTCTAATCTGAATACAGGCATCCAACAAGGATTATATAGAGAAAATATTCAAGCGAATATAGTCGGCTATATGTATTTGGGACTATTAGATAGTGTCATCATGCAGCATAGCGTTCTAAAAACAGATGTACAGTTGGACGAGGTCTATAAAGAACATTTGAAAATGCATATGTATTCCATTTGCTCGGAAAAAGGAAGAAGTTCATTAGAGCAATATTTAAATAATTTTTGATCAAACCATATATGAATAAGATTTATCAACTGATTTTGACCATCACCCTACTTAGTGTACAATCTTTGTCTGCGCAAGAAGGGAATACATTTACTCTAGAAGAAGCCAAAGTTTTTGCAATTCAAAATTCAAAAGATTTAGCTCTCAAACAAGTGGAAGTCAATCAAGCTAGATTGAAAGTGAAAGAATCTTTGTCCTACCTTCTTCCACAAGTCAATGGTGAATTGTCTTATACTCATTATGGCAAATTAAATTCCACCATTCTACCTGCCGGAACATTAGGCATTCCCGAAGATCAAATAGTACAGTTTGGATTACCTAATAATGTTAATGTCGCCATCAACGCCACACAGACGATATTCAATGGTGTATTCTTAGTAGGATTTAAAGCAGCAGATATTTTTGTGAAAATGACTGAACAAGAAAAAGTCGTTAAAACAGAAGATATCAAAGACATGATTTCTAGATCTTATTATAATGTGTTGGTTGCTAGAGAAAGTCAATCTATTGTCTCGAAAAACATTAAAAATCTACAGGAATTATATCAACAAACTAACCTTTTATATACCAACGGCCTCGTCGAAGAAATAGATGTAGATAGACTAAGCCTTTCATTAGCCAATTTGAAAACGCAAGTCAGCACTTTAGAAAACAATATCGAATTGACAGAAGTCGTATTGAAATTCCAAATGGGATATCCATTAGATCAAGAAATTATATTGACTCAAAACCTTTCTGATTTTGTAGATTCTGTAACGATACTATATCCTGAAAGTGGAAGTTTTGAAACTAGAAGCGAGTTGCAACTCATGAACTTGAGAGAGCAAGTGAATATCTCTAATATTAAAAGATTGAAATTTACTAATCTTCCATCATTGACCGCATATAGCTCTCTGGCTTCTTCTGCACAAAGAGATAAGTTTACTTTTTTCAACTTCAGTAATCAATACAATTGGTTCAACTCAAGATATTTTGGTGTTCAATTAAATGTTCCGATATGGGATAGTTTTGGTAGAAGATCACAAGTTAGAAGTGCAAAAGAAGATTTACAAAGAATTAAAATCGGAAGAGAGCAGCTTCAAGAAAGTTTTAAATTGACTTATTCTAAAGCGAGATTAGACTATGCAAATGCTATCAATGAGTATAATAATACCAATAGAAACATGCAATTGGCAGAAAAGATCTATAAAGTAGCTCAGTTGAAATACAAAGAAGGTCTAGGTTCCAGCTTGGAGTTGACTAATGCTGAACAACAACTCTATACTACTCAAGCGACTTTGATCAATGCGATGTACAAAATATTGATTGCTAAGACAGATATCAGTAAAGCTTTAGGGGATAATTGATTCAATGTGGCAATGAATTAATGTGCTGATGATTTAATTATTTCCCGCAGGTATCGCTGATCTTAATACTTAGAAGATTCTGAAACCAGTTCAGAATGACAAGGGAAACATGTTTAACTGGAATGTCATTCCGGCGTAGGAGGAATCTCTCGATTTACATAGATTCTTCATTCCGCTATCGCTTCTTTCAGAATGACAAGGAAAATCGTCTTAACTGAAATGTCATTCCGACGTAGGAGGAATCTCTCGATTTACATAGATTAAGACCGTTGCAAAAGTCGACAGGAGAAAATATTCTTGTTTTTAGTTAATTTTTCGACTGTTGCATTAGTATATTTCTTTATCTGTTATCATTTTTTCAATTTTCTGTGGATTTATTTGATTGATTATTGGTCTTATTTCCTTCATTTCACTCTATTTTTCACTATTAGACATAAGTATTCCAGGACTTCTATACAGATTGTAACAGGTAGCTTCTAAGAGATTCTGTGTATGCATCTTTTTTATTCCTCGATATCTCGCAATGCCACCATTGAACCATCTTTTTATACCTCCAAACGTTCGTTCTACTTTAAATCTTGTTTTGCCTACTAACTTGTTGAACTTCGTTTCCCAGCTAGTTAGTGGTTTGTTCTTTTTAGCTTTTTTAAGAATATGGTTTTTTAGTTTTTTATCTTTCAGTATCTGAGTATTCTTTTCTGACTGATAGCCTTTGTCTGCTTTTAGTGGTATGTTTTCGGGTAGGTCAGCTGCATTCAATACTTCTTCTAAAATGCTTATTTCATTGGTACTGGCTTTGGTGGTAAACACACCCAGCACTAAGCCTTCATTATCGGTGACATAGTGCTTTTTATAGCCATAGCGATATTTATCTCCCTTTTTAAGCCATGAAGCCTCTTTATCTACACTGTCTGCATATACCTTATTTGCTGATATCTCTTGCTCGTCTTCTCTATCTTTTGTTACTTCATAGTTTGTCTTTCCCTTAGGTTTTAAAGGAGTATCTATTACGCTTGCGTCAATTATAGCTCCTTTTTTTACTATAATTTGATGCGACTCTAACTGTTGATTGATTTCTTTAAAAAGTAACTCATAAGCATTTGCCTTTGTCATTGCTGTTCTAAAACGACTCAATGTACTGTGATCAGGAGCTACTTGTTCTATATGTAAACCACAAAAAGAGCTGAATGAAAGGCTATCATTTACTCGGTCTTCGACTTCATAATCACTCAAACCATACCAAGTCTGAAGTAAGCACATCTTGAATAATAACAATCCATCATAGCTTGGAAGCCCTGTTGCACTTTTACCTCTGACATAATGATTATTAATGATATTGCTGATTTTATTCCAATTTAAAAGAGTATTGACTTGGTTAAAAAAGGTCTTCTTAATCTTTCTGGTGCGTAAATCACAAATAATATCTGCGAAAGTACTATTATCCTGCTTTTTCATTACTTAAAAATACAGCTTAATTAGCTGACAGTCAAATGTTTAGGTGCTTTTTTTTACAAATAATTGATATATTACCGTGCAACGGTCTTAGATTCATCACTCCGCTATCGCTTCTTTCAGAATGACAGGAAAACTCGTCTTAACGGAAATGTCATTCCGACGTAGAAGGAATCTCTTGATTTACATAGATTCTTCATTTCGCTATCTCTTCTTTCAGAATGACATGCCTCTTAAATGAATGACATTGGTCCGCTATCAAATTGTCTAAAAAATCTTAATTTCTTATGTTTTAAAAGTCTGCGCAAATCCGCACAATCTGCGGGCTTATTCCGCAATCTAAGACATTCTGAATCAAGTTCAATGACAAGAGTGCCTAACTTAACTTCTTAATGTTTAAAAAGACCTGTGATCCTTTTTGCCTTCAGTCTCTAAGGCTTCAGTCTCACTTAATGCCTCGTCAGCATGATCTTATCAATCCTCACGCCATCCATATCTACAATCTCAAACTCATACTTCTCCCAAAACACCTTTTGTCCAGTAGTGGGAATATGCCCTAAAAGTTGAAGAATGAATCCACCTAAAGTATTAAAATTGCCTTCGACAGCGTCTTCGTCTATTTCAAAGTATTCACAAAAAACGTAGTAAGGAATCTGTCCATCGATGAGCCAAGAGTTTTCATTTCTAGGAGTAATCTGAAATTCATCTTGATTATACTCTGTCATGTCGCCCAATAAAGCATCTAAAACGTCATCCATAGCTACCAAACCTTCAAGCGAGCCATATTCATCTACGACAATACCGTAATGGAATTTATTTTCCTTGAATTTTTCTAAGACTTTATAAACAGGTGTGCTTTCGGGAAAAATGATAGGTTTACGTATGAAATTTTCTAACTGAAAATGGACCTCTTTAAATTGAATAGGAAAAAGCTCTTTGACAAAAACCACCCCTTTCCAATTGTCTAATACTTTATCACAAACCAGATAAACAGAGTGGAATTCATCCTTGATTTTCTCTTTGATTACGTCCAAATTATCTTTCTGATCTACCCAAATGACGTCGCTGCGATGAGTCATGATCTCACTGACGGTTCTGTCGCCGAGAGCAAATACCCGCTCCACAATGTCTTGTTCAATTTCTTGGATTTCCCCGGCAGTAGTACTGTCTTGAATGATGGCTTTAATTTCTTCCTCACTTACAGCTTCACTTTGAGCATTTTTCAACCCAATAATTGCTAATACAAAATCACTTGTAGCGGTCAATAAAGCTATAAATGGTTTAGCTATCATGGATAAAAAACTCATCAGTGGAGCAACTATAGTGGCAATAGTTTCCGGAAACATCAACCCAATTCTTTTTGGGATTAACTCGCCAAATAAGATGGAGAAAAAAGTAATGAGTACAACTACTATGGTTACTGAGATTTGATTGGAGTACGGTGTGATAAGAGGAAATTTCTCCAACCATATTTTAAATGGCTCTGTTAGATTTTCTCCGGAAAACAAACCTGTCAAAATTCCGATAAGTGTAATTCCAATTTGTACGGTAGATAAAAATGTATTAGGTCTACTAGCCAACTGAAGTGCTTTTTCAGCATTGCTACTTCCTTTTTTTGCTAAAGCTTCTAGTTTATATCTTCTGGAGGAAACTAATGCGATTTCACTCATGGAAAAAACTCCATTTAGTAAAATCAATATAACGATGATTATAATTGCCATTAAAAGATATGATGCTTAATTTTTCTAGAATTAAATGAAAAAATATTGTCCGTAAAAATATATCAAATATTTTTAGATTGAAAGTAAATCATTGAGGAGACTTTGCTTTTCACGATTAGCGCTCCCAATAATCCACAGATCGGATATTGTCTAAAATGGAAAGATAAGATTCAAATCTAGACTCCGGGATTTCGTCATTGATTAAAGCATCTTTCACAGCACAGTTAGGTTCGTTTTCGTGTAAGCAATTATTATACTGACACTTATTGCTTAAAGCTTTCATTTCACGAAAATATCCGCTGAGTTCTTCAGGTTCTATTTCTATTACAAATAATTCTTTGATGCCCGGAGTGTCGATGATATAACTATCCGGCATGATTTCATACATGGTAGCAAATGTCGTAGTATGCTTTCCTTTATTCCACTTATTTGAAATATTAGCTGTCTTCAAATGTAGGTTTGGATTGATAGCATTGATAGCAGTCGACTTGCCCACGCCTGAATGACCTACTACTAAAGTAGATTTGTTTTGTAATAAATCGATAATTTCTTGTATTCCGATTTTCTCAGTGGCAGAAGATAGTATTATAGGATAACCTAAAGGCGGATAAATCTCTTGGATTTTCTCTAAGACTAATTCATCTTTCTTATTCATCCTATCTATTTTATTCACCACAATAGTGACCGGAATATGATAAGATTCTGCAGTGACTAAAAATCTATCTATAAAACCTAAAGAGGTTCTTGGGTGAGATATCGTCACGATGATAATTGCTTGGTCAATATTCGAAGCAATCATATGTTTGAGATGCTTCTGTCTTGGAGATTGTCGAACGATATAATTTTTTCTAGGTAAAATTTCTTCAATTACATAGTCATTGGTGTTGCTATCATGACCGATAATGACTTCATCTCCTACAGCGATTGGGTTTGTGGTTTTGTGATTAATGAGTTTGAATTTTCCTGGAAGTCTACAATTCAATACTTCTGCTTTTTCATTTCTCACGATATACCAACTTCCTGTGGACTGAAGAACTTTAGCTTTCATAGTAGACATTTAAGCGTAGTTTTTCATAGAGGTAGCAATCAAAGGAATAAAGTCAGGATATTCTTCTACGGCTGTTCCGATAACGACAACCTGAGCTCCTGAATCAAAAGCTTTCTCAACTTGCTCTACACTGCGAATTCCTCCGCCTACAATGACTGGAATGTCTACAGAATTGCAAACTCTTTGTATAATTTCTGAAGAGACTGGGTGATTAGCTCCGCTTCCTGCTTCTAGGTAAATGGATTTTAAACCTAATAACTCTCCAGCAATAGCAGTTGCAACAGCGATATCTGCTTTGTCCGAAGGAATAGGAGTAGTATTGCTCATATAAGATACAGAAGTAGCTTTGCCGCCATCTATTAAAATATATCCCGTTGGGATCACTTCTAAGCCACTTTGTTTGATACTTGGAGCAGCCTCCACATGTCTACCTATCAATAAGTCAGCATTTCTGCCAGAAATTAATGACAATAAAAAAAGACCGTCAGCTCCATCATAAATTTGTGAAGGATTACCTGGAAAAATAATCACAGGTACATTACAATTCTCTTTTAGATAATCGACAATTTCTTTGACTTGGTTTTTGAAAAGCAAACTACCGCCAATTAAAAATAAATGTATCCAACCTTGCTGAGCATATTCCGAGAGCTGTGAAAGCTGGTTTTGATTACATTTATCTGGATCTATTAATATTGCTAATAATTTAGAATCCCCAGTAAGTCTAGATAATATTTCCAATATGTACTACTTTGATTCAAAGTTATCAATTTCATGAATATTATTAACAAAAGTTATTCTCAAAGGATTTTAGAAATTGCCTATCTTTCGCACTTATTATGAGAGCAAATATTTCGCTTTTACAATGGTCGTATGAATTCCTTTGGATTCTCTTATCATTTGTAGTTACAAGCATCTTTACTTGGAGCATTTACCCAAACGTCAACAATACCCTATTTTTCTACATCAGTGTCACTATGATACTGGCAATGAATTATTTAAGATGGATAGCATTTCCTAGATATTCTCCTTTAATGTTCTCGTTTTGGTTCAAAATGGTCATGCTGATGATCAATATTCCTTTGATGATTCTCATGTTGAGGTATTTTTTATCTAGCTTAGAAATCTTTGACTCTTTTAATTTTTCTTACGGATATAGTGAAAGCTACTTTATCAAAGACGGAGTTTCTCTCGAATTTATAGTCTATGTAAGAACATTAATGATTGCGTCATTCACTTCATTTACTTTGTTGCTTTTAATGTTTGAGTTGAGAGCTACGCAGTTGATCTTTAGATGGAGACAAGTTCCTGGATCACTTTTAAAATAAAACCTATGTCTAAAAAGAATATTTTTTTCTTGTTATTGTTGAGCAGCTTTTTAATCATAGCTTGTTCAAAAGATTGTAAAAAATGTAGAGGGAGCAAAATTGAGTCTCCAATCGCATTAGCCAAATTAGAAAGTATCACGGTGAATTTTTCAGGTGATTTATATTTATATCAAGATACATTTCAGTTTGCAGCCGTATACGGTCAAGAAGTAGCAATCAATAAGATCAATAAAGAAATTGAAGATGGGAATTGGGAGCTAGCCTATTCTGAATGTCTTAAATGTGAAGATGAAATACAAGTTACTTTAGTAGTTCCTAGTATTAAGCAAGTCGTATTAGTGGGTTCAGGTAATATTATAGCTGATGAATCTTTTCAGCAAAGCCATATCACAATTATTAATAAAGGATCTGGTACAATTACTTTCAAGCAATTATATGTAGATTCTTTAATTACTTCTATAGAAGGAACAGGGAATATTAGATTGTCAGGTTCTGAAACTAAAGAGATTAAAGCTTCTGTAACAGGAGCAGGAGACTTAGAGCTTTTTCAATTACCTGGACGAAGCATATTCGCTGATATTACTGGAAGTGGAAACATCTTCACTACTGCTATTCAAAATATCTCTGCTACTATTTCGGGCAGTGGAAATATATATTACAAAGGTGCTCCCGTTGTAGAAGAAAATATTACAGGCAGCGGAAAGCTGATCAAACAACAGTAAGCTTTTCTGATTAAGCTCTTGCTTTTTGTAGCATCGATGATAATAAAGATGCGATGATGTATAGTATGATAATAACACTCAAGCCCATAGCTTGAAGTGTAAATAATACGACCACAGAAAGTATTAAAAAGCCTATTTGAACTTCATTTCCTTTCAATTGAAATAGATTTCCTTTTAAGCTAAACATGGGAATTTCGCTAATCATCAAATAACTCATGGCCGCTAATAATACAAACATTGTTAGAGGCTGATAGATGATTTTAAATGCAAAAGAAGGCAATACCGTAAAATCTTGATCGAAGAAATTTAAGTATAATCCCAATACGAAGATTGTAGCTGCGGGCGTAGCTAGTCCAATAAATGATTCTGTCTGTCTAGTATCTAAATTAAATTTAGCAAGTCTCACACATGCAAATAGAGTGAAAATAAACCCAAGATAAGCTAAAGGGTTGACCTCATATGATCCACCTCCTGACATATTAGACATGCTGATGAGTTGTACGAACATTGTGCCTGGAAGAACACCAAAGCTGACCATATCTGCTAATGAATCTAATTGAGCACCCAACTCTGATTTTACTTTTAAAATTTTTGCAGTAAAGCCGTCTAGAAAGTCAGCAATCAATGAGATAGCAATACAGATAGGAACAATTTTATAATTACTAGTAGCACAAGCAAAAACACCTATACTTCCAAAAAATAAGTTGATAAGCGTTAACGAGTTGGGAATATGTCGAATCATCGAGTTCTTTTATTGGATTTTTATATAAATCTACTAGCAAAGATATTAGAAAAGCAAAGATTCATCATTATTACGAGCTAATCAAGGTTTATGTATTAAAAACTTTAGAAGTTTTTGACAAAAGATTGAATTCTAAATATTTCTTTATCACTCAAGGATGAAAACTACTTTATTAAGAGATTTTCAAATCAAAAAGAGTAGAATTTATCTCTAATTGATTCATGTCAATTTGTTCAAATGTTAAAAATAACTGTTTTGCAAAAAAGGTCATAAGTTAACTTTATTTTAATATCGAATGATATATCTTCGTTTTGCGTATTTGTAATTTTGCAATTTGTTCTCAACAACCTTTAATTGGATGAAACCCCATCCACTGTTAACTTAGCTATCTCTCTAAAATTTAAAAGTATCCATTAGTTATAGCTTTTATGCTATTGTGAGCTTTTGAAAAACCTAAAAACACATTCACATTTTATTAATTAAAAACAATCCTGTCCTAAATAAATTAAGAAACAAATATTCAGTCTGATTCCATTGGTTATTAAACAGATAAATACCGTTTTTCAAAAAAGAACCCCTTGTAGTGATATAGGAGGTGGTTCTATGTGCTCCGAGAAGGGCTGATCGAGCCATTTTTGAAGGTTGATTTTAACAAAAAGATTTAACCGAATAAATGCAACAAGGTTTGAAAGATGCCAACTAAATTTCGACTGTGCTTTTAGTGCCTTTAAGATAAGTATTGTGATTAAAGCTGTCCATATTTGAGTCATTACAGCATTTTCACTTGTTCCAATAAAGGATTTTATGTGAAGCAGTTGCTTAATGTCTCTGAAGAATATTTCTACCTGCCATCTGCTCTTATATAATTCGCTTATAGTATTGGGTGACCATTTCAGTTGATTTGTAATCAATTCTATAACTTGTTGATTTTCTTCATCCCAAACAGAAACACGCCTCAATCTATTTGGATATTTGTTTTTAGAAGTTTCATTTTTCAATTCAATCAATTCATCTTTCATAATATGCTGATGAAGATTTTCGGGTAAATCATTTTCTAGTATTGAAACATACTGAAGGTTTTCTTTGTGTCGAATAACAAAAAACACGCCTTTGCTGTCCCAAACATTTAAGAGAGAAAAATCATTGTAAAATCGATCGGCAACAATTACACTTCCTTTAAGTAATGGGATATCATAAGCACCTTTAT